>JAZOQP010000033.1:0-2000 GCA_045656145.1 Acutalibacteraceae bacterium
ACACCTATAATATTATCAGTTGTATCTTCATACACAGGCAAACGAGAATATGTAGTTTCTTCACATTTGCGAATGTTCACTTCATAGGGGTCACGAATGTCAATCGCTTCCAAATCGACACGGTGAGTAATAATTTCGTAAGCCAAAACTTCATCAAAATCGAGTGCATTTTGTAAAAGGTCGCATTGTTCTTCGTCGAGCACACCTTCATCTTCAACAATATCGATAATATTTTCAAAATCGTCTTCCGATACCGATTCGCTATCGTCCATTTTGCTTGCCCAAATTTTAGAAACCAAATTAACAAATGCGGTTATTACAATATTAAATGGTTTTAAGATTATCGAAACAACATAAATCGGCAAAGCAAAAAGGGTGCAAAAAACTTCAGGCAATACATTTGCAATAACCTTAGGTATAATTTCGCCAAAGGTTAAAATAATAAGGGTCATAATTAGGGTAGAAGTCCAGGCATAGCCCTCACCCCACCAGCTAATAACAATAATGGTTGCAATAGAAGATGCCGCCATATTGGCAATATTATTACCAACCAAAATACTGCTTAAAAGGTTATCGTAATCATCCAAAATACGAATAGCCGTTCTGAGTGACAACGTATCCTTGTTTTTAAGCATGCTTTTAAGTCTTACAGGGTTAGCCGAAGAAAAGGCAATTTCGGTAGCCGAGAAAAATGCCGAAACCAAAACCAAAAGACCGATATACACATAACGCAGGGTACTAACCATTTAAAGCACCCCCTATATCGTTTTCGTCGTAAATTTCGCCCACAAGTTCTTCCAAAATATCTTCAACCGTGAGTATGCCCACTACTTCGCCTTCATCGTTTTTAACAAAACTCAAATTACGGCGATGGTTACTCATTTCGGTCAAAACATCGTCAATCGGTTCGTTTGCATCAACATAATACGGATAGTCAATAATACTTGCCAATATAACAGTTTTTTTATTTTTCATATAAGCTTTAAAGAAGTTTCTTATTTGCAAAACACCTTTAATGTTACCTTTGCGGTCGGTAACAGGAATGCGTGAGTGAATTGATTTTTTAAGAATTTTAAGTATTTCGGGTGTTTTGAGGGCAACTGATATATATTCAACCTTTTCCCAAGGGGTCATAATATCCTTAGCAGTCGAGTTAGAAAAGTGAAGTGCGGATTTTACAAGTTCGCCTTTTTCTTCATCAAAACCATCCTCAACCGAAATGTTTTCCACAATATCATTAAGCTCTTCTTCGGTCATTGTAACCTGTTTTTCGGCGTGTTGCTTAAATGGTTTAGAAACAACTGCCGAAAGGGCGGTAAAGAAAACCGACACAGGCTTTAAAACCTTCATTAAAACTATAAGCGGAAGGGAAGCAAATTCGGCAAATTTTTCGTTACAAGAACGTGCAAAGGATTTTGGCAAAATCTCCCCAAAAATAAAAATAACCACAGTTGCAACAACAGTAGCCACCGTAACCCAATATGCGCCTAAATGCAGGGTTATAGCAGTAGCAAGGGTTGCACAACCAATATTCACAACATTATTGCCAATAAGCAAAACAGACAAAGCCTCATCAAAGTTATCAAGTAGCCAAAGCACACGCTTTGCACTCTTTTTCCCTTTTGAAGCCTTGCTCATCATATGAATACGGTTAACTGAAGCTAAAGAAATCTCGGTACCCGAAAAGTAACCGCTTAACACTATTAAAATTATAAATAAAATTATACTGACCGCAGGACCTTCGTCCACAGTTATCAACCTTCCTTTTCTTGAAATACATACATATTACAGCAAATTATGGCTTTTGTCAATCGATTTTTAATGCAGGTAATTACGAATTCCAAATTCCGAATTCCGCTTTAAAATATATTGCCTTTTTTAGAGTTATAGTATATAATATATTTTGAATAATTATGAGCGGAGGGAAAGTTTTGGATATTAATATTGGTGACAAACTTTTAATGAAGAAAAAGCACCCTTGCGGTAACGATATTTTTACC
>JAZOQP010000034.1:0-3483 GCA_045656145.1 Acutalibacteraceae bacterium
AATATCTGGGTTATTTGCAAATGCATAGGCAGCGATTTCATAAATCGGCTCACCTTCGATAGTTGAAGGAACAACTACCACACCACCGGGTCCGATATATTCTTCAATAACGCCATCAAAAGCGATGAAGTCGGAATCGGGGCTTGTTTCAACAGCTAAAGCTGCTGAGCCGATACCCATAATGCAGGTACCGAGCATAACTGCGAGAACAATTAGCAAACTTAATAATTTTTTCATAGTTTTTACTCCTTTTTTTATAATTATTTGCCAAGATTAGTGTAACAAAAAAACAGGGATTTGTCAATTAAAAAATAGACAATTTTTAAATTTTTTTGGCAAATATTTTAATAATACAAAATTTTAAAAAAACGACCTGAAAATTCAGGCCGTTTTCGCTAGTTTAACAGATAAATACTTAAATTTAAATATGCCGCAAAGGTTACCCAAAAAAGATAAGGGAGCAGCAAAATTCCTGCCGATTTCCTAACACTCAAAAATTTAATGGTTGTTATGATAATTAGCATCCACATTACCAAAAGCCATAAAAATGCAAACAAATATGCTTCAAAACGGAAAAAGAATATCGACCAAAAGAAATTAAAGAAAAGTTGCATTCCATAAAAAAGCAAAGCCGAATTCTTTTTATATGTTGGAGCCTTTGCATTAAAGATGAGATATGAGGCTAAGCCCATCATTAAATAAAGAATTGTCCAAACAATTGGAAACAACCAACCAGGTGGAGATAAGGGCGGCTTATTAATTGAACTGAAATTTTCCATACCGCCCGAAAGAAGTGCGGATAAGCCACCAACTACTAATGGAATTACAAGAGCTATTATTAGGTTTTTAACACTTTTTCTCACATAAATCACCAATAGTAATTTATGTTTTAAGCCGCTTTTTTATTCTTGAATTTGTTTGCAAAATATTGAACAATATAAAAAAGACTAAAATAAAATGCTAGGAACAAAACGTAAATAATAAGATAAGCTCCATAGTTGACACCAAAAAAGGACTGAACATCATTTCCGCTCATAAAATAAAGTGGGTCAGGTTCAACATTCAGCAGGAATATTTCTATAAAGGCATAAGCGAAAACACTTAAGAGCATAATTATGAATGGCATTATGGTTTTCTTTTTAATTTCAAAATTGGTAAGTCCTAAAGAAATAGTGCTTACTGCCGAAACGAACAATAAAGTGTGTGTGCCGATTGAATAAACATTTTCAAAAAGTATGTATCTATCATTAAAACCAACCGCCGGATAGCTAAAGAAAATAAGGGCGCATAACAGCGCATTGGCACTTGTAAAATTATAAAGAGAGGTTTTTTTAAGAAACGCTGTAAAAATTAAAAACCAGCAAGATATAGCGCACCACGGACGAGGTAGAAGAACATATAAAAGAGTGTCAAAATCATTAATTCCTCTTGAAATATTTATAACTCGGCGGCTAATTTCAAATATTAACACCAATACCGCTAAAACCTTAATAACATTTTCTCGGCATTTAATTGAACTTTTCCTAAAAAGAAAATAAATTAAAAGAGAAAATAGAACCATCCCCACCATTACAGAGATATGAAGAAGACCATATCTTCCATTGCAAGCAGAGTTTTCAGGATAATGACTATACAGCCAATCTAAAAATGTCATTTTATCACCTTATTCGACAAAATCCTATAAATTCATTATAATACCTTAAATTATATGTGTCAATAACTAAAAAAAGAGTAGCAAATGCTACTCTTTTATTCAAATAAAGGTGTTGAAAAATATCTTTCGGCGGTATCGGGAAGCACCGTAACCACAGTTTTCCCTTTGCCAAGTTTCTTTGCAAGTTTAATTGCCGCTGCAACATTAGTGCCGCTGCTGATACCGCAAAGAATACCCTCTTTACTAGCTAAATCTTTGGATGCCTTTAATGCCTCTTCATCCTTGATTATACAAACATCATCTATAATTGACTGATTAAGTATTTCGGGGATAATGCCATCGCCTATGCCCATTTGAATATGTGTTCCAATAGAACCTCCCGATAAAATCGCAGCATTCTCCGGCTCGACCGCCCAAATGGTCATATTGGGGTTGGCATCCTTTAAAACCTCGCCAATACCTGTGATGGTACCGCCTGTGCCAATACCTGAGCAAAAACCATCAATTTCGCCATCAACCTGCTCTAAAATCTCCCTTGCGGTTACATCTCGCTGAACGGCAGGATTAGCGGGATTCTCAAACTGCTGAGGAACAAAGACATTTGGGTCCTCTGCTTTCATTTTAAGCGCTAATTCCAAGCATTGTTCAATACATAAACCGATATTTCCCGCATCGTGAATCAAGATTACCTCTGCTCCATAATGGCGAACCAAGAGTCTACGCTCTTCGCTTACCGAATCGGGCATAATAATCTTAACCTTATAACCCCTAACGGCGCCAACAAGAGCTAAGCCTATCCCCTGATTTCCGCTTGTTGGCTCAACAATTATGGTATCCTTATTGATAAGCCCCTTTTCTTCAGCATCACGAATCATATTAAAGGCTGTTCTAGTCTTTATAGAGCCACCAACATTAAGCCCCTCGAATTTAACGAGAATCTCGGCGGAGTTTTCATCCGTCATATGATTAAGTCTTATCATTGGGGTGTTTCCCATAGCATCTAAGATATTATTGCAAATCATCTATTTCCCTACTTTAAATATATTTCCAATATATTATACTAAAGAGAATAGAAAATGTCAATGAAAGTAACCTATAAATTAATATCATCGGTTGCAGGACCGTTAAGAAGTTTACCTTGGTCACTAAATCTAGAACCATGACAGGCGCAGTCCCAAGAGTGTTCCTGCTTATTCCATTTAAGCGCACATCCTAAATGAGGACAACGCTTAAAGGTTGGAAATAGTAAATTCGAAATGGTGGTGAAAGCATTTACAATGAGTTTTGGCTTTAAAATACTCCTTGATGGGTCAAAAACTTCGGCGAATTCATTCGGGGTATCTGTTAGCAAATCGGATAATATATCTGCCGAAACCATAGAAGAAGTCATTCCCCATTTATTAAAGCCTGTGGCAGTATATAACCCTTCGGTTCCATTAGAATATTTACCGATATACGGCGCATAATCAAGTGTAATGCAGTCTTGAGTTGCAAAAGAATATTTCTCTTCCGAATAAGGATAATTAATTCTAGCGAAGTGTCTTAGTTCGTTATATGCGCCGCCCTTTTGCCCGGTTCTATGCCCTCCGCCACCAAGCAAAAGTATATCCCCATAATTTCTAAATGATAAACCCTTGTCATTTTCATCAACAAACATTCCGTTTACATTTTTTGCTTTTTCAAGGGCTATTACATACGAGCGATGCTGGTGCATTTTTAAATAGTAAAGCCCGTGTTTATTAATAAAAGGAAAATGAGTGCACACTACAACCCTATCGGCTTTTATTACACCGCTTTCGGTTTTTGCGGTATTCCCCACCATTTCAAGC
>JAZOQP010000035.1:0-14207 GCA_045656145.1 Acutalibacteraceae bacterium
CTTTTGCAATGCTTTTTCAGCAGACTTTTTTAGTCTGTCTTTTCCTTATGCCTTCTTTTACAAAAAAAGAACTCAAACCAACTTTACTTGTTGATTCAAGTTCTTTTTTCTACTCATTAGTTCCTTAACTTAATGGTATTGCCTAATTGCGGGGGTGTTTTTTTACCTGTAATCAAATATAAAAATAATTTCCTTTCAAAAATAACAATTTTTTTAATATTGACATTATTTATTTTTTCGATGTTTCTTGTGCTTTTTGTTAGCACAAATTATGCGCTAATTTATCTGGTTTTAATGATTATTATTCCTTTAGTAGTTGCCCCATTATTCAGTATCAATCGTGCTTTAACTATGTATGATAGAGAAAAACATAAACATATTGTTCCTCAAACAAATGCGAAACTAATAATTGATATAAAAACAAATAGAATAGATAATCTTGATATTTATGGAATAAGGTTTCATCAAAAAACTAATACAGTACGATTTCATGAAACATTTACAAATGATTTAGTTCCTGTTGTATTTCATAAGGACAATAAAAAGCAAGACGGTGAATTAGAAGTAACTATAATGAAAATGAAATTTATTCCTAAAGAACTTTTGATAGAAGGTTCCAAATTTACAGTTGTAGACAATGGCGAAGAAATTGCAACAGGAGAAATCTTAACAGTATATGAGCAATAAAGGGAGACAGACTACCTATTAAAAGTCAAGTATAAAAATTAAAAAATGTTGTGAATTGATGGAGGTAGCAAAATGAAAAAGATTTTTTTAATTATTGTTGTAGTTTTGTGTTTTTTTACCGCATGCAACGATGTTAGTAAAGCTGAAGTTCGCGAACCAAATGAATATGATGGTGGGAACTTGCAAAGCTTTTCAAGATATAGTATGCATACTTTTTCTTCAGTTAAAGAATTGGCAGATGCTAGCGATCTAATAATTCAAGTTGAGATTTTATCTAATTTAGGCTCATTTAACACTTCGGAAATGTTGAGAAAATTAGGTTATAAAGATGTGGGACACAATGTTATTTGTACATTTTATGAAATGAAAATAGTTGAAACAATTAAAGGCAAGGTTCAAAAAGGTGAAACAATCAAAGTTCGTATTCGGGGTGGATTATATAACGATATATTATATGCTGATGAATATTCTGAAAAGTTGACTGATGATTTTGATTATATTCTTTTCCTTAATAATTCAGAATATAATGAAATGCCTTATGAATTGACCAGTATGGCACAAGGATATTTGCCTTTCAAGAAAAATGAGTTAAGTCTTAACAAAAAAATATCTAATTTATCATTGTTTACGCAAGGTCAATCAAAAAATTCAGTAATTACAAACATTAAGAATGAAATGAGCTCCCAAAAGGAGTTGGATAATAAAAAAGCCGAAACGGAACTACAAAAAGCTCAAAACTCTCTTGTTTGGACAGAAGAAAATGGAATAACTATTTATGAAGATGGAAATACTGGCAATTTGAAAAGATATCCTGTAAAATCTATTGCTTCAGAAGCTATAACTTCATTTTTACGTTCAATCAAAGTGAGCGAAAAGCTAGAAGTGGCACCAAATGAAAAGATTTATCATATTGGTTTTTATGGGACCTATGAAAATGAAGATAAAATTTATATGACAATTTCATTAACTGATAATGCAGTATTATGTAATGGTGATTGGTATAAGTACGAATGTGACATCGATAAAAAAATAAGTGAAATTTTCAAGGATATTAAACTTGATTAATGAAATTATTGTTGTACAAATCTAATAAAATTTGTGGGAGACAGGGGACGGTTAGCCGTCTTGACAATTAAGAGGACAGAAGAGGATACGAGGACAGAGAACCGTTTCCTAGCCTATATGAAAATTTTTATAAAAAACAGGTCAGCCTAAAAAGCTGACCTGTTTTTGCATTTTAATTTGTTTGCTCAAATTTTATCCACTCTGCTTCGGGACGTTTTTCCCATTCATCTGTAAATTGTTTGATTTCTTCAAAGGAAACTCTTTTTCCACCGATTTCAAAGACAGATTTTTCATAATCGGGTTCAAAACCGTACTTATTAGATGAGGGCTTCTCTTCATCACCTACAAAATCAAATGTTGCAAGGGTTGAAATGTTATATTTATTTTCATCAAAATTTATAGTGTTGTATTCAATAGAAAATGCACCGCCGGAGCTCAAAAAACTTCCATCCTCTTTTAAAGAACTAAACCATCGAACATATAAATAGTAACCGTAAATTTTTTCATTTTCTTTGCGGAGAATTAAATAATTATCAGCATACGGCGATTCTGTAACTATAAGTTCCTTATTACCGTCTTTATCCAAATCGACAAAGGTGTAATCGAGGGGAATAAAAACATTATCCTTTTCGTAATAATCAACCTCTTCAGATTCTTTATACACAGGCTTATAATCTTTCAGATAGACTGTTGTGCCTTTTGCAGTAATAAATGGCTTTTTGTTATATAAAACAGAAAACAAAATATTATCGTCTTCAGACCGATTTTCAGTATTATCTTTTTGAGGTGCTACTGCATTTTCAGCGTTGTTTATTGCAGAACTCTCTGTATTATCACTGTTTTGATAAGTTATATCAGCTTTACTACATCCCACAAAACAAAAAATCATCAAGAAAACAACAAATAAATTTATAATTTTTTTCATAACAAACACTCCTTTACAAATTACAATTTGATTATAACACTAAACACAGAAAATACCACTACAAAACAGTTACAAAAGAATTACAATTTTGTAATCTTGAAAAGCATTAGAAGATACGGTATAATATTTGTATCGGCTTTATATCCCTTCAGTTCATTTTCAACGTGAGATAAGAGTGCACCTATATGGGTTTTAGACGAGGACTTTCTTTTATAAAGTTAAATTCTAAAGGGTGAGAATATGTTAATTAAGTGTACAATTAATGATATAACAAAACTTGATTTTGAAATATATATAGATGAAACAAAAATAGTTGATATTCAACATATTTCAAACAAAGTTTATATTAATTGCCCGATTAGTAATGGAGTGCATCATTTAAGGATAGTTCGTAATAAAGAAAATAATATCAGTAAATCACATATAAAAAAATATAATATTATCCATGTAAATAAAGTTTTTTATCATTTAAAATTTGATATTAATAAAGATTCCTTTTTAGAACTCACTTATGTATCAAAAAAAATAGAACTTGAAAAAAATCATATTCATTGGCAAGTATTCAAGTGTGATAGGAATAATGTAAAGATTATAGAAGAAAGCTCCAATTTTGATGAGTTGTGTAATATTATTAAGAAGTATGGAACAAAGATTCTTTTAAAAGATATGGGATTTGTAACGGCTTTTGTGTTTATTGGCATTTCAATTATACTTACGATACTACACGAATTTTCAAGATATGGTATGTTAGTACTTATTTATTTTTTTGTTGTATTTAGTGGTTTTGGAATCTATTATTTGACAAAATGGCTTAAAAAATGGCACCAGTATCACACTTTAATCAAGAAAATCAGCGCAAACGAGATATACGGTTCGGTTGATTTGTCGGATTGGTTTATTTACGACGGCGGCAGACCCCTGTTAAAGTAGGAGTAGGTGTATTGCTAGTTGCGTAGGAAGGAATAACATGATAAAAATCAAAAGAATTAGTCCTGAACGGTTTTATGAAAATTTAAGTAATAATGCTATAGATTGCGGCCATGATTTGAACATATTTAAAAAGACCAACTATAAATATCACGAAATAGGCTTTTACTATAATATCAAAAACAATAGAACAACCATATATTATGAAACTGGAGAAAAAAGTAAAAGTGAAGGTATAACAGAAAATAAATCATTTTTATTATGTTGGAATAAAAAAATATTCGGAAAAGATTATGTGTTTTTAGTACTTATAGATACGATTGATTACTGGCCTATTTTCATTATAGCTTTTGTGTATGGATTATTATTCTTTGGTGATACAATACAAAGCTTGATTTTGGAATGTGTTTTAGCTATTGGACTTTTCTTCTTTTTGAATTTTTATCAAAAACTCAAACTTTTAAATTTTATCGATGATATTTGCGATATTTAAGAGAGCGGTCGGTGGATGAGATAAAGGACACAGGGTACAGTTCCGCGTCCTAATTAAAAGACACAACTCCGTCCCCTGTCCTTCTCTGTGTTTTAATGAATATATAGTGAGGTGTATCTTGTGATTAAGATTAAAAAGTTTAAAAATATCAGTACTTTTTATCAAAATTTAGAAGCGTTTGCTGACCAAGTTTATAGTAGTGTTAAAATTTTTAAAGCTAATACTTATTATGATGATACTCCTGGATTTTACTTTAGAAAAGTTAGCCAAACTACAACGGCAATATACTATGAAACAGGTGAGAGGCCTAGAGTAAATGAGTTGAAACCAAATAAAACTTTTTTAATATGCAAACATTTCAAATTAGTAAAAAAAGATTTTATATTTGCTTTTATTTTAGTTTCACCTGCACACGCCTCTATTTTGCCAATATGTTTAATTTATAGCTTATTCCTTCAATCGGTAAAGGAATTGTTAATTGCTATCCCAATAATGTTTTTAATTGGTCTTATTTTGGATTTATCATCAATTCTTAAGTTATTGGATTTTTTTGATGATATTGCAAATGAGAACAAGGGATGACAGAGGTCGGCTCTGTGTCCTGTACTTTGTAGATAATGTTTTTTTGGCAAAAGGTGCACAGGGGTATCTCCCCTGTGCACCTTATATTTTTATCTACTTATATTTTAATAATTGTTCCACAGGCTATTTTTTGCCCTGCATTACCTGACGGCTGGGTTGTGAAGTCATCGGGACTCCCATGTATAATAACCGTCTTGCCCAATATTTCGGATAAAGTAAATCTGCCTGTTAAAAAGGATAAGAGCGCCATGCCGTTTACCGAAAACAGCGGTGGCATATCACCTGCGTGATACGGATGAGGACAGTTATCAGGATTATAATGTCCGCCAGTACCAGCAAAAGCATCGGTTTCGTCGCCTTCGCACTCAGTGCCGCTATGAATATGGAATGCAAATATAGGATTCCCGCAAACTTTGCTGCCTGTGGGCAGTCCTAAAATCTCGGCTCGCACCATTACCGCGCCGTTCAGATTATAAAAAAACACCTTGCCGCGAAGGTCTGGAAATTGTTCGCTCCCCTTTATCACAGCCACTGCACTCGGACGATTACGAAATATACTGCAAAAATTATCAAAGCTATACATAATACCACTCTCCAACATATATTATATTCCCTGAGCATGTATAATTATCCGCTTGTATCACAAACTTTAAAAGAGGAGCGATTAATATGAATTCAGGCGATTTTGTAAAAAACACACTTGACCAGATTCCAGAGCCCCGACCTGATGCTAAAAGAATTATAGGACTTGTTAAAAAAAACGGAAAGATAACAGGTTACCAATTATCTGATCAGAGCATTGTTGAAAAACCACAGGCGGTAGAAATGGCTAAACAGGGAGAAATTGCGAATGTGGGTATTGCGCACAGAGGAGACAATGAATATCTGAAATCTATTCCCGACGGCAGTGAAAACAATAATTTGGGGAACCTACCTGCAGTGTCGCCAAAAGACTGAAAACACCCGAGTACCTTGGTACTCGGGTGTTGGATTATGCCTTATTTACTGAACCGAAAAGCTGAATTTTATTTTTTACAACCTCTTTCATCTCTTCGACCTTAAGATTACGGATGCTCAGATAATCCATATTGCCTTCAAGTCCTTTTGCCATAGCTCTGTTTCCAGCAAGGCAAAGGTCGGTGAAAATATTTACCTTTGCAATTCCGTATTTTATGGTGTTTCTGAAATCATCGTCCGACAAACCGCTACCGCCGTGGAGAACAAGCGGAGTGTCAATTCTCTCTCTGATTTCCTTAAGTCGCTCGAGATTCATTTGCGGCTTGGTCTTATAAACACCGTGCGCAGTTCCAATAGCAACAGCCAAGGCGTCAACCCCTGTTGCCTTTACATAAGCCTCGGCTTCATCGGCGGTGGTATACATATCGGTAAGGAGGTTATCTTCACTTGAAGCCTGACCTACATGACCGATTTCTCCCTCAACACTCGCACCAAAGGAATGTGCTATCTTTACTATTTCGCGCGTATCGGCAATATTTTTCTCATAATCACCTGCAGAGCCATCGAACATAATAGAAGAAAAGCCAAGTCTTAACGCTTCCATACATCTATCAAAGGTAAGGCCGTGGTCATAATGCATAACAACCGGCACCTTAGCACGCTTTGCAGCAGCGAGTATAGACGGGGCGATAAGCTTGAGTTCACCGTAAGGCAAAAGCACCTCGGCAGTACCAATTACTACGGGTGAATTAAGTTCTTCAGCCGCTGAAATTACCGCTTCGAGCATATCTGTATCGGTCGTATTGAAAAGTCCTACCCCGTAATGCTCTTTCTGCGCATTTTTGAGTACATCATTTAAATTTACAAGCATATTTCCATCCTTTTTATTTCTTTACAATATTCTATAATTTCTTTTTCCTCGCAAAGCCCACTTGTAGCATCAGCACTGCGAAGCGACATAACTGCGCTGGAAGAAGCAAAATCGAGTATCTCGACATCGCTCTTTCCACAGTATATTCCGTAAAGAGCGCCTGCACAGAAGGCATCTCCTGCGCCCGTTGTGCCCTTAATTTCGCTCCTCGGTATATCAACCGAGCCCGCTACCGTAATTCCACTCTCAGAGCAGCAAACGGCACCGTTTTTCATATGTATAATAACCTTTTTGCGAACGCCCATACCTTTAAGCTTTTGGGCAATAGCGCGAAGATTCTTCTCTGACGGCTCGATACCTGTGAGCTTGCCCGCCTCTAACTCGTTTATTATAAGATAATCGGTATATTCAAGGCAAGGAATTACCAACGAATACCTATCCGAATTTTCACTTACAAGGTCGATTGAGGTTTCTATGCCCGCATCAAGCGCTTTTTTGAGCATTTTAAGGCCTTCACCCTCATCTATCTTTTTAAGCAGCAAAAAATATCCTATATGCAAAATTTTAGGCGATATTTTATCGGTATCAAGATCATCGGCAGTAAATTCACCGTCTGCTCCCGCATAGGTGAAAAACGTACGCTGACCGCCCTTAACACTCATAACCTGTGTAAAGCTCGTTGCAGCCGAGTCCACCTCTGTTAGTTCCGATATATCCAAGCCGTTTTTTGAAAGCTCATTTTTTATAAATTCGCCGTTATCATCAGCGCCTATCTTCCCTATTGCGCTAACATTAAGGCTCGGGCAAATCTTTTTAAGGTCAATGCCCACATTACATACGCATCCGCCAACAGAACTCTGAACACCTTTAATCTGGGTGAGCTCGCCACAGTTCGGATAAAGCGAAATCTCGTTGATTTTATCTACAATAAGAGTGCCGCAAACGGCAATTCCTGTTTTTTCCATATTAGTTACACTCAGCAGTAAGCGGACCTGCAAGGTCTTTTAGGAAGAAAAGTCTTCCGGGAAGAGTGGGTATATATGAAGATGTAATCCAAGGAGTTTTGCCGTAACGAAGTGTCATCCAAAGCGACATACCCTGCCACTGCATTCCGCGGCCAAGTGTACCGTCGGCGCCGCCGATAGCATAATCAGCCTTCAGGAATATTCCAGGGCCTATAGTATTAGCACGGCAAGGAAGTAATGTTGTTCTTGATTTAAAGCTTGTAAGAGCATTTTGCTCAACTGTGAGCGGATGAATTTTTGCCGCTATTCTGTAGGGTGCATTTTCCCACTCGGCTGCAGTTGTATAATCAGCTGCAAAGGTCGGCTCCCAGAATGCGATATGGCACATTCTGCCAATACCGTAAACAAGAACTAACTTTGCACCCTCTTTTTTGAGCGCGTCTATCTTCTCAGGATAGGTCGGAAGATTAGCCTTAGTTGCAAAGTTTCTCTGATTTTTAGGAACGGTTAACTCACCCAACGGATTAAATAGAGCCTGCTCCATAGCGTACTGGAAGGCGCCCGAGTTATCGGGTGCTAAGGTGTTACCCTCGCTATCTGCCCACTCATCCATATTAAAGGTGTGAACATGCTCACAAGATACCTTCCACTCCTTAAGGAAGTAAACAACCCATTTATACATACCCATAGGTCCTACAGGCAGAATAAATGCGATTTTCTCATTTCTTTCTTTTGCTAAACGAATCTGCATAGCAATTTCGTGGCCCATGTAGGTTTCAAACTCGCCTAAAGAATCGCACTGAACAGGTGTAAAGCCCTTATTCCAAAAGCTCTGCGGCTCGGTGATTTTCTCAGGCGCATCAATGCAGGCGTCGATTTTCTCGAAATCCCAACCCTCAGGATAAAAACCCTCTAATGCTGAACCTTTAACTGTTGAATTAAAATCCATAATAAACTCTCCTTATATATAAAATTTATTTTTACGGTAATAATCTTTTGGTTACAATTCTGTGGTCTATGCGGCACTGTCTGAAGCCCTCGGCGTATTTCACGCCCGACTGAATTCCGCGCATTCTGGCACTTGTGCGGGTAAGCTCAACAATGTCGTTATCATCGTGGTCTGCAAGCCAAGCTATCTGACTTTCGTGGCAATCAAGCATCTTAATCTTAGTTTCAAGCTCGTCGGTAATATCAACATACTCTGTCGGCTCGCAGTTAAGCAGCGCCGAATTATCCATATAGAAAATCGGCACAACGCGTGTAGCCTTGCCTAAGTGCTCTTCATAATGAGGCACAGTTGCCGCAAATGAAGCCTTGAAAACAAGCTGAGAAACTTCCGTGTGGTCGCCCATATAGTCATCAGGACCGTGGGTGATAATAAAATCGGGATCAGCATCACGGATAATCTTAACTAGCTTATCGTGCTGCTCCTTGCTCGCAGCATTCACAAGTAGGTCGCCAATATCGCAGGTAACGGTTTTAAAGCCTACCATATCGCCCGCCTTTTTAGCTTCACCGATACGAATTTTTCTGAGTTCTTCCTTGCCTATCTCCACGTGTCCCATATCGCCGTTGGCAACATGGCATACAGTTACATTGTCGCCACGCTTCACACAGCGAAGCAATGTGCCACCGCAACAAATTTCCATATCGTCAGGGTGGCAGGAAATTGCTAATACATTCATAATAAAATCCTCCTTTTTCTCGCCTATGAGCGACAAAGAGCCAAATGATGCCTTAAAACCCGCCCTTTTAGGCTGGCTCGGGTTTGAATGCTTTGGCTATTGACATTAGATCAGTTTTATGTTAACATTTATAACTAAGAAAATCAATGCACAAATACACTTTTTTGGTGCACTTTTGTAAAGTGAGGAAATATGAATAAACCAGTCATTAATAATTTAATATCGGTCGAGCAGATAATGTCTATTCATTATTTCGAATTCAAATCTGATTTCAATTTTTCGGGTGAAACCCACAGTTATTGGGAGCTAGTTTATATAAATTCGGGCTCGGCTATTGTTACGGCAGACGGAGATAACACCACTCATCTACCAGGTGAAATAATCTTTCACGCCCCGGGCGAAAAACATTCTATTGCATCTGTCCCCTCAGACCCGCCCACCGTTTTTATCATCTCCTTTCACTCTGCTTCAAAAGCTATGCATTTTTTTGAAAATCGCAGAATGAATGTACCTACCCCGCTTAGAAAATACATAACCGAAATGATAAACGACGGAAACGAAGCCTATATTCTTACCGACGACAGCCCCTATGAAGTGCCGCTAAAAAAGCGCGAGGATGGGCTTATAGGTAGTGAACAGTTAATAAGGCTTAATCTTGAAATGCTTTTGCTCAAACTCATACGCTCTGCAATCATTCCAAAAGTGCCTAATAAAAGTAATGCGGAATATGACAGCCTTACAAATTCCATAATAGATATCCTTAATAATAATATTTACGGAAGGATTTCAGTAGAGGCTATTGCTAAAAAATTAGGTTATAGCAGAACCTATATTTCGGCTATATTTAAAAGAAACTGTGGCAAAACAATAACCGAATATATGGCTGAGCTTAAAATTAGTGAGGCTAAGTATTTAATAAGAAAGCAAATTTATACCTCCGCACAAATTTCCGAATTTTTATGCTTTGATAGTCCGCAGTATTTCTGCAGGGTTTTCAAAAAGCAAACACGAATGACCCCAAAAGAATATTCCGTATCGGTGGCATACGAACAAAAAAAGCGGTGAATTTCACCGCTTTTTTAACTATTCTGCTACGCTGAAATTGTCTTTTCCTACGCCGCATAAGGGGCATACAAAATCGTCGGGTAAATCCTCAAATTTAGTGCCTGGCTCGATGCCGATAACGGCATCTCCCAAAGCCTCGTCGTATTCCCAACCGCAAACATCGCATACATATTTCATTTGTGTTTCCTCCTATTTTGATAATTCTTCTGCTAAAGCAGTTAATTGTGCTTCGCTCTCGGCATTCAGCGCCGACAGAATTTTAACTGTATTTTCAGTATAACTTAAATTCTTGCACTTTTCAAGCATCGATTTCATAACCTTTGAAGCCATTGGCGCCCAAGAGCCGTTTTCAATAAAAGCAACCGTTTTATTGCTAAAATTACGCTCGGTTAAATTGTTTATAAATTCACGCATAAAGGGGAAAATTTCAGCGTTATAGGTGGTGGTTGCAAGAACAATTTTGCTGTATTTAAAGGCATCCTCAACATTTTCTGCCATATCGCTTCGGGCTAAATCACTAACCGACACCTTAACCCCTTTAGATTTTAGCATTTCATATAGCTTTAAAGCCGCCTTTTTAGTATTCCCATAAACCGAGGTATATGCAATAAATATGCCGTCTACCTCGCTTCTGTATGAAGACCAAATGTCATATAGGTTTACATAATACCCTATGTTCTCGGTGAGCACGGGGCCGTGAAGGGCGCAGATAATCTTAATATCGAGCGCGGCTGCCTTTTTAAGCAGTGCTTGAACCTGAGCGCCGTATTTACCCACAATACCTATATAATAGCGTCTGGCTTCACACGCCCAGTCTTCATCTGTATCGAGCGCACCGAACTTGCCGAACGCATCGGCAGAAAATAGCACCTTATCGGCACTGTCATAACTCAAGATTACCTCGGGCCAATGCACCATTGGTGCAGTAATAAAAGTGAGTGTGTGTTTGCCGAGGCTTAGTGTGTCCCCCTCGCCTACCACTATTCGCCTATTTTCAAAATCGGTGCCAAAAAAGTTTTTCATCATCGAGAAAGCCTTAGCGTTCGACACAATTTTAGCATCTGGGTACTTCTCGGCAAATTTAAAAATACCTGCCGAATGGTCGGGCTCCATATGGTGAACCACGAGGTAATCGGGTTGCTTTTCGCCGAGTGCATTTTCTAATTTTTCAAGCCACTCATCCGTAAAGGCGGCATCAACCGAATCCATAACGGCAATTTTTTCATCGGTTATTAAATACGAGTTATATGAGATGCCGTTCGGCACCTCATACATACCCTCAAATAAATCAATTTTTCGGTCGTCAACTCCGATATATTTAATATCATTTGTAATAAACATATGCTAAATTAACCCCCTATAATATTAAAGATAATTCCAAACGAGGCAGATACCAAAATCAACACGATTGTCGACATTTTTTTCTTGGCTATCCACTTATAGCCGTAAAACGCGGCGCAGATGGAAAGAAAAATTATTAACGACAAAAGGTCGAAATTAAATTCGTGTAAAGAGACATAACCTACCGCTTTAAAAAGCAAAATTAGACCGGTTGACAGAATAAGCGCAACAATAACGGGTTTTACGCCGTTAATAAAGCCCTTAAAGAACTTATTTTCGGTGAAATTTTTAAGAATTGCAGCAATAAGTAAAATTATAATAAATGAAGGTAGCACAACCCCTAAGGTTGCCACAATACTGCCGAGTATTCCGCCCTGAGCAGAGCCTATATAGGTTGCCATATTAATAGCAACGGGACCTGGGGTTGATTCGCAAACACCTAAAAAGGAATAGAATTGCGATTCATTAAGCCAGTTATATTTAAGTACCGTTTCCTCAATAAGCGGAATCATAGCGAAGCCGCCGCCAAAGGTGAAAAGACCTATTTTAAAGAATTCAAGGAAGAGATAAAGATAAATCATTTCTCTGCCCCCTCGCGTTTGAGGCTATAGGCCACAATGCCTATTACTCCGCCTATTAAAATAAGGAATACCGAACTGAAGTTAACAGAGAACAGCTCGAAGGCAATCATTAATATAAGCACCGCCAAGAAAACCAAAACGGGTAACAGCTTTTTTTCGAGTTTTTTTAGCATTTCGAATCCCGCCCTGGTTATAAGGAAAGCAACTGCGCACTTAATCCCCTGAAATGCGTATGCCACATACTTATTAGCCATAAATGCATCAAGCACTAAGGAAATCAGGTATATAATTATAAGCGAGGGCAACACAACGCCGAGCGTTGCGGCGGCGCTGCCTAAAATTCCCTTTTTCTTGTAGCCAATATATGTTGCCATATTAATTGCTATAGGTCCTGGGGTTGACTCGGCAACGGCAATAATCTCTACAAAATCATCTTCACTCAGCCAACCGAATTTTTCAACCACCGTTTCTCGCACATTGGCTATCATCGCATAGCCGCCGCCAAATGTGAAAAGACCTATTTTAAAAAAGGTTTTAAATAAAGTCCAAATCATTTTAATCCGCCTTTCTAACGGATATAGTATAACATACTTTTTAGGAATTTGCACTATTTTTTAAAAAAAGCCACCGCAATAGCGTCGGGACCCGCGTGGGTACCGATAACGCTGCCAACCACTGTGTAGCGAAGCTTTTCGGTATTGCCATGCCAGAGTGCCGCGCTATCCTGGGTGTATTTTTTTAGCAGTAAATCGCTTAAACCCGTAAAACCGAGCATTATAGGTTTTGAAAAATCCACTCCGCCCACCTTCTCTATTTCGGTTATGAGCAGATTATTCCCCTGCTTCGAGCCCCTCGCCTTGCCGAGCATTAATATTTCGCCACCACGCACGGATATAACGGGCTTAATATTGAGAAGTCCACCTGCGAAAGCTACAGTTTTGGAAATTCTGCCTCCGCGCTTGAGATATTCCAGAGTATCAACAAGTGCTATAAGGCAGATGTTCTTCTTTTCCTTTTCAAGTATAGCGGCTATTTCCTTTGCACTTTTACCCTCTTCGCTTAAATTTAATGCACGTTCTGCTAATATACCCGCACCGATGGTTACCGAGCCGCTATCCACAACAAAAACATTGTCATAATCAGCCGCCGCTATCATAGCGCTTTGATAGGTGCCCGAAAGCTTCCCAGAAAGGGTTATAACAACGGCACCGTCTTCGCCTACCTTATCAAACTCGTCGCTAAAGGCGGCGGGAGTTGCCTGAGAGGTGGTTGGCATAACATCTGTTTCTATCAGTTTCTCATAAAACTGCTTATGGGTTATGTTAACACCATCTATATATTCCTCTTCCCCAAAATTAACAGTAAGAGGTACGGTAATAAGCCTTTCTTTTACCTCATTTACGGTATCGAATGTCGAATCGGTAATAATTTTAACGCTCATAAAAATCTCCTTTTTGGTATTATGTGAAAAAGCCGTATCTTTATGTTATAAATTTAAAATCAGTCTAAATTGTTCAAATGCCCCGTAGGGAAATACTTCCCTACGGGGCATCAATTATTAGAACACTATATCTTATTTCACAATTTTGAAGGTATTACCCTCGGCTGTGAAATATTTATCAATTTCACTCACGTAGTCATCCTTTAAGGTTTTGTCCCCAAAGATTTTTGCGTTACTGGTTTCTAAAAATTGGTTATTCTTTAAAATCATATTTGCCTTATTTGATTCAGGGGTACTGATACCAAGGCATCCTTTTCTGGAGCGATCGAATATATTGTTTTCAATATAAAGCGGTTTTACGTGAATATTTGTATAATTTCCGTTTGCATCCTGTTCGCCTTCAGCATCATATTTAAAGTGGTTATAAACATGCTTATCAGGGCGGTCAAGACTTCCCCAACCCCAACCTGTATAACGGCAGATATTTCCTCTTACATATACATCGTTATATGTCCAGGTTCCGCTTGGTGCTTTTTCCTGGTTAGCAACACTTCGGCACGAAAAGGCTTCTATGTCATATGTATTATATTCTAAAAGATTATTCTCATAATGTATATTAGTA
>JAZOQP010000036.1:0-49281 GCA_045656145.1 Acutalibacteraceae bacterium
GCTCCGCGGGCATTGAGCCACTTAATAAATTCCTCCCAGCTATCGGCGTAGGCCTTACGATAGCCATCGCCTGTGTTCGGAGATTCGGTATAAATGCGTTGTCCTTTAAAATCCATAGGAAACTCCTTTGCAGAAGAGGTGCCGCGAAACACGGCACCTCTTCTCAAAACTTATTCAAACAACGGAAATTTATCGCATAACGCATCCACAGCGGCGCGAACGGTTTCCTTGTTCCCCTCGAAATCCTTTGCCACCAACGCCATCAGGTGAGCAATCTCGCGAATCTCCTGAACGCCGAAGCCGCGAGTGGTAACGGCGGCAGGACCCACGCGGATACCACTGGTAACATTCGGCTTCTGGGGGTCGTTGGGGATGGCGTTCTTGTTGACGGTGATACCCACCTCATCCAGGCAAATCTCCATAACCTTACCGGTGATGTTCATGGGACGCAGGTCAATCAGGCACAGATGGTTATCGGTGCCACCGGACACCAGATCGAAGCCCTCAGCCAGCAACGCATCAGCAAAGGCCTTGGAATTCTCCACCAAACGATGCTGGTAATCCTTAAAGGCCGGCTGCAGCGCCTCGCCGAAGCACACCGCCTTAGCAGCGATAATGTGCAGCAGCGGGCCGCCCTGGATACCGGGGAAAATAGCCTTATCAATAGCCTTCGCATGCTCCTCTTTGCAGAGAATGAGTCCACCTCTTGGGCCTCTTAGGGTCTTATGGGTTGTGGTTGTTACAACATCGGCATAAGGCACGGGGGAAGGATGGAGCCCTGCCGCTACCAAGCCTGCAATATGCGCAATATCAACCATTAAATATGCTCCAACCTTATCGCAAATTTCTCTGCAACGAGCAAAGTCAATAATTCTTGAATAAGCAGAAGCACCAACAACGATTAGTTTCGGCTTGCACTGGAGAGCTATTCTTTCCATTTCATCATAATCAATTGTTTCGGTTTCGGGATGAACGCCATAAGGCACAATATTAAAATATTTACCCGAAATATTAACAGGAGAACCATGGGATAAATGTCCGCCCTCAGATAAATTCATACCCATAACGGTATCGCCCGGATTTAAAAGGGCAAAGAAAACAGCAAGGTTAGCATTAGCACCCGAATGGGGCTGAACGTTTGCATGGTCTGCTCCGAAAAGCTCGCAAGCTCTTTTTCTTGCTATCTCCTCAACAACATCAACATGCACACAACCTCCATAATAGCGCTTGCCCGGATAACCCTCGGCGTACTTATTGGTAAGCACGCCTCCGGCTGCTAATAATACTGCTTTTGACACAATATTTTCAGAGGCAATAAGCTCAATATTATGCTGCTGACGCGAAAGTTCATCACTGCAAGCGGCATAAACTTCACTATCATAATTCTTAAGTTCATCAAAAAAATTCATTTTATTTCTCCATTATTTGAAATATTCAACTGCGCTTCTGAACATCTTGATATCATATTCACCGGGCACATTCTTATAAAGGCCTGCGCCAATACGCTCGCTATGACCCATCTTACCAAATACTCTGCCATCGGGCGATGTAATACCCTCAATAGCAAACATAGAATCATTGGGGTTGAAGTGGATATCGCTTGTAGCGTTACCACATAAATCAACATACTGTGTTGCTATCTGACCATTTTCGGCCAATTTCTTAATAAGGGCTTCATCGGCAATAAATCGACCTTCACCATGAGAAATCGGAACGGAATAGATATCTCCAACATTAGTATTTTTAAGCCAAGGAGACTTATTTGAAGCAACTCTTGTTCTCACAATTCTCGATTGATGGCGAGCAATTGTGTTAAATGTTAAGGTAGGACAGGTTTCATCGGTATCGATAATCTTGCCAAATGGCACAAGACCTAACTTAATAAGCGCCTGGAAGCCGTTACAAATACCGCACATAAGACCATCGCGGTTTTCGAGAAGTTCAGTAACGCCATCCTTAATTTCAGCATTTCTGAAGAATGCGGTTATAAACTTACCGCTACCATCAGGCTCATCGCCGCCCGAGAAACCACCGGGAATGAAAATCATTTGCGAAGATTTAAGTTCGCTCGCAAACTTTTCAACACTTCTTGAAATTCCATCGGCTGAAAGGTTATTAATAACGAGAATTTGCGGCTCAGCGCCTGCATCTCTTACGGCCTTTGCTGAATCAAATTCACAGTTAGTGCCGGGGAATGCGGGGATTAACACCTTCGGTTTTGCAACCTTAATGGCGGGAGCGGGATAAGAGGTTGCCTTAAACTCAAAGTTTTCCATCTTCTTTTCGTTGTTCTCTATATTGCAAGAGTAAACGCTCTCAAGCTTATCCTCATAAACCTTTAAGAGTTCATCTAATGAAACCTCATCATTTTTGAAGGTAATAACCGCATTGTCGGTTACATTACCAATTGTTATAGCATTCTCAATTTCCTCCTCGGTTTCAATTAAGAATGCGCCATAATGGTAACCGAATATAGCAGGCACCGACATATTATCATCAAACTTAAAGCCGAGCGAGTTACCAAACGCCATCTTCATAATGGCTTCTGCAATACCACCAAGGCCAAGGGTATAAACCGCTTTTGCACTTCCGCTTCTAACAGCCTTAGTTACTGCATCGAAAGTTTTAAGCAATGAATCGGTTTTAGGCAAACCGTTTTCATCATAAATGGGTGCCAATAACTGCACCCTGCCCCCTGCCTTTTTGAATTCAGGAGATATAACTTCACTGGTTTTTCCTGTTGTAACAGCAAAGGAAACAAGGGTTGGAGGAACATCGATATCCTCGAATGAACCACTCATTGAGTCCTTACCACCAATAGAGCCAATGCCGAGCTCCAACTGAGCCTTAAAGGCTCCGAGTAATGCCGCTAAGGGTTTGCCCCAACGCTTTGCATCCTTTCTCGGGCTCTCAAAATATTCCTGGAATGTTAAATAAACATCCTCAAATGAAGCGCCTGACGCTATAAGCTTTGATACCGATTCAACAACGGCCAGATATGCGCCGTGGTAGGGAGAAGCCTCCATAATAAAAGGATTATAACCCCACGCCATAAATGAGCAATTATCGGTATGCTTCTTCTCAACCGATACCTTCTGCACCATTGCCTGAATAGGTGTTAACTGATTTTTGCCACCAAACGGCATAAGAACTGTGCCTGCTCCAATAGTCGAGTCAAATCTTTCTGATAAACCTCTCTTAGAGCAGATATTAAGGTCATCGGCAAGAGCTTTAAGATTTTCCTTAAAGCCGCCTTCTACCTTAGCATTAAAGTTTTGAGGAGCCGCGGGAGCAATATCGATATGCTTATCTGCACCATTTGAATTTAAGAATTCGCGAGAAATATCAACAATTTTCTTGCCATTCCAATTCATAACGAGTCTCGGCTCTGCCTTAATTTCGGCAACCTTAACAGCCTGCAAGTTTTCTTCTGCAGCAAGGCTTAAGAATGCATCGATATTTTCTTTCTCAATAACCACAGCCATTCTTTCCTGAGACTCACTGATTGCAAGCTCGGTTCCATCAAGACCCTCATATTTTTTGGGAACGGCATTAAGATTGATTTCAAGGCCGTCTGCAAGTTCACCAATTGCAACCGATACACCGCCTGCGCCAAAGTCATTGCAGCGCTTAATCATGCGGGTAGCATCAGGGTTGCGGAAAAGTCTTTGAAGTTTTCTTTCTTCCGGAGCATTACCCTTTTGCACCTCTGCGCCGCAGGTTTCAACCGACTGCATATTATGAGCCTTTGAAGAACCTGTAGCACCACCAATACCATCTCGGCCTGTTGATCCGCCAAGAAGTATAACAACATCGCCCGGAGCGGGAACCTCTCTGCGAACATTTGTCTTTGGAGCCGCCGCTATAACAGCGCCGATTTCCATTCGCTTCGCAGCATAACCCGGATGATAAATCTCATCAACAATACCGGTTGCAAGACCAATTTGATTACCATAAGAAGAATAACCTGCTGCAGCAGTTGTAACAATTTTGCGTTGCGGAAGTTTGCCCTTAATTGTTTCATTAACAGGCTTTAAGGGGTCTGCAGCACCTGTTACACGCATAGCGCCGTAGACATAGGCTCTTCCCGAAAGCGGATCACGGATAGCACCGCCGATACAGGTAGCCGCGCCACCAAAGGGTTCAATTTCGGTGGGGTGGTTATGTGTTTCATTCTTAAAGAGTAAAAGCCAGGGCTCAGTTTTTCCATCAACCTCTACATCCATCTTGACGGTGCAGGCGTTAATTTCTTCCGATTCATCTAACTTTTCTAGTTTGCCCTGCTTCTTTAGATATTTAACCGCAACTGTGGCTAAATCCATAAGGCAAATCGGCTTTGTTCTGCCAAGTTCTTTTCTTACATTAAGATAATCATTATAAGCCGCTTCTAAAAGGTCATCCTCAAATTTTACGTTATCTATAACGGTTAAGAATGTTGTGTGGCGGCAGTGGTCAGACCAATAAGTATCTATCATGCGAATTTCGGTGATAGTAGGGTCGCGGTCTTCGCTCTTAAAATAGTTCTGGCAAAACTCAATATCATCGGCATCCATTGCAAGACCATAATTCTTAACAAAATCTTCAAGACCTTTTCTATCAAGCTTATTGAAGCCTGTTAAGGTTTCAACCTCGGTAGGAATATTGAAATCTGCCTTTAAGGTTTCATAGGTTTCAAGTGTTGCCTCACGGGATTCAACAGGGTTTATAACATACTTTTTAATTTCAGCAATATCGGTGTCAGTTAGCTCGCCATAGAGCACATAAATCTTAGCCGAGCGAATGGTAGGTCTATCTCCCTTTGAGATAATCTGAATACACTGAGCAGCCGAATCAGCGCGCTGGTCGAACTGACCGGGAAGATATTCGGTTGCAAAAACATAGCCGCCGTTTGCATCTACCTCATTTGTTACAATATCAAGCTGGGGCTCTGAAAATACAGTTGCTTTGGCATAATCAAAAAGCTCAGCCGAGATATTTTCAGCATCATAGCGGTTGATTACGCGAACACCTGTTAAACTCTTAATTCCTAAAAGCGAGGTTGCCTCATTAAATAAAGAACGCGCTTCAAAGGAATGTTCTTTTTTCTTTTCTACATAAACTCTATAAACCATTATTTATCCTCCAATGCCTTAAGGGCCTTTGCGCCAATATCGTGGCGATAATATGCATTGCCAAAATGCACCTTTTTAGTTATTTCGTATGCGGCTTCGATTGCATTAGGTAATGTATCTGCAACTGCTGTACAGCCGAGAACACGTCCGCCCGAAGTAACAATTTTTTCATCCTTCAAAGCGGCGCCCGCAACATAAACATTATTTTGAACCTCGGGTTCAATATTTATCTCATAGCCCTTTTCGTAAGCCTCGGGATATCCCTTTGAAGCCATAATTACACAGCAAGCGCTCTTGTTTGCAAACTTTACGGGGGTATCCTTTAGCGTTCCGCGGGTGGTTGCCTTCATAACGGTTAATAAATCACTCTCGAGCAGTGGGAGTACAACCTGAGTTTCGGGGTCTCCAAAACGACAGTTATACTCGATAACCTTGGGGCCTTTTTCGGTAAGCATAAGGCCGAAATATAAGCAACCCTTAAAGGTTCTGCCTTCTTTATTCATAGCATTAATGGTGGGTAAAAAGATTTTATCCATGCATTCATTTGCTATTTCTTCGGTGTAATAAGGGTTAGGAGCAATGGTGCCCATGCCGCCTGTATTAAGGCCTGTATCATTATCGCCTGCACGCTTATGGTCCATTGAAGAAATCATCGGCACCACAGTTTCGCCATCAGTAAAGGATAAAACCGATACTTCGGGGCCTGTTAAAAACTCCTCAATTACAATGTTATCACCGCTTTTACCAAACTGCTTATCCTCCATAATAGACTTAACAGCCTTTATGGCATCATCTCTGGTTTCGGCAATTATAACACCCTTGCCAAGCGCCAAGCCATCCGCCTTAATAACGGTGGGGATTGGAGCGGTTTTAAGATATTCTATAGCCTTTTCGGAATCATCAAACACCTCATACTCGGCTGTGGGAATACCATATTTCTTCATAAGGTTTTTTGAAAAAACCTTGCTTCCTTCAATTATTGCTGCATTGGCTTTAGGACCAAAGCATTCAATACCAATTTCATTTAAGGCATCCACAACACCGAGCACAAGCGGGTCATCGGGTGCCACAACGGCATAATCGATATCGTGAGCCTTTGCAAACTCAATGATTCCCTCTTTATCGGTAGCTGAAATATTAACGAGTGTTGCATCATTCTTCATTCCGCCGTTACCGGGGAGCGCAAAAATTTCAGTAATATCTTTATTTTCTCTTAACTTTTTTATAATGGCGTGCTCTCTACCGCCGCCGCCAACAACTAAAATATTCATTATTTTACCTCCAAAACGCGATTAATGGTGGAAAAGGCGCATTCCTGTGAAGGAAAGGGTCATTCCATATTTATTGCAGCATTCAATAACCGCATCATCGCGAATTGAACCGCCCGGCTCGGCGATATATTTAACGCCGCTCTTCTTAGCTCTCTCAATATTATCGCTAAATGGGAAGAAAGCATCAGAGCCTAGTGCTACACCATCAATAGAGGCTAAAAACTCTTTAATTTCTGCATTGGTTAAAGGCTCGGGTTGTTTTATAAAGTAGTTCTGCCAAACACCGTCAGCACAAACATCCTCTTCATTTTTATTGATGTATCCATCAATAACATTATCTCTATCAGGGCGCTTAATATCTGCCTTAAAGGGAAGATTTAACACCTTGTCATGCTGTCTTAAGAACCAGGTGTCAGCCTTTGTGCCTGCCAAACGGGTGCAGTGAATACGAGACTGCTGACCGGCCCCTACACCGATGGCTTGACCATCAACCGCAAAGCAAACCGAGTTTGACTGGGTGTATTTCAAAGTGATAAGAGAGATTATAAGGTCACGAATAGCGCTTTCGGGTAAATCCTTATTATCGCTTACCATATTCATAAGCAATTCTTTATTAATTTTAAAGTTGTTTCTGCCCTGCTCAAAGGTAATTCCAAACACCTGCTTGGTTTCAATCTCTTCAGGAACATAATCAGGGTCAATTTTAACTATATTGTAGTTGCCCTTTCTCTTTGATTTTAAAATTTCGAGGGCTTCGGGTGTGTATCCGGGAGCAATAACGCCATCCGATACTTCTCTTTGGATGAGTTTTGCGGTTGTAACATCGCAAACATCGGATAAAGCAACCCAGTCGCCGAATGAACACATACGGTCGGTTCCTCTTGCTCTTGCATAAGCTAAGGCTAGCGGAGACTCATCAAGGCCCTCAATATCATCAACAAAGCAGGCCTTTTTAAGCTTTTCGCTCATAGGAATTCCTACCGCTGCTGAGGTTGGGCTTACATGTTTAAAAGAGGTAACTGCAGGAAGGCCGAGCGCCTCTTTAAGTTCCTTTACCAACTGCCACGAGTTAAAAGCATCAAGGAAGTTTATATAACCCGGTCTGCCGCAAAGAATTTCAATGGGAAGCTCAGAGTTATTTGCCATATATATTTTTGAGGGTTTTTGGTTGGGGTTGCAACCATATTTTAATTCGAATTCTTTCATCTTTATTACCTCTTATTTATTCTTGTTAATAATAATTTCTTCTGCCTTGCCGTTCTTAAGAGATACCTCGCGAACGAATAAGGAAACCTTGTTATCATCATTTAAGTTTTCCCAGATTAAATCGGCAAACTCACGAGCGGAGTTTGGAATTTCAACCTCTTCGGGCTCGCCATAGAATGAGGGAATGGGGTTGCCATCGCACTTGTATGTATGAATGAAATGGCCTATTCCGTTTTCGGCTTCTAAATAGTCATAGAAAAATCTTCTGCAAGATTCTCCCCTGCCGTTTGCTGATTTTAAAATTGAAAGTTTATAGGTAAAATCATCATCGCCATAGTAGCATATACCTGAAATGCGGGGAGTGAAGTTGGGAACATCATCCTCAAACTCGCGTGTTCTTAGGGCATCCTCAAAAGTTTTGCCCTCATTTATAAAATCATAAACGGTGTTGGTCTGGTCTCCGTTTGTGATAATATCAATTTTTCCGGCATCTGCGCTTAAATACGGATTATAGATTATAAGATGCGGGTCGGAAAGTTTGCTTTCATCAAAAGCCTTTGTTCTCATTCCGCCATCAAATCTCTCAAAAATTCTGTTTCGGCTGTTTTCGCTTCTGCCCATTATGAAATAGGCTATCATTGCCTTTTCGCCATCCCCCGATTTGCCGATAACAATACCTCTACCGGGATATGTATTTTCACTTAGTAATTTCTTTAAATCATATAATGCCATATTTAAACCCACCTTGTTTTTATTTAATAAGTTCGCTGCAAACCTTTTCAAGAGAAAGCGGAAGAATTTTCCATTCAGCCTCTTCCATAACTCTTTTTTGAAGAGTTTCCGGGGTGTCCCCCTCTTTAATCTCAACCGCCTTTTGCATAATGATTTCTCCACCATCGGGAATTTCGTTAACAAAATGAACGGTAGCTCCAGTTACCTTAACGCCGTAAGAAAGGGCGGCTTCATGAACGCGAAGCCCATAAAAGCCTTCTCCGCAAAATGAGGGAATTAAGGATGGATGAACATTGATTATTTTTTTATCATATCTCTTTGTAAACTTTTCGCTGAGAATTACCATAAAGCCTGCAAGAACAATGAAATCTATTTCATTTTCTTCTAAAAGAGCACAAATTTTTTCTTCAAAAGCATCTTTGCCTAATTCCTTTTTTAGAACAACCGCAGTTTTAACGCCTGCTTTTCTTGCCCTTTCCAATGCATAAGCTTCTGCATTATTAGAAATAACAAGACTTATTTCGCCGCTTTTGATAATTCCTGAACGCTCGGCATCCAAAAGGGCCTGCAGATTAGTTCCGCCACCCGATACGAGCACCGCAATTTTGGCCTTCATCATAAGATAATCTTATCCTCCGACTCTACTATCTCGCCGATCACATAGGCATCTTCGCCATGAGCCTTTAAGATTTCCAATGATTTCTCTACATCTTCTGCAGGAACTACAACGCTCATACCAACGCCCATATTGAAGGTGTTGAACATATCGCGCTCGCTGATATTTCCGCGCTCTTGAAGGAGTTTGAAGATGGGTAAAATCTTAACGGCATCTTTATTGATTTTAGCACCAAGACCGTCCGGAATACTTCTCGGAATATTCTCATAGAAGCCGCCGCCTGTAATATGAGAAACACCCTTAACCTTAACCTCATCAATTAAAGCTAAGATAGATTTAACATAAAGGCGAGTAGGAGTGAGCAAAGTTTCGCCAATGCTCTTGCCGCCAAGTGCGGCCTCGGGAGAAGTGATATCAGAATTTTCAACATCGAAAACCTTGCGAACAAGCGAGAAGCCATTTGAATGAACACCGCTTGAAGCCATAGCTATAACAACATCTCCGGGTTTCATTGTTTTATTATCAATAATCTTAGATTTATCAACAATACCTGTGCAATAACCTGCTAAATCATAATCATCCTCAGGCATAAGACCGGGATGCTCAGCAGTTTCGCCGCCGATAAGCGCGCAACCCGATTGAACACAACCCTCAGCCACACCCGCAACGATTTCGGCTATCTTCTCGGGAACATTCTTTCCGCAAGCAATGTAATCTAAGAAGAATAACGGTTTTGCGCCGCAGCAAATAATATCATTTGCACACATAGCAACGCAATCAATTCCTATAGTATCATGCTTATCAAGAATTTGAGCAAGCTTGATTTTGGTTCCAACGCCATCGGTTCCTGCAACAAGCACAGGCTCAGTTATACCTGCAAGATTTAAACCGAAGCAACCGCCAAAGCCACCAACATCATCAAGGCAACCCTCATTCTTGGTGCGGTTAATATGTTTTTTCATAAGTTCAACTGCCTTGTAGCCTGCTGTGATATCAACACCGGCTGCTGCATAACTTTCTGATTTTGAATTTTTCATAATTTTATTCCTCTCCATTCCAACAATATGTGCAAAGATTTTCTTTTGGTATACCTATAGCTTCTATAACGCCCCCAAGAGATTGGAAATCTATTGATGCAAAGTGTAGCTTCTCACTTATCGCCTTGCGGAGTTTCTTTCCGCGCTCGGTTGAGCCATCGCTATATTCTTCAATATAATTAAATCCCTCTTGACCCTCTAATTCAAGAATTATTCTTCTGGCTATGAGCTCTAGGTCATCAGTAGCTCTAGAGAAGTTAAGATATTTACAACCATACATAATCGGAGGGCAAGCCGAGCGCATATGAACGCTCTTGGCTCCGTTATCATATAGAAAATCAACCGTTTCTCTTAGCTGAGTTCCGCGAACAATAGAGTCATCAACAAATAATAAATCTTTGCCCTCGATTAGTTCGTGAACCGGAATTTGTTTCATTTTTGCCACTTTTTTGCGCTCTGTCTGGTGAGTAGGTGTAAAGCTTCTCGCCCATGTGGGAGTGTATTTAATAAAGGCTCTCGCAAAGGGAATTCCACTTTCGTTGGAATATCCTATCGCGTGAGGAGTTCCTGAATCGGGCACACCAACAATATAATCAACCTTTTCATTAAAGCCTGCCGCCCTATCATTCTCGGATAAAATCTTTCCGTTTTTATATCTCATTACCTCAACATTTTTGCCTTCGTAAGTAGAGGTTGGATAACCGTAATAACTCCAAAGGAATGAGCAAACCTTCATTTTCTTATTAGGTTTTTTTAGAACCGTTATTCCATCGGTTTCAAGCCTTACTATCTCCCCCGGACCTAAATCACGAACCTCGGTATATCCTAATTTTTTATAGGCAAACGACTCAAAAGAAGCGCAATATCCGCAGTCGTTCTTACCAACGCTTATCGGAATTCTGCCAACCTTATCTCTTGCAGCAATAAGTGTTCCATCATCGCAAAGAATAAGGATTGAGGCTGTGCCATCAATTACCTCCTGCGCAAAGGCTATACCCTCGGCAAAATCTGATTTCTGATTTATAAGCGCCGCTACAATTTCGGTGGAGTTTACAAGTCCACCCGACATTGAGGTTAAATGTCCGCCCTTGGATAAATAATCTCTAACAATTTCTGCAGAATTGTTGATTAAACCTGTAACGCAAATCGCATAGACACCAAAGGTTGAATGAATGAGTAATGGTTGCGGGTCATAATCACTTATGCAACCAATCGCCGAGTTACCTTTCATCTCTTCAAAAACATCTTCGAACTTTGTTCTGAAGGGAGAATTTTGAATATTGTGTATTTCACGCTGAAGACCAATGGTGCTATCAAAAGCTGCCATGCCTGCTCTTCTTGTTCCTAAGTGGGAATGATAATCGGTGCCGAAAAAAACATCGGAAATTGCATCTTCGGTACTAACTACTCCAAAAAAGCCGCCCATAAATAACTCCTTAAAAAAGTGGTATAGTGTGGCGGAAAAATCCGCCACACTTTAGTTGGTTTATATTTAATTATGCAAAGAAAAGTTTAGAAAGGGTCATTGGGTCGATATACTCGCCATTCTTATAAACGCGCATATTACCCGAAGCAATTTCATCAATAAGCATTACGCTGCCATCTTTATCATAGCCGAACTCAAACTTAATATCATAAAGATCTAGTCCCTTTTCCTTTAGGTCATCGGCAACAATTTTTGTAATCTTCTGGGTCATATCCTTAACAGCATCATACTGCTCGGCTGTCATAACACCTAAATCAACAAGTCCATCTTTGGTTACAAGCGGGTCGCCCTTTTCATCGTTTTTGAAGGTTGTCTCAACGTATGCGGGAAGGTCAGCGCCCTCTTCAATATAATCGCTGTAACGGCGTAAGAAACTGCCTACTGCTTTATAACGGCAGATAACCTCAAGGCCTTTACCAAAAACTTCAGCAGGAAGAACCTCCATTGTGGTGTCCTCTAAAGAAGCATTTACATAATGGGTTTTAATACCTGCGGCATTAACCTTTTCGAAGAAGTAAATCGACATTCTAAGGTTTACATCGCCCACACCATCAATAGTAAGGCCAACGGCATTCTCACCCGGATCAAAAACACCATCTTTACCGGTGCAATCATCCTTAAATTTTAAAAGGTAATTTCCGTTATCAAGCGCGAAAACATCCTTTGTTTTTCCTTTGTAAACAAGTTTCTTTTCCATTTTTATATCTCCTTTTAAATTATATATTTTTTAAACTTTCCATTACCTTGGCATCTTTCGAAAGAACAACCTCGGCATCTTTAGCACGCTTTGCATCCAACTTTTCAGCCAAAGCCTTATCCTCAACCGCTATAATCTGCATAGCGAGAAGCGCTGCATTTGCCGCGCCGTTTATAGCAACCGTTGCAACGGGAATACCTGTAGGCATTTGAACTGTTGAAAGAAGAGCATCAAGACCATCCATCATTCCGCCCTTGCAGGGAATTCCAATAACGGGCAAGGTTGTGTTAGCCGCAATAGCGCCTGCTAGATGCGCCGCCATACCTGCCGCACAAATAAGAGCACCAAAGCCGTTCTCTCTTGCATTAATTGCAAAATCGCGAGCTTCAACAGGTGTTCTATGAGCCGAATAGATATGAACCTCATAAGGCACTTCAAAGCTATCAAGCATATCTGTTGCCTTTTTAATGATGGGTAAATCGCTATCGCTTCCCATAATAATGCCGATTTTTTTCATAATTTTTTCTCCTTAAACTAAAAATGGGCGCATTTAACTAACCCTTAGTTAAATGCGCCCAGACGGTCGGCTAAAATGTGCGATTTTTCGCACCGCGCCTTTTACTCCTTTGTGGTTAATTCCACTCTCTTCCGTCAGTCATAAAAAACGCTTTCAACTACCTCTATATTATAACATAAAGCACCATTTTAAGTCAATAAAAAGTATGTAAAAAATGCCGATGTTTTCTTGCTTTTTTTTATACATTTTAACGACTCTGCTTGGTTTCGCAGTATATACAACGATAAAGCCCGCTTTCCTTATCGGCAAGGCGGAAAATATGTTCTATTTCCTGCTCGCAACTTGTAATGCAGCGCGGGTTTTGGCACTTAATTTCATTTCTTACAATTTCGCCTGTGTCAGCAAAAACTGCAGAATCATTTTTAGCCTCATCAAGAAGTTTTAAGATAAGCGCCATTCGCATATATTTTCCGTTAAGCGCCTGAGTAAAATAGCAGGCTCTGGGGTCGGAATCCACCGCAACACTTATTTCATTAACACGCGGCAGCGGATGGAGAATGCTTAAATCCTTTTTAGCATTCTCGAGTTTTTTAGGCTCTAAAATGTAGGAGTCTTTAAGCCTTAAATAATCTTCCTCATTAAAGAAACGCTCTCTTTGAACACGAGTCATATAAAGAACGTCAAGCTCAGGTATAGCCTTTTCCAAATCCTCGGTTTCAATATACTCAATATTTAATTTATCGAGAACACCTTTTTTAATATAATTCGGCAATCTTAATTCTTCGGGAGAAATTAAAACAAACTTAACGCCCGAATAACGAGAAAGCGCAGAAATTAAGGAATGAACCGTTCTGCCAAACTTAAGGTCTCCGCAAAGACCAACAGTAATATCCGAAAAACGAGCTTTTTCGCGGTAAATAGTAAGCAAATCGGCAAGTGTTTGGGTGGGATGGTTATGACCGCCATCACCCGCATTAATAACCGGAACACTCGCATTCATTGCCGCTACTAAGGGAGCGCCCTCTTTAGGATGGCGCATAGCAATAATATCGGCGTAAAGGCTTATAATCTTCGCTGTATCGGCAACACTCTCGCCCTTTGAAGAGGAAGAAGAACTTGCCTCAGAAAAACCTAAAACGCTGCCTCCGAGTTCAAGCATTGCTGCTTCAAAGCTAAGTCTTGTTCTGGTTGAAGGCTCAAAAAACAAGGTTGCAATCTTTTTGCCCTTGCATTTTTCACTATATTTTTCAGGATTCTCAATAATATCCATCGCTGTGGCAACAAGTGCATCAAGCTCTTCTACGGTGAAATCTAAAATATCAATTAAACTGCGCATTTCTTATTCCTTTGCTCCGTTTATTTTAAGATAATTCTTAATTCTTTCAACATTCTCGCGATTTTTCTCATCTTCCTCAAGGTACTCGATAATGTCATAAACATCAACAACCGAGTATACCGGGAAGCCGAACTCTTCGCCCACCTCAGCCATGGCTGATTTTTCGGTTTTACCTTTTTCCTTGCGGTCAACCATTACAAAAACAGCCGCAACCTTAGAGCCAAGGCTTGATAAAATCTCCATGCTCTCGCGGATAGCTGTGCCTGCTGTGATAACATCCTCAACAATTACAATCTCTTCGGCTTCGTTCGGCTTATAGCCTACAAAAACTCCACCTTCGCCATGGTCCTTAGCCTCTTTTCTATTGAAGAAGAAAGGAACATCAAGTCCATTTTCACTCAATGCGCAAGCAACCGAAACAGCAATCGGAATACCCTTATAAGCAGGACCGTAAAGTACGGTTTTCTTATTGCCGATTTTTTCATTGTATGCCTTGGCATAAAACTGACCCATCTTTCTTATCTGGTCGCCTGTTTTAATATCGCCTGCATTAATAAAATAAGGGATTTTTCTGCCTGATTTTGCGGTGAAATCTCCGAATTTGAGCACTCCCGCGCCCTCTAAAAACTGGATAAATTCTCTTTTATAACCTTCCATAATCTTTCTCCTTTAATTAATCAACAAACTCAGCTACGCATCTTTCATAAGCGGCAACAGGGTCTTCGGCGGCTGTAATAGGTCTGCCCACCACGATATAATCCGAGCCGATTTTCTTAGCCTCAGCGGGTGTCATAACTCTCTTTTGGTCGCCTATTTCGCCATCGGCAAAGCGAACACCGGGGGTAATGGTTAAAAACTCATTTCCGCAAAGACCATGCACCTTTTCAGCCTCAAGCGGCGAGCAAACAACACCATCTAAACCCGATTCCTTTGCATTCTTAGCATAATGCATAACAACCTTATCAATAGGCTCTTTAATAAGCAAATCGTTTTCCATACTTTCCTGGTCGGTAGAGGTTAACTGTGTTACAGCGATAAGTAAAGGTCTTGTTCCATCGGGTCTTGTTAAGCCTTCAAGAGCTGCCTCCATCATACGCTTTGTTCCGGCTGCGTGGAGGTTAGTGATATCAACATCAAGACCTGATAAAACAGCCATTGACTTTTTAACGGTATTGGGAATATCATGAAGTTTTAAATCGAGGAAAATTTTATGTCCTCTTGCCTTTATTTGTTTAACAATTTCGGGACCCTCTGCATAAAAAAGCTCCATACCGATTTTCACAAAAGGTTTTCTGCCTGTAAACTTATCAAGGAAGTTATAAACCGCCTCGGCAGATGAAAAATCACATGCCACAATTACATCCTTACCCATTATTTAACTCCTCCTATAATATCTTTTAAATTATCAATACCGTATTTTTTCATAACACGGGGTAAATCTTCAATAATAGTTTTGCAAATGGTGGGGTCAACTAAATTTGCCGCACCGATTTCAACTGCAGTTGCGCCCGCGAGCATCATTTCAATAACATCTTCAGCGCTGCTAACACCGCCCATTCCAACAACCGGAATATTCACGGCATTTGCCACCTGATAAACCATTCTAACGGCTACGGGGAATATTGCAGGGCCTGAAAAACCACCCATTTTATTGGCAATTACAGGTCTTCTTGTTTTTAAATCTATACGCATTCCGAGCATTGTGTTAATAAGGCTTATGCCATCAGCCCCCGCCTCTTCGCAAGCCTTTGCTATTGCCACAATATCGGTTACATTGGGAGAAAGTTTTACAATTACAGGCTTTGTTGTTACCTTTTTAACCTCTCTTACAACCTCAGCCGCGGCTTCCGGAGAAGTACCGAAACTCATACCGCCGCCGTGAACATTCGGGCAGCTTACATTTACTTCGAGCCAACCAACCTGTTCCTCTTTATCAAGTTTCTCGCAGGTGTAAACATAATCCTCAACCGAAAAGCCGCTAATATTTGCCATAACTTTTTTATGGAAGCATTTTTTTAGCTTGGGAAGTTCCTCGCTTATAACCTTTTCAACACCCGGGTTTTGAAGACCTACCGCATTAATCATACCTGCTGTGCATTCTGCAATTCTGGGTGTTGGGTTACCAAAGCGGGCATCCCTTGTTGTTCCTTTAAAAGAAAATGTGCCAAGAACATTTATATCATAAATATCATTAAATTCATAACCAAAGCCGAAGGTTCCGCTAGCGGGAATTATAGGATTATCAAGTTCTATTCCGCATAAATTAACGCTTAATTTTCCCATAATATCTCCTCCTTTTTCATAACAGGACCCTCTTTGCAAATTCTCTTATAGCCTGTTATGGTTTTGCAGCTGCAACCCATGCAAGCACCAAATCCGCAACCCATACGCTCTTCGAAACTAAGTTCGCCCGAGGTTTTGGCGGCTTTATAAATCGCCTTTAACATGGGTTCGGGGCCACAGGTGTAAAAATATGAATAGCTTTCAGGCAAAGCATCGGTTACAAAGCCCTTTACCCCATAACTGCCATCAGCTGTGCAAACAGTAACGCTGCAACCGAGTTCTTTAAAATCTTCTTCGCAAAAAACTTCACTTTTGGTATTAAAGCCTAAAACAACCGATACATTCTTGCCCTGTTCCTTTAACCTCCTAGCAAGAAGATAAAGAGGGGGCACACCAACGCCACCACCGAGAAGCACAGGGTTATCTCCTGATTTTGATAAATCATATCCATTGCCAAGACCTGTTAAAATATCAAGCTCGACGCCCTCTTGCATATCCTTCATTTGCTCGGTGCCGTGTCCCACAACCTTATAGATAATGGTAACGGCGGTATCGTTTACATCATAAACCGAAATAGGACGGCGCAAAAACTTTCCATCAAGCTTTATGTTTATAAACTGCCCCGCATTTGTAATAGCAGAGGTATCCCCCGAAAGTGTCATTTTATAGACACTTTCGGTTAATTTTTTATTTTCACTAATCTTAAAAACTGATTGTTTCATTATAACTCCTTATGCATCGATGGTTGAAATTGTGAGGGTAATTTCTTCGAGTACATCAAGTAAAACCTTAACTGTATCAAGCGCTGTAAACAAGGTTACATTATTTTCGGTTGCAACCATACGAATCTGCTGACCATCACTCTCGGGGCCACCTGCACTAATATCCTTAGTATTGATTACATAAGCGATATGACCCTGACGGATAGCTTCGGGAATTTCCTCGCTTCCATCGCCGATTTTCTCGAGCGCATGGGTGCGAATTCCGTTTTCCTTTAGGAATTTAGCGGTGCCCTTTGTTGCCTCAATATTGAAGCCTAAATTATAGAAGCGTTCAATAAGCGGTAAAGCCTCTTCCTTATCCTTATCAGCAATAGTAGCGAGCACTGTGCCATAATTCTGCAAGTGCATACCCGATGCTTGAAGAGCTTTATATAAAGCGCGGTTTAATTTATCATCATAACCAATGGCTTCGCCTGTCGACTTCATTTCAGGAGAAAGATAAGCATCGAGGCCCCTTAACTTATTAAATGAGAATACCGGAACCTTTACATACCAGCGCTTTTTCTCTTCGGGGTAAAGGGTAAATATACCCTGTTCTTTAAGAGATTTGCCTAGAATTACTTCGGTTGCGATGTCAGCCAAGCTATAGCCTGTTGATTTTGAAAGGAAAGGTACAGTTCTTGAAGAACGTGGATTAACCTCGATTATATAAACATCTTCCTTTTCATCAACAATAAACTGAATGTTATAAAGGCCAACAATTCCAATGCCAAGGCCTAACTTTTTAGCATACTGAAGAATAGTTCCCTTAACCTTATCCGAAATACTGAAAGTGGGATAAACGCTGATACTATCTCCCGAGTGAACGCCTGTGCGCTCAACAAGTTCCATAATACCGGGAACGAAGACATCGTGTCCATCGCAGATAGCGTCAACTTCAACCTCTTTACCCTGAATGTATTTATCAACAAGAACCGGCTTGTCCTCATCAATTTCAACGGCGGTTTTGAGATAGTGGCGAAGTTGCTCTTCGTTAGCAACAATCTGCATTGCTCTGCCACCCAAAACAAAGCTTGGACGAACAAGAACGGGGTATCCGATTTCGGCAGCCGCATTAATGCCATCCTCAATTTTTGTAACGGCTCTACCCTTGGGCTGAGGAATGTTAAGGTCGCGAAGAATCTTCTCAAAACTATCGCGGTTTTCAGCGCGCTCAATAGCCTCGCAATCGGTACCGATAATCTTAACACCGCGCTTCATTAGCGGCTCTGCCAGGTTAATTGCGGTTTGACCGCCTAAAGAAGCCACAACTCCCTCAGGCTTTTCAAACTCAATAATATTCATAACATCTTCCGGGGTAAGCGGCTCGAAGTAAAGCTTATCAGCGGTTGTGTAATCGGTAGAAACGGTTTCGGGGTTATTGTTTATGATAATTGCTTCATAACCCGAATTTTTAATTGTTGTAACGGCATGAACTGTTGAATAGTCGAACTCAACGCCCTGACCTATACGAATAGGGCCGGCGCCGAGAACCACAATCTTCTTTTTATCGGTAAGGCGTGAAGTATTTTCGCCTGTATAAGAAGAATAGAAATAAGGAATGTAAGCACCTGTATGGCAGGTATCAACCATTTTGAAAACAGGGAAATAATTCTTTTCTTTTCTATAATTGAACACTTCGATTTCATCGCAGTTCCAAAGTCTGGCAATATATTTATCAGAGAAGCCCATCTTTTTAGCGGCTTTAAGGGTTTCAAAATCAAAGGGTTTATCTTTAAGAGTGCGCTCCATTTCGATTATGTTTTTAATAGCCTCCAGGAAGAATGGGGTTATTTTAGTAATCTCATGGATTTGCTCAACGGTAGCGCCGCGGTATAAAATTTCGGCAATAGCAAAAATGTTATCATCGCGGAATTCCGAAATATAGGAAAGAATATCCTCATCGCTCATATTATCAAATTTATGATGGTAAAGGTGGTTTACACCAACCTCCAACGAGCGAATACCCTTTAAAAGACACTCTTCAAGGTTTGAACCAATGCCCATAACCTCGCCTGTTGCCTTCATCTGAGTTCCGAGTAAGTTCGAAGCATTTGTAAACTTATCAAAGGGGAAACGCGGTAATTTAGCAATTACATAATCAAGTTTCGGCTCAAATGCTGCATTTGTGTTTGCAATGGAAATATCCTCAAGTGCCATACCGAGCGCAATTTTAGCGGTAACTCTGGCTATCGGATATCCGCTTGCCTTAGAAGCCAAAGCAGATGAACGAGAAACACGAGGGTTAACCTCGATTAAATAATATTCACTGCTATGTGGGTTAAGGGCGAACTGAACGTTACAACCGCCGCAGATTTTAAGCTCTCTGATAAGCTTGATTGCGCTATCATTAAGCATTTTTTCATCTTCTTTAGAAAGGGTCATAATGGGGGCAACAACCAAAGAGTCGCCAGTGTGAACGCCAACGGGGTCGATGTTTTCCATGCCGCAGATGGTAATGGCATTATCGTTAGAATCGCGCATAACCTCAAACTCGATTTCCTTATAACCCTTAACGCTCTTTTCAATAAGAACCTGAGAAACGGGGGAAAGTTTAAATGCGTTTATACCAATTTCAATTAATTCCTCTTCGTTATTGGCAAATCCGCCACCTGTACCGCCTAAAGTAAACGCAGGGCGAAGAACTACAGGATAACCTATTCTTTTTGCGGCTTCCTTTGCCTGCTCTAAATTATATGTGATTTCGGAGGGAATGGTTGGCTCGCCGATAGATTCGCAAAGTTCTTTAAAGAGTTCGCGGTCCTCAGCTCTTTCGATACTTTCGCTGCTTGTACCTAAAAGTTCAACTCCGCACTCCTTTAAAATGCCCTTCTTCTCAAGCTGCATAGCAATATTAAGACCTGTTTGACCGCCAATGCCCGGAACGATAGCATCGGGGCGCTCATAGCGCAAAATCTTTGCTATGTATTCGAGTGTTAACGGCTCCATATAAACCTTATCGGCAATGGTGGTATCGGTCATAATGGTAGCGGGGTTAGAGTTAACAAGAACTACCTCATAACCCTCCTCCTTTAAAGCTAAGCAGGCCTGAGTTCCTGCATAGTCGAACTCTGCAGCCTGGCCAATTACAATAGGACCTGAGCCTATAATTAATACCTTTTTAATATCTGTTCTCTTTGCCATTTTCTTTTCCTCCGTTTATTTTTTATATATAATTTCTTTATTAGCTGTTAACTGATTTTCACCGAAAAGGGTGTAATTTTCAAATGGTGTTGCCCTTCCCATTGATAAAAACTCTTCGGGATTAACCTTGAATTCTTTATCCAAATCCCAAACGCTGAATCCGCTTGGAGTTATTCCAAAGCGGTGGCAGGGATTAAACACCAAAAGCTCGGTTAGTTTTTCAAGGCTTAATATCCCTTTTTTAACAAAGTAGGTGTTCATAAGCGGGAATGCCGTTTCAAGACCCACTATTCCAAAAGCGCTCTTCTCAAGTCCCCTTGATTTTTCTTCTAAGGAATGAGGCGCATGGTCGGTGGCTATCATATCGATTGTCCCATCCAAAACGCCCTCAATTAAGGCCTCTTTATCCGCTTTATCGCGAAGCGGCGGATTCATTTTAAATCTTCCGTGCTCCAATAAATCGCTATCATCCAAAATTAAATAGTGCGGCGCGGTTTCGGTTGTTACATCAACTCCGCTTTTTTTAGCCTGCCTTATAAGCTCAACACTTTCCTTACAGGATATATGGCAAACATGGTATTTCGCGCCCGTTTTAGCCGCAAGCTCTAAATCCCTTGCTATCGGCCTCCACTCACTTTCACTGCAAATACCTTTATGGTTATGCTCTGCGGCATATTTGCCTTTATGAATATATCCGCCAAAGAGAAGCGAGTTATCTTCACAATGCGCAACAATTATTTTGCCGAGCTCCTTAGCTGTTTGCATGGCAGAGAGCATCATTTGAGGGTCCTGCACACCCTTGCCATCATCCGAAAAGGCTATAACAAAATTTGCCATGCCTTGCATATCGGATAACCTTTCGCCCTGCTGAGCCATGGTTATTGCGCCATAAGGGATTATGTTTATAAGCCCTGCATCATTTATTAAATCAATCTGTTCTTTTAAGTTTTCTACGCTATCGGGAACGGGATTTAGGTTTGGCATTGTGCAAACCGAGGTATAGCCTCCCCTTGCGGCCGACATAGAGCCTGTTCTTATGGTTTCTTTATAAGAAAAACCCGGCTCACGAAAATGCACATGCACATCGCAAAAACCGGGTAAAACAGTAAATTTTTTATCATTTAAAAATGCGAATTCGCCCGATAAAATATCGGTAACGGAAGAAACACTTATATTGGCTTTGTTTAGCGATATTTGCTGCGCCATAAGTTTTGTCATTTCAATTCCTCCCATAAAAAAAGCCTTGCCGATACGGCAAGGCGGTACACACAACCAAGATGGGCGCAGTTATAAACCGCCCTCACCAACGTTCTTTTTCCAATCTTGCCGATATCTCGTATCGTCTTAAAGATTTTACCTAATAATTATACTACTTTTTTAAAGCTTTGTCAATTAAAAAGATAGAATTTTTCTATCATTTTTCGGCAATAAATACTCCCATTTCGCCATCAATTTCGGGAAGCTTTACAAGCACCTTTTCGCTAAGCGAAGTGGGCAAGTTTTTACAAACATAATCGGCTCTGATGGGAAGTTCTCTATGTCCCCTATCAACCAACACAGCTAGTTGGAGTTTCCTCGGTCTGCCAAAGCCGAAGACCGATTCTATTGCCGCTCTGGCGGTTCTTCCTGTATACAAAACATCATCAACAATGATTACCGTTTTATCCGTAATTTCGGTTGGGAAATGGCATTCTCCCGCAAGAGATTCCTTATCTGCATCGGTTAAATCATCTCTATGCTTGGTAATATCAAGGTAGCCTACAGGCACCTCAATATTCTCGAATTTTTTAATATTTTCGGCTAAAATACGGCTTAGCGGCACTCCTCGGCGCTTAACGCCTAAGAGAATTATATTCTCTGCGCCGTTATTTTTTTCAATTATTTCGTGGGTTATTCGCGCCATTGCTCTGTTTAAAGCAATTTCGTCCATAATTTTGGATTTTATTTTCATAAAAACCTCCAAAAAACTTTCTGCGATTATTCTACCACACTTTATAAAGAATTGTCAAATAAAAAGGGCTGAAAGGCGTGCCTTTCAGTCCTCTAAGCCGACGTTTATGAAATGCGCTTTAGCACATTTGTTTTGTAAAGGCCTGCTATAAGTAGCGGGGTTATGATAATTTCGGGGATCATATAGCTTCCGTTATAAGTAATTGAAAACCAAAGCGCCGCCGAGAATTCAGAAATTTCGCGCCAAACGGTAACACCTGTTACAATATGGCACAAATAACGAAGAACTACGGCGAAAACAACACCTAAAATAATGTTTAAAAGCTTATTTTTTGTGGCATTTTTGAAAACTCCCGAAAGACCTAAAACTGCATAGGCCACAATATAATCGAAGAGAATTATAACAACTGCCGCGCCCCACCAGGTAGCATAACTTAAGTTATTAAGTCCAAATAACATCTGCACTACGCCATAAACTGTGGCGGCGCCTATTCCCCATTTTGCGCCAAACATTATTGCTATTAAACAAACCGGCACCATTGAAAAAAGGGTTATAGAGCCGCCGAATGGCAACTGAATGCTGGGGATTAATTCGCTGAGCACCGTACCTAAAGCTATAAAAAGCGCAGAAACGGTTAATTTTTTTAAACTACTTTTCATTTTTCTTTCTCCTTTCGCAAACAAAAAAGCCGCAGTAAAACTGCGGCATAACAAGACGGGCGTAAATATATTTCCTACGTCGGCATTATCCGCATCAGGTTTTATGGGTCGAAACGTATTGGTTTCCTCTCAGCCTGAGTACACAAGCTCCCCTTTTTTGTTTGCAATAAAAATATAGGTAATCTCGAGATTACCTATATTTTACCACTATTATTACATCTTGTCAATTGTATTTTTATTAACTATATTAAATCCACCCGCAAATTCCGATTCATTTTGATTTACGGGATATTCTCTTCTAAGATTTTCGGCTATGTTATCGAGAGAAAACAGCTCTTCTGACATATCTATAATGTCATCCTCCTCATCTCTTTCTTGCCACTTCGAAATTAACGCCTCGCCCTCGGGATAGGGATACCTTGTAGCGCTTCTTACATTTCTTGTTGCAATGCAGAAAATCGCATAAATAAGCATTGCGCCAAGCGCTATAACGCTCACAAAGCGGCAATAATAAGCCACATTGTTAACATTTAATCCCCCAATATCGAGGAAAGCGGAATTTTCAATTTTTTCATTTATTAAAATGTCTTTCACAGAATATTCAATTTCGGTCGAAATGTAAAGCCAAACAGATATTGCCGCCGAAATGAGAGCCGAAACGGTAAGGGTATTAAAGAATGTTTCGGAACGATTTTCGGTCATTTTAAAAATAACGGCCGAAGCAATAAGGCCCAATAAGGAGAGCGCGGCATAAATTCCAAAACGGATAAATCCCGCTTTATTAAATGCTCCGCTATAAAGGCCAATACTAATTCCCTCATTGCTTATTGTTGGGAAGAAAAGTATAACAACGGCTAAAAGCGCGGTTAAGAAAATTGACCACTTAACACCCGATAAAATGTTTACATCGCGGTCCTCTAGAGCCATAACCGAAATAAGCACTAAAATTAGCGTTGGCATAAAGGTCCACATATAAATATTCGATGGGTTTATAAACGAAAATATCTTGCAAATAAGCGGTATAAACACCGATATTAATGAGAAAATAGCAATTCTTTTAAATGAACTTTGCTTTTTAGAGCCGCAGAATGCTATCACTCCCGAAAAACTGATAACGGGAATATACATTCCGAAAAGTCCATTTACAGCGATGTGCTCATTTATAACAACCGCATTTGCAACCGATTCACTATTAAAGAAAAAGCTTCTTAAAATCGATAGGATTTCGCCCTCAACGAAAAGAACATCCAACCCTATAAAATCGCCGAGATTTACCCAATTTACAAATGTTATGTAAACCAGTGGCACTACGCTTACCGCAGCGCAACAAACGCCTAACATCAGTTCAAACAAAACCCTTAAAATAACAGACGCCGATACATAAACATCCTTGCTTGTTACTCTAAAGATAAAATAAATCAATAAGAAAACAACCGCGCTCCACAATGCGTATCCGCTAAAAACAGCGGTTAAGAGTACACATCCGAAAAAGATGAATTTGCGGTTTTCGGTTAAAAGCTTTTCAAGGCTTAATAAAAGCAACGGAAAAAGCACAACCGCATTTTGCATGCCGCCCGATAAATTTATACCCATTACCGCCGATGAAAATGCATAAAGAAGACCTCCAAGGCGGGCGGTTTCGGGCATTCTCACAAAGCGGCGGATAAAGAAATATGCCATTAAGGCAGATAAAGAAAATCTGATAACTAAAACCGCGCCCATAACAAAAGGTTGATAAAATTCAGGTATATATGTAACATAAGCTGCAGGGAAGGAGAAGAAATACCCTAAATTCGCCTCTAAACTTTGAAGCGTTCCCACCGCGCCGTTCTTATAGAAAAGAGTTAACGGTAGGGTGTTTACAGCGCTTTTATAAAGTTCGGTAAAAAAGGCCGTTCTTGTCATAACATATGGCAAGAGCATCGCCGCGCTTACAAGGAATGCAAAAAAGAAAGTGGATAACGCCCTCTCTTTTTTAGGACGAAGCAACATCGCTTTATTGTAGGAAAAATACATATTCGCACCTCTTTTATCAGTTTTTGTAAAATTCTATATTGTTATTATACCAAATTGTGATATAATATTCAATAGAATATATTAGGTGGTGTTAAAAAATGAGTTACCATTTTTATGCAATGCTATCAAGAATGAAAAATATTTACCGCTGGGGACTTATGAGGAATACAAAAAGCGAAAACCTAAGCGAACATTCCTTAGAGGTTGCCTTTATTGCACATGCCCTGGGCATTATTAGCAATAAAAAATTCGGCGGAAATATTGATGCAAACGGTTTGGCTGTTAAAGCAATGTTCCATGATACAAGCGAAATTATAACAGGCGATATGCCAACCCCCATTAAATATTATAACCCCGAAATTAAAAACGTTTATAAGCAAATCGAAACAATTGCTGAGGATAAATTAATTTCTTACGCACCCGATTATATGAAGGATGAATTATCCGAAATTTATAAAAGCATCGATAAAAAAGAAAAGAAATTAATTAAGGCGGCGGATAAGATTTCGGCATATATAAAATGCCTTGAAGAACTCAAAATGGGTAACCGCGAATTTGCAGTTGCCGAGAATAGTACAAAAAAAGCCATTCTCGATATGAACTGCCCCGAAGCCGAAACATTTATGAACGATTTCATTGAGTCCTTTAATTTAAGCCTTGATGAGCAAAATTAAATCATAAACCAAACAATAAGAACCCCACGGAGAAATCCGTGGGGTTCCTTTTTATAAATTATTGATTATTGTAATTGCTCATCCATTTCTTGTTTTTTCTTAATAACAACAATTACAACAACAACTGCAGCCAAGAGAACTGAGAGCATTAACATACCTACAGCAATTATTATAACAATGCCAACATTGGACTGTCTAATAACTCTGATAACTTCGTTAAAGGACTGTGGTTCATCCTGCTGAACAGGTTTCTTATTTCCATCAGTCTGATTATCAGGCTGCTGTGTTCCGGGATCTTGTGTTCCGGGATCCTGTGTGCCGGGATCTTGTGTGCCGGGATCCTGTGTTCCGGGATCCTGTGTTCCGGGCTGAGGACCACCATCTAAGTACTGGAAGAGTACATTGTTATTGCGACACCAAAGTTCTGCAGTAGAACCTGTATAACCATAAATCACAAGATTTGGGTTAGCAGTTAACAGACCTGTTGGGTCGATTTCAACTGTACGGCTGTAAATTACAAAGAAGGTAATGGTACTAATATCTTTAAATGCATTTTTGCCAATCTTTTCAAGACCCTCAGGCAATGTGTAACCGCCTGCTAAGACTGTGCCTTCAAATGCCGATTCGCCAATAACCTTAATTGTGCTCGGGATGGTAACAAAGAATAGATTAGACAATCCCTTAAAGGCATTTGTACCTATTTCTTCGATACCCTCATCTATATCAACGATATAAACCGAAGCCGCTGCTGCCGGATCTGTAAATAATCCTTCCTTGATTCCCTTAACATTTACACCATTAATTACCGCAGGAATTCTAATTCTTCCTGAATATGGCTTTGTTGGGTCAAGAATTTCATAACCTATAACATAACCGTCACTATCAACTGTGAATTTATAGTTTAAGGTATCCTCATAATAATTTACAGTAGGCGGAATTTCAGGCTTAGGACCACCATCTAAATACTGGAAGTTAATCTTGAAGTTCTGACACCAAAGTTCTGCGGTAGAATCTGTGTAACCATAAACCACAAGGTTCGGGTTAGTACGTGTTAGACCTGTTGGGTCGATAACAACTGTGCGGCTAAGAATCTTGAATGAAGAAATACCATTAAGAGCCTTAAATGCATTCCTATCGATTCTCTGGAGTCCTTCAGGTAATGTTATATCACCCATTAATGCAGTATTCTCAAATGCCGATTCACCAATAATCTTAATTGTTTTCGGGAAGTTTATGAAGGAAAGTTTAAGTAATCCCTTGAAGGCTCTTGCTCCAATTTCCTCGATACCTTCTTCGAGTTCAACCGCGATAATCGAACCTGCAACCGCGGGATCGTTAAATACTCCTTCTTTAATACCCTTAACAGCTTTGCCGTTAACCTTTGCAGGAATCTTAATCTTTAAGGAGTAATCCTTAGATTTATCCTTAATTTCGTAGCCTGTAATAAAGCCATCGCCATCAATAGTGAACTTATAGTTTCCATTGTCTTCATAATCAGCTGCAGAAGGAGCCTTATAGTCTTCTATCGGAATAAACTCATGTCTATTCTTTGCAGCATATTCTTCAGCTGTTGAACCGGGTATACCGTGAATCTTAATCTCTCTATCGAATATACCACCACCGAATTTCATATTCGGGTTATAGATATAAATATCGGTTAATTCAGGGAGACTTCTGAATGCAGCATTGCCGATTTCTTGAACAGTTGCAGGAATCTTAAGTTCTCCGCTAATTCCTGAGCTTGTAAATGCCTTCTTGCCAATATACTTTAAGGTGTTTGGCAACTTAATTGACTTAAGGTGAGGAGTATTACTAAATACTTCATCCTCAATTACTGCAATACCATCTTCCATTTCAAGATTTATAATCTTCGGTAAACCATTTGTAGGTACGCCTTCAAACTGGAATGAAGAAGAAATTGCATAAACAGGAACGCGCTTGCCACCAACTGTGATATGAGACGGGAATACTACCTTACCGCCTACACCTTGGTAACGAGAAAGCACATAATAAGGATTCTCTAAAAGTTTATATTCATCTTCCTTAATCTGTTCGTACTTAACTAATGAGCCGAAGAACTTAGCATTCGTATCAAGAACGCCTTCCATTTCGGTATAGAAGTCCTTAAGATCGCCAATGAATGTTAAGTTTCTGAAAAGTAGACGCTCGGCATAATCTTCACTCTCTCCGCGAGCCTTATCTGCCTTTACAATTTCTTCGGCAGTTGAGCCGGGAACACCGTGAATAACTGTGTTCATTGGGAAGTAATACTCCTGCGCATCGCTAGCCATTGAGAAATAACAATCCTTATTGTAAATCCAAACTTCTTTGAAGGAGCTAAAGTTTACTAATGAGTTAGTTACCCAATCAACAGATATCGGAGCCACAAACTTTTCAACGCGGGTCTGATAGAATACACGACCCGGGATTTCAGATTTACGAACAGCGTTTGTACCATACGCCTGAAGCATACCATTGTGGTCGATATTAACTTCTCTAAGTGAAGTACAGTAATCGAACGCATAAAGACCAATTACCGTTACAGCAGAAGGAATATCGATAGTTTCAAGAGAAGAACATCCAAGGAAGGTCTGCTGAGCAATACTTGTTAGAGATTCAGGAAGTTCTACATACTTTAAGTTGTAGCAGTTTCTGAATGCCCAGAAACCTGTTGAGGTAACGCCTTCTTCGAGTTCAAGAGCATATACAGCGCGGCTATCAACCTTAGAATCCATCATGCCTGCGCCGGGATATACGCTAACTGTCTTCTTCTCGCCGCCAACAGTGATTTCAACCTGCTTTGGTAATAAGAACTTACCTGCTGAACGGTCTGTATAGGAGAATCCGGAAAGTGAATATACCCAATCTCCGCCACTCTCAACCGAGTGAATTTCAAACTTAACTGTTTTGTTAACCTTATTATAGCGGTCATAGATTATCTGCTCAAAATCTTTAATAGAATTTGTAGCCTTAGTAAGATTTGCACCGCTAATTTCCTTAAATGTAAGTCCATTCTTGATTGCATATGCTTCAGCAGTTGAACCCTTGTAACCAATAATTACAGCATCACCAGTAAATGCGGTTTCGCCGATAACTGCATCCTTATTAGTAATAACAATCTTTAAGTTATTACAGTTGCGGAATGCATTATCTTCAATTGTTGAAACACTGGCAGGTAGGAATACATCTGTTAACTTCGCAGCACCTGCAAACGCAGAAGCACCGATAGTTTCAATTGTATTCGGGAATTTAACAACCTTTAACTTGGTTGCATCTAAGAATGCACCGCTGCCAATCTTTTGAATATATTTTTCAAATTCAAGCTCAACAATCTGCTTGTTGCCAGGGTTACCCATTGCAAGAGCAGAGCCTACTTCGTAAACGTGGCCATCGGCATGTTCAGCCGGGAATATGATTTTTTCACTATAAGGCTGAGTTAAATCAGTACGGTTATAAGAAGTGATTAAACCATTTTCATAACTAAACTCATAGTTTCCGTTATTAAAGACGCTTCCCTTCGGGCTTACTGCAACTGTAATCTCAAACTCTTCGCCACCTGCAACAGCAACAAGGTTGTAAACGCCCTCTTTTATTGCGGTAATGCTTACACCATCAACAATTGATAAACCTGCAGGTTTCTTCTTGAATGAAACAGCCTCACCATTATAGTAACGTGGGCCAACCTCAAAGTTGATTTCCTTAAGGTTTAATGTTTCGCCAACGCTTAAATAGATAATTCTATCATCAACATCACGACATTCGCCGAGGCTTACTAAATAGCCGCTAGGCATAGCCGGTAAATCAAGAGATACTGAAACTGACTTAAACCAAGCACGTGAGCTGCCGTTTGAGAATAAAGTAACAGTACCTGTCTTCTTGTTTGAAGCCTCCATAAAGCCTTCTTGTTCAAGAGTTAACGGAGTTTCCTTGGAGTTATATAACTCAGCAAAGTTTGCTGTTCCGTTAGGAGCTACAGCGAAGGAAATATTATTCCCCTTCAAAGTTACTCTGTAGTTATATGTTTCAGGAATAGCATATTTAAATGTTGAATTTGTAACAGGAACAGAGAAAATATTGTTACCTTTATACTTATTAGCAGTACCGTTAGCACCCTTATAGGTAACAACGCTTAAAGCCGGAGCCTCGCTAACATAGAATGCACCACCAACCATGTGGTCGAGGTAATCTTCATGAGGAACGATATAAGAAACAGTTACCTTCTTATTGCCTTTAACACCCTCAATGTTATATATACCGGGTTCAGAGGCAACAATCGTATGTGCTTTATTATCAATTGTTACTTTGTCAGCACCATTAAGAGCGGTCCAAGTGAATTTTTCGCCGGGAGATTCCAAATTATTAATTTTGCTGAATGAGGTAACAACGCCAACCTTAGCGGTTAAACGGTTATGCTCATAACTTACAGCAGCGTTAGGCATATAAGTGCCATAAGTGAAAGAGAGTTTATTATCAGCACCGAAGTCAACACGACCTAATGCACCAATAAGACCTCTTTGATTCCAACTACTCTTACCTGTAATATCCCAATCACGAGTGGAAGCGGTAACATCAATGATATAATCACTGAACTTAGAAAGAATCTTTGCTTCCGAGTGCTCAGGGTTAAGGGTTAATAGGTTGTATTCATTAGTGTAAATGCTAATACCCTTGTTTGGATCAAACTGGAGAGAACCGTTAAGCGGTAAAGCTCCTACGCTATTCTTCCACTCACTAGCCATGTGTGTGATACTATTTTTATCTAATAGGCCTGCATCTTTGGCTGTTTTAAGCATATGAACAGATGCAATCCACATATCGGAAGTGCCATCTTCGGCAATTGCATCGGCATCTTTCTTAGTAAAGGTATGGTCAAAAATCTTATAGTTGCCATAATCATCAGCTACAACAACATGAGCATCCATAATCTTCTTGTCGCCATCTTTAAGGGTAACATCATATCTGCCCGAACCGTAAGCATAAATTTCCTTAGTTGCATTATCAATAAGGAAGTTACTGCCAACATAATCGGTTGACCACTCGAGTTTTTCACCTGTTGTGAAGTTGCCATCAGGAAGCTCAATTAAGAGTTTATCAAGAGAAATCTTGGTTGCCTGAGCCATGGGAATTGCCGGGAAATCCTGCATTACGTTATAAAGAGGTGCAACTTCGGTTGAGGGGAATTTGGTCATTTCTTCTGCGGAGAAGGTAATGGTAACCTTGGCACTGTTAAGCACAGTACGGGTTGTTCCCTCAAATGAATAACCTACGGTATGGCCGGATTTGCCAACAAGTGAATTCATATTATTCTGCTGGTTGTTGGTTAATTCGATGTTCGAAACTTCTCTGTAACCTTCGCCGTTTCCGTTATCGAACCAAGTTTTAATATTTGTTCCAACAGCCTGAAGCTTTAACTTATTGAACTGCTTTTCAATAAGCGGAGCATTCTGCTTTAATACACCTGAAAGGCCATTAGCAATAACGAAAATATTAACTTCTGTATTATTACCTGCCTCATCCACTACGCCATTTTCATCTTTAACCGTGCGAGGTATTCTATACATAGCTCTAATCTGATTATCGCTTGAATTCCAAGCCTTATTAGAGCCTAAGTTAAGTCTTACAATAGGACCTACCGCACCGGTTCCGTCATGGCTGAATCTTACGGTTGGCTTGATTCTAAGTTCTAAAGTAATATCGGCAAACTGAGAAACTAATTTACCCGATTCACTGTTGGGGTCTAGGTAGAATGCACCTGTACCCGAGTCGCCAAACCAGGGGTTTTCTATTTCGTCATTAGTGCTATCAAATAATGCACCAACACCGCCATCAATCTCCATATACTGCAACTTCGGAGTAGAATAATTGCCGTTTAATGTTGATTTCCATTCACTCTCAGGTGTAAATGCACCGTTTGCATCAACATCTGCTGCAGTAAATGTGTGCTCATATAACTGATATTCGCCATCTTCATTAGGTGTGATGAAATAGATATCTTTACCATTTGTATCCTCAGCGCTTCTCTTAGCCTTTACGGTATAGAAACCATCAGAATAGGTGTAAACCGCATTATCCTGGAAGTTTAATGCGCCATAGGGGTTATCCCAATAGATATCTTCAGCGAGCATATAAACGCCATCGCCCAAATCGAAAATAAGATTATCAAAGTTTACCTTTGTTCCTGTTTTAATCGGAACAACAGGCTTTTGAGCGGTAACAATGTGGTAATCCACTTCAGAGGGAGCACCTATTACGAAAATAAGTTTGAACTCCTTAGTGCCTGCAACTGCAGTTACGCTATACTTACCAACCTTATTCGGAGTAATGCTTTCACCCTCAACAATGTTAAGGCCTTCCGGCTTATTCTTGAAGGTAATTCTTGCACCATTATAGTAACGGTTGCCCACCTCAAAGTTAACCTCAGAAAGAATTATGCTCTCACCAATTTTTAAGTTTATAACTCTTTCATCTTTGCCTAAGCACTTACCAACTTCTAATAAATACTCGCTAGGCATTTCCGGAATATCAAGAGAAACTGAAACCGACTTAAACCAAGCACGAGACATACCATTTGAATATAAAGCAATGGTACCTGTTTTCTTGTTAGAAGCCTCCATATAGCCTTGCTGTTCAATATCTAAAGGAGTTTTCTGAGAGCTATATACCTCAGCATAATCATTAGTTCCGTTAGGAGCGACATAGAAGGAAATATCATTTCCCTTTAGAGCAACCTTGAAATTATAGGTATCAGGAATATTATATTTGAATTCTGTGCTATCAAATGGAACTGAGAATGTATTATTACCGGAATATTTATTCTTGGTTCCATTAGCGCCCTTATAGGTAATAACATTTATAGAAGGTGATTCACTAACATAGAATGCGCCACCAACCATGTGGTCAAGGTAATCTTCATGAGGAACGATATAAGAAACAGTTACTTTATTATCACCCTTAACGCCCTCAATGTTATATATACCGGGTTCAGAGGCAACAATTGTATGTGCTTCATTATCAATTGTTACTTTGTCAGCACCATTAAGAGCGGTCCAAGTGAATTCCTCAGCGGATACTTCAACTTCTTCGATTTTTAGGTTATTAATCTTATTAAGAGAGCACACAACGCCAACCTTAGCAGATAAACGGTTATTCTCATAGCTCGGAGCGGTATTGGGCACATAAATACCGTTAGTAAAGGATAATTTATTATCATCGCCAAAGTCTACACGGCCTAATGCACCAATATAACCTCTTTGATTCCAATTATCTCTGGTGGAAGCAGTAAAGTTAATAACATAGTCGCTAAATTTAGAAAGAATCTTTGCATCCTTGTGCTCAGGGTTGAGGGTTATTAAGTTGTTATCATTTGTATAAAGGCTAACACCCTTGTTTGTATCAAACATGATAGAGCCGCCACTTGTAACACTATTTTTCCATACGCTACCCATATGGAAAATGCCATTAATATCCTCAAAGCCTGATTCCTTAGCTGTTCTAAGGCTATGAATAGATGTAGTCCACATATCTGTAGAGCCATCCTCAGCAAATGCATCGGCATCATCCTGAGTAAAGGTGTGTTCGAATAGCTTATAGCTGCCATCTTCATTCTCTACAATAATATGAGCCTCCATAACCTTCTTATCGCCATTCTTAATAACAACATCGCATCTGCCTGTGCCATAAGCATAAATTTCCTTATAATCATTATCAACAAGGAAGTTGCTGCCAATATAATCGGTAGACCATTCTAGCTTTTCACCGGTTGTAAAGTTGCCATCAGGAAGCTGAATTAAGAGTTTATCAAGAGAAATCTTAGTACCTTTCTTCATAGGAATTGCGGGAAAATCCTGCATTACATTATAAAGAGGTGCAATTTCGGTTGAAGTAAATTTGGTCATTTCTTCATCTGAGAAGGTAATGGATGCCTTAGCGCCACAAAGCACTGAACGGGTTGTGTTCTCAACCACAAAACCAATAGTATGACCTGTTTTACCAACGGTTAGGTTAACATTATTCTGCTGAGCCTCGGTTAACTCGAAGTTGTTTACCTCTACATAACCTGCGCCGCTTCCTGTATCAACCCAGGTTTTAACAACGGGGCCAACAGCCTGAAGCTTCATTTTGTTAATCTGCTTTTCAATAAGCGGGAAATCCTGCTTAACTGCCTCTTTAAGAGCAGCGCCTGTAGCCCATATATTAACTACAGTCTTATTAGCTTCATCATCCACTACGCCATTTTCATCTTTAACCGTGCGAGGAATTCTATACATTGCCTGAATCTGAGCATCGGTTGAATTCCAAGCATTGTTCGGGCCTAAATCAAGTCTTACAACAGGACCAATTGAGTTAACTCCTGCGTGGTTAAATCTTGTTGTAGGTTTAACTCTGAGTTCTAAGGTAATATCAGAGAATTGTGATACTAATTTACCTGATGCACTTTCAGGGTCTAGGTATAATGCGCCATTACCTGAGTCGCCAAACCAGGGATTATCTACGCCGTTATCTGTGTCATCAAATAAAGCACCAACACCGGCATGCTCTGTAATATACTGTACCTTCGGAGTAGAATAGCTGCCGTTTAATGTTGACTTCCATTCACTCTCAGGTGTAAATGCACCGTTTACATCAACATCTGCTGCAGTAAATGTGTGCTCATATAACTGATATTCGCCATCTTCATTAGGTGTGATAAAGTAGATATCGCGACCCTCTGTATCATCTGCGCTCTTCTTAGCCTTTACGGTATAGAAACCATCGGCATAGGTGTAAACTGCATTATCCTGGAACTTTAATGCGCCATTGGGGTTATCCCAATAGATATCTTTAGGCTCTAAAAAGCTTCCGTCAGCCATCTCGAAAATAAGACCTTCAAAGCTTACCTTTGTGCCGGTTGCTACGGGAATAGCAGGCTTATTAGAGCCAATGATATGATATGGGCTATCTGCATAAAGAGCCTCAGCAGCTTTCTTTTCTTCATCACTAAAGGAAATTGTTACCCTTACAGACTGAACTGCAGCACGGGTGTTGTTTCCGATATATACACCGATTGTACCGCCCTTGCCTGCGGTTGTGTTTAAGAGAGCCTGCTGCTCATTGGTAAGTTCAAATGCTGCATCATTTGCAGCAGCAGCGCTGATTGACTTATAAGAAGGCTTAATTGTATTTCCTTTAATTTCAAGTCTTTGAACAACGGTATCGCCCGAAATTGCGGAGAAATTCTGAGCAATTACCTTTTCTTTTCCTGAAACACCAATTTTTAAAGAGGTATTCTTATATGCTTCATTCGAGGTGGATGCCCTATAGTATGTGGAGATTTTTGTATCGGTATTTTCATAGGTGCCATTTTCGCCTAAATCAAGTCTACCTAAAACACCAGCATAACCACAATTGTTTGCATCACCATAATTTACATAGGAAATAACATTTGCTTCAATGTTAACATCGGCAAACTGCTTAAGGAATTTACCGCTGTTTGATTCGGGATCAAGATAGATTGTACCATCTGTCAAGTCGCCAAGCCAGAGATTTGCATCTGAAGGCGATTTCACATAGAAGGTTACACCATTATAAATATCGTTGCCTGATTTATCGAGGTATACTAATTTTCTTTCGTTTTGAGGATAACCTGTGGGACCAGCCTTCCACTCGCTTGCAGCGGTGAAGTTGCCATCAACAACATCTGCATTCGAGAAGGTATGCTTATAGATTTCAACTTCATTTAAAGCAATAGCCGAGGCAAAGATGTATACCTTTTGGGTAAGTTCTTCTCCGCCCTCAGGTTTATATGTAGCGGTTGCTTCATATGTACCGGCCTTAAAAATAGAGATAGTTCCTGAATCTTTATTGAAGATAGCAGAATTGTTGGTTATGATATCCCAAGCAATCTTATCGCCTGTTACAATATTGCCATTTGAAAACTCTACTAATGCTGCGTTTAAGTTAAGAGTTTTTCCAACAGTTACAGGAATAGCAGGCTTAGCAGAATTAATCATATAATAGCCATGGTCTTCGCATGCTGCTGCAATCTTATTAAGTTCATCATCGGTAAAGCCTACAGATACTTTAATAGATACCAAACCGGTTTCAGCATTCTTTTCCGAGTAATAACCAATAGTACCGCAAACATTCTGGGTATCTTCTAAAGCGGCTTTCTGCTCATTGGATAAAGTATATCCAATATCTGAAAATTCAGTTGCGCCATTAATAGCCCAAGTTGCAGCAAGGTTTTTGCCTGTAAGCTGAATTTTGTATTTATCGCTCTTATCGCTTGTAATTTGGCTGTTAGAGGTTGTTTGGTTAACAGCTGCATCGTTAATTAAGAATTTGAATGCAGTTTTAGCCGAACGCGAAGAACAGAAACGATATAATGTACCCACCTGTGTTAAAGGTGTAGCAGATACTACATTATCGGTATATGTAAGGCGAGAAAAAATTCCGTACCAGCCTACAGTTCTTGAAACAGAGTTTTTAGAATAAATTTCTGCTTCAACAGAAACATCAGAAAAACTGGATACAACCTTACCGCCATCACTTAACGGATCTAAAACAACATACGCTGTTGTGTTAGTGGGGAACCAAATTGAACCATTTGTATATTCAGCCTTTGCTGTACCTGCGGTTCTAACTATTTTCCAACCGGTTGAGGTTTTGAATTCGCCATTTGCATCAAGGTCATTTGCCGAGAACTCATAGTTATAAATTTCAACCTGAGTTGCTCTCTCTTCGCTTGCGAAAAGATTAATTTCTCTTGCCTTTTCAGGTTCATCAGCCTTGGTGGCTGTGATAGTGTAAGCACCGGGCTTGAAAACTGTAAGAGTAGCTGCCTGCTCATCAAACAGTAACGCACCATTTGGTGTTACGGTCCAAGCGATTTCATCTCCCGGAATAATTTCGTCCTCATCAAACTCAACGCTGATTTTAGTAAGGTCGAGCTTAAGGCCTGAAAGCATAGCAATAGCCGGCTTAGAATTGGTTACAACATAAGTTTCTGCCGGTGCATTTGCAATGGCCGAAAATGCTACTGATACCGCTGATACTAGTACCATAAGTGCTAAAATAACACTCAGCATTTTTTTGGACATGTGTTTCATAATAAAACGCATAAATATACCTCCACAAATTTTTTAGTGATATTTGTACACAATAAATATATCATATTAATAATCTTTTTTCAACATAAAATATATAATTTTTTCGATTTTTTTATGAATCTTTTGTTAAAAAAGAAAAAGCAGTAGCATTTTGCTACTGCTTTTTGAAAAATTTTCCTTTTTATCCTACAATACCAACTCTATCAATGCTCTTAATGAACTGTTTCTGAAGGATACAATACATAATAAGAACAGGAGCGATAAAGAGTAGACAAGCCGCCATTACAGGACCTGCCGCACCTGCTGAGTTGGGGTGAGCGCCATAGTTTCCGATAACATCATAAATCTTGCTTAGGTTTACCGAAAGCATTTCACTGTTTGCAAAATACATACCGCAAAGGTAGGTATCATTCCAGTGCCAAATAACGCTAAAGATGGTAACCGTTAAGAAAACAACGCCGGAAGAAGGCACAACAATTGATAAGAAGGTTTTAACAGGGCCTGCGCCATCAATAGAAGCTGCTTCTTCAAGTTCCTTCGGCATTCCTTTATAGAACTGAACGAAGATGAATGTGAAAAGACCTGCTTTTAAACCAACTGCCAAGATACTCGGCAAATAGAATGCCCAAACTGTGTTAAGAAGGTTGGGTCTTATATCGGTTCCGATAAGGTCGCCTATGAATTTCAAAATTCCAAGGAAATCAAAATATCTCATATTAAGCATTAACGGAATCATAAGCATCTGGGTTGGGATAAGAATTGTTAAGATAAGGAAGAACATAAGAAGATTCTTCTCTTTGAATTCAAATCTCGCAAGACCATATGCAATAACCGAACAGGAGGCAACCTCAATAAGACCTGCAAAAATCTCGGTCTTAACGGTATTAAAAAATCCTGTTGCATACTTAAGAGACTTCCATGCGATTTCAAAGTTATCAAATGTGAAATTCTTGGAAATCCAAACAACTGTTGGGTCATCGAATTCGCCTAAGGGGCGAACAGATGCCGCAATCATATAAATAAGCGGATAAATAATGATATAACCAACTGCAATAAGGAACACCCAGCGAATAATAGGAACTATTATGCTGAACGCGGTGTTCTTTGCCTTTAAGGGAGAAATTTCTTTGTTAAATAACTTCATTTTTCAATTCCTCCTTAAGACCATTTCTTTAGGCAGAACTTGTTGTAAGCTGCCAAAACAAGAGCCATAACGGCGCCGATTATAACGAAGTATAACCAAAGCATTGCCGAAGATTTATCATAAACCTGCTGCTCACTCATGAGGCTGTAAGCGGTTGCCATAACATGACCCTTAGCGGTAATCAAATCTATCATTGTGTAAATCATAACAAGTAAGATTTGCTGGCCAAGCATTGGGAAAGTGATATACCAGAATTCCTCCCATTTTGAACAACCTTCAACGCGGGCAACCTCATAAAGCTGATCCGGAATTGTTTGAAGACCTGAAATAAAGAGGATAATCTGAATACCGCAGCTCCAAAGAAGATTAAATACACTTCCGATATAACCCGAAATAAGTTCATTAATTTCGGTGGGCAAACCAAGGTTGCCTAAAATCATATCGAAGTTAATCATGCTGCTATAGTTATTGGCATTTTCGCCCGAAGTATCGCCAAGCACCATACCTGCCTGAGAAAGATAGCCGATGATAACGCCTGTTGCGATAATAACGGGGAGGAAGAAGATAGCTCTCGCTACCATTCTGCCCTTAAACTTCTGGTTAAGGATAATAGCCAAAATTAAGCTGAGCGCTATAATAATCGGAACCTTAACCAAGAAGCTTGAAATAGCGTCTTTTAAAAGTGTCATATATTTCGGGTCTTCATTGATGGCATAGTTAAACCATTTAAGACCAACAAACTCGGTTTTAACACCGCCCGAAATAATGCTAACATCACAAAATGCATAAATAATTGATGAGATAAGCGGAATTGCAAAGAAGAGAATTAAGCCTATCTCCCACGGGAGAACGAACAGTCTGCCGTAACGGCTTTTTAAAGCCTCAACACCTTTTTTCTTGCGTTTAATTTCTACACCCACACTGTTCACCCCCCTACTTAATTACTAAATAATCAGAAGCCTTAACAACTCCATCAGGAGTTTCAAAATTATCTTCCGAATAGTTAACGTAAATCTTAACGCCATTTGAATATGTGGTAACCCTTACATCCTTAGTAAGCAACTCATGGTTTTTAATGGTTTGACCACTAATTGCCTCATAGTAAGGCTTGAGTTCTTCAGCAACTTTAATAATATCATCCTTATTTCCGCTGAACTTAGCCGCATAGATATCTTTATAAGGAGATAATGTAGCGGTTGTTATATAATCATTGGAAATTGTGTAAAGAAGTGAAGAGCCACCCTCAAGAGCCATAAGCTTTTTGGTGTTATAAGTAATACCTGCATTAACAGGCTCACTTGCAATCTCGGTTTTACCCTTGAAAACAATCTGATAGAACGGAACATCCGCCGAGAATATTTCCTGCTTAGAAGAGTTTAGCGGAGTGTTGAAGATTACATCGGATAAAACTGCCGAGTAAGCATTAGCGCCGCTTGCTGCTACCTTATAGCCGCCCTCTTTAAACTTATTGGTAATGCCCTGAACCTGAGTTCCCATACCATTTTTAACATAATATTCAGCATAACCATAATCGGAATAGGCTGTTGAGGAAAGTGATTCAAAGGATACACCCTCAATATTATATTTATTTAATTTTTTGAATAATTTATCAGAAATTGAGCCAAGCTCAGTTCTTGAAATCAAACGATAACGGTCATAATTCTTTCTATCAAGAATTTGAGCGCCCTTTGAAATTTGATTTACATAGGCAGCCATTCGGCTTGCGGTTTTTGCGGAATCAGAGGTTGTATAACCATCGCCTGATTCAGCAAAATCAATAAGGTCGAAATCGATAAATGTGTTAATTCCGTTAGCCTTTGCATATTCGGTAAAGCTTGAAATATCCTTCTTGCTACCGAAAGCAGAGCCTAAGGCAAATCCGCCTGCAACATTTTTAACATCCATACCGCTTTCGCCAAAGCCATAAAGCATAACATTCGGCTGAACGCCTGTTACTGATAATTCAGTAAGAATGTTTTGAGCTTCAGCAAAGGTTGTTAGCGGAACTAAGGTTTTATAGGGGAAACCTAAGAAGTTGCGCTGCTCAAGTAAACCACCTAAAAATCTTATTGAATAAACAGGATTGGAAACATCTTTAGAAGCCTTGTTATCGCCATAAAGGTATGCCTGATACTCTTTTGCCATACCAACATAGTTAGCGTTTTCTCCCGAAAGCGGAATAAAATCAATTGAGAAAACTGCATTTTCAAGAGATTCTTCGGAATAAATAACTGTATCCGGGGCGCCTGCGCCTCTAACAAAGTTATAGTCGCCTCCGCGTAAAGCAAAGTTTGCATAAACGGTTGAATAATTGGTAGGACCATCTGCTACGGTTGCAAAGAGTGTTGCCTGTTCTGCGCCCGATGTGATTATAGCGCAAACTGCATTTTCGCCCTTCTTAACACCATATACCGGCAGGTATACGTTTTTATCATTAGTAAGGTCATGCTTAATCTTTAAAGCAGCATCTTTACCATAAACCTCAGAAGAATAGGTAACTGTTTCAACAACCTTATCGGATGTGTTAATGATAGCACCGCTGCCTGAGGGGTAGAAAAGGTAAGCATTTTCGCTTCCATGCTCTGCTGAGCAGAAGTAAGGAGCTAAATCTATGCTGTATACCTCATTTTCGCCCTCAACGATATTCTCGGTTTTAATGGTAATGCTCATACCCTTATCGGTAAGAGTGTATTCAACAGGAATGATACAGTCGGCATCTTCAAACATATATGTAACGGTAACGGTATTACCCTCTACCTTTGCCGAAATATCATCTTTTCTGATACTGTGTGTATAAGCGCGTGCTACAGCAACCGATTCTTCACCCGGTAACTTATAGTTAACAAAAATCGGGGATTCGATATAACCTCTTGCACGAACCTGCTTTTCTTCTTCGGGAATATCTAAATATTCCGAAGGTGTTGTTGACCAACGGCTACCTGTTGCCTTATCGGTTAAAACAACACATTTTTCTTCATCTGCCCAGCTGAGAGAATAGGTATTATTCTGAGCGAAAACGCCCTCTTTAACCATTCCGCTTGGCATTTGTTCTGTAATATCAATTTTAATCTCTTCATCGCCGCATCCTACAAAGGAAAGCAACATAGCCACGCAGAGAATTAATGATAAAACTTTTAAAACTGATTTTTTCATTTTATTTCCTCCCTGCGTATTATCTGAAGAATGCCTCAAGGTAAACTGTTTCCACAAAGTTTCCGGTCTGCTGGAGAAGAATAGCCAACATAAATACCAAGAACACGATAAGTATCATAGCAAGTAAAGTTACTACCGTTGTGAATAAGAATTTACCAAAGGTATACTCATGAATATTGATAAGTCCCATAACAATTATAATTAATGTAAATATAATACATACATAATTTACAATTGAAAGGATATTTGCTTCATTTAATGTAAGTACATTTGAAAGAATATCATAAGCGATAGACTGGATTATCATCGGCATTAAGCTATAGCCTACAACCGTGTAAATGTCTTTAAGCTTACCTTTACCTTCCATTAGAGTACATACTGCCCAGTTAGCAAGTGTAAAGAGTATTACAAGACCAAAGGTCTGAGCCAAAGCATACCAAGCATTTGCTTCGCCGATGCTTGCTGTGTTGAATATGAATCCGTTTGAGAAACCAATAATTTTAAACGCATACCAAACAAGTAGCATAACGGTTGCAATAAGAACCGAACCGCCATTGTTGCGCTTGATTTCATAGAAGGTATCAGCAGGATGTAAAAGTGTGCCGAGAGCAATCTTCCATTTGCGGTTTTTAATAAGAACAACATTGTACTTCTTTTTAAAGTGAAGTAATACAGCAATTACTACGATTAGAGCAATTAAGCCGAAAACAATCCAAATGAAGTATTTTGCAAGGAAGTCTTTGCGAACGAATTCGAAAGCACGGCTATAAGAATCGCGGTCCTCACCGAGTTTTGCATACTCTAAAGCACCATGATAATCTTCCTGAATGATTTTGGATTTTGCAATGCCTCTGTAAGCGATAAGGCTGTTAGCATCGGCCGCTAATACCTCATGCCAAAGCGGTTCAGCATCAACATAGTCGCCCTTAATGGTCATTCCCTGAGCCTTGCAAACCAAATCGCCGAACTCATTTCTCTTGAAAATTGTAACGGTGTTTTTAATTGAGTCTACAATATAAATCTTACCATTCATATTGGTAATGGCCTTTGAACCCTTAAAGGTACCATCCTGTGTACCAACATTTACGCCGCCACCGAATGTATTAACAAGGTTACATTCAAGGTCATAAAGATAAATTCTGCCGTAGGTTACATCTAATGCATAGATGAAGTTGTTTTCATCTATTGTAAGAGAGGAAACGTCGTGGCTTAAATCTCTGATACCATTCTTTACGCTCTCATTTGTTGTGAAGAGAACGCTTTCAGAGGTTGTAACGGTTGTATCGGTTTTATCCGATAAAATGTTGGTGCCTGTGGGGTTAAGTCTCTTAATAGAGCCCCTAGCCTCTGAGGTTGTAGATGTAGCACCGGTACAGGTGTAGATATAACCATCAGCACCAAGCTCCATATCTACATAGGAGAAAGGTAACTTTTTCTCACTCTTTGAAAGCTTTACATTGTTGCTAAAGAGCATATCCCAAAGGTTACCCATTGCTTCAAGAATGCTTGTTGATACAACGTTTGCACCAAAGAAGCTCTTGAATTCGAAATTTGGGGTAAACATTACTGCACCATAATAGCAGCCCTCGGAAAGAACATAGAAATAACCCATTCTATCCTTAACGAGTTTAACAGGAGTAAAGTGAAGACCCTCAGGCCACATTTCACTCTCAGGCTGAGTAACAACTGTTTTGATGTTACCCTCAAGGTCGCCCACAAGTAAACGCTTATTAGCGGTATCACAGATATAAAGCTCATTGCCCTCTACCAAGATACCCTTAGCATCCTTAATGCTTGCAGGTGCGCCATCAATCATTACCTCTTTTATTTCGCGGATGAGATTAAACTCATCATCGGTAATAACAATTCTGCCACCTTCCGAATCAAGAATATATATTTTGCCATCAACAGCGTATATATCCTGAAGGGAAGTGAAGTTTTCAACACCTATATCAAAAGAATTAATGGTTTTATAATGCTCAAACATAGGTCTTGAATAAACCATATCTTTTTTGCCTGCTGCACCTGCCCAGTTAGAAGTAGCTTCATTGGGGGCATCGGTAAAATCGGCAGCAAAAGCGGTTAAACCGCTTGAAAGAAGGCAGAAAACACACAATAAAACAGCTAAAATTTTCTTTAAATTACGCATAAATCTACCTCCCTATTAATCCTTCATACCAGAGTTACTCATGGTTTCCATAACGTTACTCTGAGAAATAAGATAAACGATAATCGGCGGAAGCATCATGATAACCTGTACCGCCATGGAGTTACCTGTACGGGCAACACCGCCGGCTGTAATCTGGCTCATTGCAGATGGTAAAGTCTTGAGAGACTCGGTAAATATGGTTGTACCCGAAGCGGTTGACCACATATCACGGAAAGCGAAGAGTAAAAGTGTTAACCAACAGGGCTTAACCATCGGCATAACTATTCGCCAGAAGATAAGCGGGTAACCTGCACCGTCGATACGGGCAGCCTCAAGAAGCGAATCCGGAACCGAACCGTCCATATACTGTTTCATAAGGAATACACCCATGGCCGACGGAATGTGCGGTAAGATGTAAACCCAATATGTATCGATAATACCCATCGATGAGAAGATGATATATTGCGGAACGCCAAGAGTTGTTCCGTTATAAAGGAGGGCAAACTGAACAATCATAAACACAATGCCCTTCCATTTATACTTACCCTTCGAGAAGAAGAAGGCTGCAGCTGCTGCGCAAAGAATGTGAAGAACGGTACCAACAATACTGATGAATACACTGTTGAACACATAACGGGAAAGCGGAACCTGAAGTTTCGACATCAAAGATGGTAAAAGAGTGTAGTTAGACAATGTAGGACGTCTAACAAAGAATTTCGGCGGGAAGGCAAGAATTTCATCAAGCGGCTTTAGTGATGTAACTACCGAATAGATAAGAGGTAGAATACAAATTGCGCCGAATGCTAAAAGACAAATTACGAAGAATGCTGTTACAAACTTAGATCGGGTATAACGTTTGTACTGCAACTCGCTTGTGTCGAAAAGTTTGAATTTTCTTAATTCGTTTCTGAACTTTTTAAAAGCTTTTTTCATCTTGCAGCACCCCCTTATTTACCCATCTTGTTAAGCAATTTAGCAACAAAGTGGCGGAACAATGCCATCATTGCGAAGAGGAAGATAGAAATTGCCGCAGCATATCCCATTTCCATTCGCGTGTTCGCTATATCGCCCAAGTACATTACTATAGTATCGGCGCAGTTATTAACTGTCGGATATCCGCAAAGTGTTGTAATAACACCACCGATGGAGAATGCGCCTGCTATCTGCATAACCGCACCGAATAAAAGAATTTCTTTCATACAAGGAAGGGTTATGTACCAAAGCTCTTGCCAACGGTTTCTGATACCGTCAATAGCGCCTGCTTCAAAGAGTGATACATTAAGTCCCTGAAGACCCGCAATGTCGGCAAGGAAGGAAACACCCATACTCGACCAAATGGTAATTGCGATGATAATCGGAACAATGTAATCAGGAGTTGCAAGCCAAAGAATAGGCTTGTTGATAAGGCCAACGCTTAAAAGAAGACTATTTACATAACCGTAAGAGTCGGAGCTGAAAGCGATTTGCCAGATAAAGTATGCGTTACCAACGAGGGCGGGCGCGTAGAAAAGGAATGACATAAACGCGCGCACCTTCGGGTTAAATTCGTTAATAAACCAAGCAAGCACATAAGAAAGCAAGAAGCCTGCAGGTGCTGTTGCAACGGCTAAGATGAGTGTGTTTATGGTAATGGTCATAAACATATCATCGGTAACGAACATTCTTAGGAAGTTATCAAGACCGATAAATTTCGGAGCCGATAACATATCATAAGAACAGAATGATAAGAAAAGTGAAGCTAAAATAGGTAAAACTGTGAAAAGGAAAAAGAACAAAAGGAAAGGAATACAGAGTGAAAACAATGATATTTCGCTACCGCCAAAGGACGACTTTTGTTTTTTCTTTGTTAAGGTATTCTTATTAGTCAAGGCCGTATTCTCCTCTCTTTCTGTCAATTTCTGCGTCGGCAACCTTTGCCCACTTAAATATCATATCCTTCGGGTTTTCATCAATGTTAACAACATTCTGGAATGCCTGCATTACCGAACGGTCAACATAGTAACCACCGGGAACTTCCTGAAGACCAACAACATCATCCCAAGCATCGAGAAGAATATCGAGGTGGTTAGATTCCCAAGAAAGCATCTTAAATGCTTCAACGTTTGCGGTCGACCTACGACCTGTATCACCAAGGATAGCCTCAAGCATTACAGAGTATCTATACTGAGTATTTGCGCTGGTCCACCACTTTAAGAACTCCCAAGCCTCTTCCTTATATTTACTAATCTGAGGAATTACGCAGGATGTACCTGTGTCTGCCTGGGTGTAGTTAATGGTGCCATCAGCATTTTTGGTGCCGGGCATCTTAGCAATTCCCCACTTACCAACAATTTCAGGAGCTGCCTGAGAAAGAAGTGTGTACTGTGTATAACCGGCAACAGCTAGCGGAATTGTACCTGCTCTGAAACGGTTATAGAAGTCGTAAGCTAGCGGGAAGCCAAGCTCGGTATAATATTCGGTCCACTCAACGAAGGTCTCAACCGCATCGCCGTTTAAGAAGTTTGTTCTCTGATTTTCTGTATAAACAGGAATATTCTTCTGCATTAAACGAGTTGCAAATGTGTTAACTGTTGTTTGTGCGGGAGGAAGACCTACCTGAAGGTTCTGGCGTTGGAAGAGAGCCGCAACATTTTTGAATTCTTCCCAAGTTTTCGGAACCTCAACACCCATCTCTTCTAGAATATCGGTTCTGTAGAACATAATTGAGAAGTCCTGAGTATCGGGAATACCATAAATTGCATTACCTAATTTATAGGGGTTATCTGCGCCCTTCTGATAACGCTTAACAACCTCGTTATAATCAGGGAATTGAGATAAATCGTAAAGTGCGCCACGCATACCATAGTTTACAGGCTCGGTACGGGTCTGACCAATAAGAAGGTCGGGTCCGCTACCTGCTAAGATAGCCTGAATAAGTGTTGCGCCAACAAGCTGAATCTTAACCTTTATATCAGGGTGCTCAGCTTCGAATGTATCACGAACAAGTGAGGTTAAAATCTGAGTTTGGTCACGACCCCATGTAATCCAAAGGGTAAGGGTCTTTTTGCCCTCAGCATCCATTGTGTCATACTGGTAGTCTTCCATAAATGAAACAAGGAAACGTTCAACACCATATACGGTTTTGTCCCACCAGCCTGCCATTTCAAAGTCAAACTTCTCATCTTCCGGTGAGCCTAAAACGATCTGGTCTAGGTCAAGCGGTAATTTTGCGATATCGGTAACGAGAGCGCAAAGAGAGGTGTAGCTATCATAATATGATGTTACATAGTTCTGAGCGGTGTAAGGATTATCATACATCTCATTCATTACACGAATCATATTATCAATAGTAGCAACGTATGTACCACTGGTTTCGTTGGTTATATCAATGATTTCCTGGCGAATAGTCTGAAGCTTCGCAACATTCGCCTGCAATGTCTCGTTGAACAGCGGAATGTTTTTGAAGAATTCATAGCTTCGACCTGTATCTATTTGTTCGCCTGTAATCATTCTTATCTTAAGGTAAAGGTTACCAACATCATAGGTAACTTCGCCGATTTCACGGCTAACTTCACCAAAATCAGCAAGGGTTACGGTGAGGGATAATTCGTGCTTACCTTTTGTTAGGTAAATAAGAGCGGGTTCGCCGCTATCAGCTGAAAGTGTAGAGAACTTCCAGTTTCCATCATAATAGAACGGGATTTTCTGAGCTTCGCTAAAGGGAGAAACACCATCAATTTTAAGGCTTCTGTATGAGTTACCGCTTATAACAACATTTTGTCTGAAACGGAAACCAACTTTATAAAGGCCATCCTCCGGAACTTCTACATTCCAAATGAGTGTTTCATTAGGCTTCTGCCAACCTGTGCCACCAATATAGTTAACAACGCTCTTGAATGCTTCCGAACGGCCGCCGTTAATACCGGTTAAGCTCGGGTCGCTGTTATCGATAAGAGGGTTGGTTGATGCAGTACTTTTATATACAGCATGCTCGCCTTCGAGTGTAATATCTGCGCCGGTATAGTTCTTGTAACCATTGGCTGCATAAGACTCTTTAAGATCGGCATAGTCTTTAACAACCTCGGGAGCCTTAAGAGTGATACCCTTAAGATATAATTCACCCGATAAAGCGGTAATAGATAAGGTATGAGTTCCTGCTGTAAGCGCTACTTTAAGAGGCTCAACAAACTGACCGCTGTTGTCCATAGCCTTGATGCTCTTGAATATGTATTTTTCAACCTGCTCGGAAGCATAAATGTTTCCAAGACCATCGGCAATACCTTCAGGTTTATCATCAACAAAGGTTCTCTCAAAATAAACCGCATTTAAGGTTTCGTAAGGAATCTTGCCATCAACCGCAAAGCTAAAGCGAAGCGGAAGACCGCGGCCTACCATGGGGCAATAATCGAGCTCTATTTCATACATACCTGCCGTCTCTACTTCAACAGTGTAGTTAATAGTACCCTTTTCCCCTGTCCACTTAATAACATTTTCTTTCTTAACACCATTTTCATCCTTGTGCTCAGGGACATTCTCTACCTTTGCCCCACTCAAAGATGTATAGGTATCTGCGCCAACAAATATGTCTGCCTTTGCATCGGCAACATCCTTGTTAGCCTCAAGATAATCAGCATAGGTTTTATCACTGTTTTTAATGGTGATATCCTCTACTGTTTGGTTCTCAGGACTAGTTTCAACCTGCGCGTTATCGGCAAGTGCAACTACCTGAAACATTGAAATTGCGAACGCCAAAACTAACATAATGGCAATACACTTTTTCATGCACCGTTCCCTCCAATAAATACTATTTTTGTGTGAAAAATGTGAGAGTTAGACAGTAACCCTTTTTACACTATCACACTTACTATACAATAATACCAAAAACAGTACCCACTGTCAAGCGATTTTGCACTAAAATTTTTAGCATTTTTGACCGATTTAACACAAAAAACCTCCTTCAATTTATGATGTTTGAATAATAAATTCGTCAAAATTATCTATATGTTCCTTTTTTTTGAATTTTTAGTCTATATTTGGTGGTTTTGCAGCATTTTTCCTCATTTTTACACTATTTTTGAAGAAAATAAAATTATATAAAAAACCCTCGAAGCTTTAACGCTTCGAGGGTTAATTCATTAGCCGTTTATATTATAATCAGCACAAAGGAGATTCATTGATTTGAATAACTTGTAAAGATATACAAGAGGTCCAATACCGATTAGACTTCCAAGAATGCCCCAGCCCCAGTAAGAACCGGCACCAAAGGGATAAGTAATTCCTCTGCGCTTTAATTCTCTTCCGATTCTTGCAGATATGTTATGATACCAAACAAGCGGAACAATACCAAATGTCAACCAAGAAAATAGGAAGTATACTAGGCAAAAATGCATGGTTTTTTTACCGTCATATTTGCTGGCAATAATATTAATATCATCACTTATTGTGGACATAACTACCAAAGCGTAAATGCCGAAAGTAATTAACGACAATAATATATACTTAATCAATCCGCGATTCGTTTTCAACTGTGTTGTTGGTCGATTGGCAGCGCCTGCGTTTGCGGGACTTCCGCAACCGGTGCAAAAAGCAGCACCATCTTCAATTTGTTTTCCGCAATTTGTGCAAAACTTCATTTTTCATTCTCCTTTGTTTTTAGCTTTCATCATTCATGCATAAACGTCAAATTCTGACAATTAAATTATAAATCTCGCCAATTCCTTTGTCAATAATTTTATATTTTCGTAGAAAAAATACCGCGAGAAGTGCGCAAAAAAATACAAGCTCCAAAATAATCGGAGCTTGTAATCTTTTCGATAAATAACTATCTCTTTGAGAACTGAGGTGCTCTACGAGCGCCCTTGAGACCGTATTTCTTTCTTTCCTTCATTCTCGGGTCACGAGTTAAGAAGCCTGCCTTCTTGAGTTCAGAACGAAGTTCTTCGTTGTACTGAAGAAGAGCACGAGAAACACCGTGGCGGATAGCGCCTGCCTGACCTGTAACACCGCCACCGTTTACACGGCAAACAATGTCAAACTTATCGGTAGTGCCTGTAAGTGCTAAAGGCTGACGAACGATAAGCTTTAAGGTCTCAAGACCAAAGTAATCATCAATGTCGCGGTCGTTAATGGTTATTTTACCTGTACCGCTGTATACGCGTACGCGGGCAACAGAACTTTTTCTTCTGCCGGTACCGTAAAAATAAGGTTTTCCTTCAAACATTATTCTGTCTCCCTTTCATTAAAATTCGTACTTTTCAGGCTTCTGAGCAACC
>JAZOQP010000037.1:0-87825 GCA_045656145.1 Acutalibacteraceae bacterium
GTTGGAATAAAGGACTATAACTATTTCACCAAATTTTTCAAATCCCAAGCAGGCGTAACACCCCTTAAATACAGAAAAAACCCGCGAACTTAACTGTTCGCGGGTTTTTGAATTTTACGCCTTATTAACAGAACCGAAGAGTTCCATCTTTTCCTTAACGGTTGCCTTGATAGCCTCAACACCGGGAGCTAGGAGTTTTCTCGGGTCAAAGCCCTTGCCCTGTAAATCCTTTCCTGCTTCTACATATTCTCTTGTAGCTGCAGCAAATGCCAACTGACATTCGGTGTTAACATTAATCTTGGAAACACCTAAAGAAATAGCCTTCTGAATCATATCGGCAGGAATACCTGTGCCTCCGTGGAGAACGAGCGGCATTGTGCCTGTAAGTTTCTGAATATCATCGAGAGTATCGAAACTGAGTCCTGCCCAATTTTCAGGATACTTACCGTGAATATTACCGATACCTGCGGCAAGCATTGTAACGCCTAAATCAGCAATCATTTTGCATTCCTTCGGGTCAGCAACTTCGCCCGAACCGATAACGCCATCCTCTTCGCCTCCGATAGCACCAACTTCAGCTTCGAGAGAAAGACCTAAATCATCACAAATAGCAACGAGTTCCTTTGTTTTTTCAATGTTTTCTTCAATCGGATAATGTGAACCATCAAACATAACCGAAGAGAAACCTGCCTCAATGCACTTCTTAGCGCCTTCGTATGAGCCATGGTCTAAGTGAAGCGCTACAGGAACGGTAATGCCGAGTTCTTCAATCATACCGTTAACCATTCCAACTACGGTCTTATAACCGCACATATACTTGCCTGCGCCCTCAGATACACCGAGAATTACCGGAGAGTTTAACTCCTGAGCAGTAAGTAAAATGGCCTTTGTCCATTCAAGGTTGTTGATGTTAAACTGGCCAACTGCATATTTACCTGCTTTTGCCTTGTTTAACATTTCTTTTGCAGAAACTAACATAATTTTTGCCTCCTAATATTTTCTAAAATTATTTTATACCAATTAATAACAAAAATCAAGATACTAACGCTTAATTTTTTGCATATTTGCTTTTCTTTTTCTGGGGTGTTTCAATATTTAACACCTCAGGCGGTAATTCGAGAAGCTCAGGATTCTTTAAATATTTCTTCATTTTGCGGAAAGCCAAAGCAAAATAACTGCCCGAGCACATTCTCTCATCCATAACAATGCCGAGAGGCATACATTTTTCATGCACTATCTCATTACCCTTACGCTTGGCAACCTCTCTTGAATTGCCCATTGTGATGAGTATTCCGGTTGTTCCGAATTCATAAACGTGATGGAAAATATGATTTGTTCTGATAGATGCTAAGTTACTTATAACCAAACTTGTATGGAATGGGCTTGCATCAATAATTGCCTTAGGTAAAAGGCCATGCTTATCAAGAATTTTAAACAAAGCAACGCCTATCGGCAAAACTCCCGGAAGGCTCAATAAAAACTTTATTAACTTTTCGGTTGAGTTGTTTTGAGCATTATTGCGATTTTCCTCAACATAGTCATTGATTATATTGTTAACATCATCAATGGTGTTTTCATAATCGAAATACATTTTAGACATTGTTCCGTTATCCATTTGTCCCGCCTGTAAAACAACCATACCAACCGCAATTTCATTTCTGGCATAAATGCGCTTGTTAACAATGAAGCGGTTTAAAGAAGGAAACTCCGCCATAGTTCTTACATATGCCGCAAGAAGAACTGCCATGTGGCTTATATTCTTACCCTCTTTACGCTTATTGTTTATGTAATTCTGAATTGGGTCAAGCGGAATATCGAGCTCTATCATATTCATAGAGTCGTAACGCTTATCCATAATAAATGGTGCCACCGTATACATCGGGTCGGCATTTTTTACCCTCTTACCATCTGCTCTCAAAGCCATATTTTAATCCCCTTTAATTTTTATTTTTTGAATGGATCGAATGTGTTTATAAACTCCTTGATTTGCTTATCGGTCAAATTTTCATATTCTTCGCCAAATTTGGCATAAAGCGCATTTTTAAGAAGTTTTTCATCTCGCCATAAAATGTAACGCTCCCTTAACGCGATTACACCCATATATGCTGTGATTATTAAAATTATTGCCATTGGGAATGCATACTGCCAATAGAAAGCGCCCTTTATGTTTATTGCCCCGGCTGTTTTTATAAGACCCGGAATCATAAGCGACATTTCAAACGGAACCGATACTATATTTAAAATTGTTGAAACAATTCCATATTTAAAAAGTAAAATGATAAAGGCCGCAAAAATCAAAACCGTTGCCACTATGGTGTTGCTTAAAAGGCTGCTCTCAAGCGGCTGCTTTGCAAATTTCATACCTAAAATTAAAAGCATATTCATTATAAGCTGATATATGTAAGCCACAATCGCAATAACCTTAAGCCACTTATATAACTTTTCATTGGTTTTTTTATAGGTTATAAAATTCTTTATATGATACAAGTCTATATATTTTATAAACTCATTAGTTTTCTTCATTTTTCACACCTCTTATCTATTATACCTTTAAATCTTTCTCTTGACAAGGTAAATTTACTCCCATTATAATATTTTTTTGGGAGGAATGATAAATGGCAACTATAAACATTGTAATGGTTGAACCCGAAATCCCGCAAAACACAGGCAATGTGGCGCGCACCTGTGCCGCTACCGGAGCAAGACTCCACCTTGTAGGCCCTATGGGATTTAAGATAGATGATAAAAAGCTAAAACGCGCAGGTCTTGATTATTGGCATCTTTTGGATATTACCTATTATGAAAATTTAGATGAGTTTTTTGAGAAAAACGAGGGCGAATTTTTCTATTTTACAACAAAGGCGCTTCACACCCATTCGGATATAACCTACCCCGATAACTGTTACCTGCTTTTTGGCAAGGAAACAAAGGGGCTCCCCGAAGAGCTTTTGCTTAAAAACCGCGAAAGATGTGTAAGAATTCCTATGATAGATGATGCCAGAAGCCTTAACCTTTCAAACTCGGTTGCTATCGGTGTTTATGAGGTGCTTCGCCAATGGAACTACCCTGCTTTGCAAAATTTAGGAGAATTGCACAACTATAAGTGGTAGCATTGTTAAAATATTATCATATAAAATGATTGAATTTTTTTCAATTTGTGGTACAATAATATTATATTAATATAAATAACTTTGAAAGGATGTACTTTTAAATGAACGCACTTAACAAAAAGACTATTGAGGATATTGAAGTATCCGGCAAAAAGGTTCTTGTTCGTTGTGATTTCAACGTACCTATGAAGGATGGCAAAATCACTAGCGACAAGAGAATTATCGGAGCTCTCCCCACTATTAAGTATTTACTTGATAACGGCGCTCAGGTTATTCTTTGCTCACACATGGGCAAGCCCCACAATATTTTCACAGAGGGCTTTGGTCTTTCTAAGAAAGAGAAGAAGGCAGTTGAGGCTTTACCTGAAAATGAGAAGGCTGCAGCAACTGCAGAATATTTAGCAAAGGCTAAAGAAGAGGATGCTAAGAAGTTTACCTTAAAGCCCGTTGCTGATCGCCTTAATGAATTATTGGGCGAAGGCACCGTTACATTCGCTTGCGATATTATCGGCGAGTGTGCAAAGGCAAAGGTTGCCGCTTTAACAAACGGCAAGGCTGTTTTAATTGAAAACGTTCGTTTCGATGCAAGAGAAACCAAAAACGACCCCACTTTTGCTAAAGAACTTGCTTCCCTTGCAGAAATCTTTGTTAACGATGCTTTCGGTACTGCTCACAGAGCACACGCTTCAACAGCCGGTGTTACCGAATATCTCCCCGCTGTTTGCGGTTACCTCATCAAAACCGAAATCAGCGTTATGGGTGGCGCATTAGCCAATCCGAAGCGTCCCTTCGTTGCAGTGCTTGGCGGCGCTAAGGTTTCTGATAAAATCGGCGTTATTGAAAATCTTATCGAAAAGGTTGATACCCTCATTGTTGGCGGCGGTATGGCTTACACATTCTTCCGCGCTAAAGGTTATAATGTTGGTACTTCCCTTTGCGAAGATGATAAAATTGAACTTGCCTCTTCCCTTATTAAAAAGGCTGAAGAAAAGGGCGTTCGTTTCTTACTTCCCATTGATAACCGCTTAGGCAGCGCTTATGATGAGAACACCGATGTTACCATCGCTGATTCCGATAAGATGCCAGAAGATAAAATGGGTCTTGATATTGGTCCTAAGACCGAGAAGTTATTCGCTGAAGCTGTTGCTAATGCAGGAACAGTTATTTGGAATGGTCCGATGGGCGTTTCCGAGTGGAAAAACTTCGCTTCAGGTACCGAATCTGTTGCCAAGGCAGTAGCAGAATCAGGCGCTATCTCTATCATCGGCGGTGGCGACTCTGCAGCAGCTGTTCAAAAGCTTGGCTATGCTGATAAGATGACCCACATTTCAACAGGTGGCGGCGCTTCCCTTGAATTCTTAGAGGGTAAGGTTCTTCCCGGCATTGCTGCACTTAATGATAAATAATTAAAATAACAAATAATAACGGCACGGCAGAAATGCCGTTCCGATTTTAAGGAGATATTAAAATGAATAAAGCTACTCGTAAAGCAGTTATCGCAGGTAACTGGAAAATGAACAAAACCCCCGCTGAAACAACCGCGCTCATTAATGAAATGAAGCCTCTCGTAAAGGATGCTGAGTGTGATGTTGTTCTTTGCGTTCCATTTGTTGATATTGCCGCTGCAGTTGAGGCTGCAAAGGGCTCCAACATTAAAATCGGTGCCGAGAATGTTCACTTCAAGGCTTCAGGCGCATACACAGGCGAAATTTCAGCCGAAATGCTTCTCGCTTGCGGCGTTGAATATGTTGTTATCGGCCACTCAGAGAGAAGACAGTATTTCGGAGAAACCGATAAAACCGTTAACCTTCGCACTTTAGCTGCTGTAAATGCAGGTCTTACCGCAATTGTTTGCGTTGGCGAAACTCTTGAAGAAAGAGAAGCAGGTTATACCGAAACTCTTTTAAAATTCCAAACTAAAATGGCTCTTACCAACGTTTCAAAAGAGCAGTTAAAGAACATTATCGTGGCTTACGAGCCTGTTTGGGCTATCGGAACAGGTGTTACCGCTACTGCTGAGCAGGCAGATGAAGGCAACGGCTTTGTTCGCGAGGCTATCGCCGAAGTATATGGCAAGGAAGCAGCTGAGAGTGTAACAATTCAGTATGGTGGCTCTATGAATGCTAAGAATGCTGATGAACTTCTTTCAAAGGTTAATGTTGATGGCGGACTCATCGGCGGCGCTTCACTTAAAGCTGAGGACTTCTCTATTATCGTTAATGCCGCTTCTAAATAAGGAGATTTTATAATGAAAAAACCTGTAGTTTTATGTATTATGGATGGTTTTGGCATTCGTGAAGTAACCGAAGGCAATGCTATTCACTCGGCTAAAACCCCTAATCTTACTAAATTATTTAATGAAAATCCTTTTACAACTATCGGCGCTTCAGGACTTGATGTTGGTCTTCCCGATGGTCAGATGGGCAACAGCGAAGTTGGCCACACCAATATTGGCGCAGGTCGCGTTGTTTATCAGATGCTCGTTAAGATTTCAAAATCCATTGAGGATGGCGATTTTTATAATATTGCCGCCCTTAAGAATGCTATTGATAACTGTAAGAAAAATAATTCGGCGCTTCACCTAATCGGTCTTTTATCCGATGGTGGTGTTCATAGCCATATCGACCACCTTTATGGCCTTTTAAAGATGGCTAAAAAAGAAGGTCTTACAAAGGTTTTCGTTCATTGCCTTATGGATGGCCGCGATGTTTCAACCACCTCGGGCGTAGGTTTTGTTAAAGACCTTGAAAACGAGATGGAGAAAATCGGTGTTGGTAAAATTGCTACCATCTGCGGAAGATTTTATGCAATGGACCGTGATTTCGCCTGGGACCGCGTTGAAAAGGCTTACGCCGCTATGGTTTATGGCGAGGGTAATATAAATCCGAATGCAGTTGATGCTATGGAAAAATCCTATGCGGATGATGTTACCGATGAATTCATCGTTCCAACCGTTGTTAACAAGGGTGGCTTAATCAAGGAAAACGATTCGGTTGTTTCCTTTAACTTCCGCCCTGACAGAGCAAGACAGTTTACCCGCACATTCGTTGACCCCGATTTCGATGGTTTTGTTCGCAAAAACGGTTTCTTCCCGGTAAACTATGTTTGTATGACTCAGTATGATGAAACCATGCCGAATGTTTCGGTTGCATTCCCGCCCGAAGAATTAAGAATGACCTTTGGCGAATTTTTAGCAAGCAAGAATATGACTCAGTTAAGAATTGCCGAAACCCAAAAATATGCCCATGTTACATTCTTCTTCAACGGCGGAGAAGAAAAAACATTTGAGGGCGAAGAGAGAATTCTTATTCAGTCTCCCGATGTTCCAACATTTGATTTGCAGCCCGAAATGAGCGCATACCCCGTTCGCGATGCAGTTTGCAAGGAGATTAAATCGGGCAAATATGATGCAGTTGTTCTAAACTTTGCCAACTGCGATATGGTAGGCCACACAGGTGTGTTTGATGCAGCTGTAAAGGCTGTTGAAGCGGTTGATGAGTGTGTTGGCGATGTTGTTGCTTCAACACTTAAGATGGGCGGCGTTGTGTTTATCACAGCCGACCACGGAAATGCCGACTGTATGGTAGGCGATGATGGCAATCCTTTCACTCCCCACACAACCAACCCCGTTCCCTTCTGCGTTGTGGGTTATGATTGCGAGCTTCGCGATGGCGGCAGACTCGCCGATATAGTTCCCTCCATGCTTAAGGTTATGGGACTCGAAAAACCCGAAGAAATGACCGGCGAATCGATTATTAAATAAATTTAAATCTCTAAGACTTAAAATGCACCCAAAAGGTTAAATCCTTTTGGGTGCATTTTATTTTTGGTTTATAATTAAATATTCACAATTATTTTTTTACACAGGTGCTGCAAGGGGTAATCCCCTCCCCCTACAACATTTTTTATTTTAAAAATTCGGGTATTTCCATTCCTTTACCGCCCGATGTTTTGTTTGATACCCAATAAACATTTTTCTCTATGCCCTCATAAAGCACTTCCGTTCCTGCCATGCCTCTAAACACGCACATCATTACGTCAATTCTTCCACCATTATGCTTTATTGCGGTTGATTTTTTTAACCCCATAAGCTTATTATTGAAAAAATCGCAGCCTATCATACGCGCATCTGAGTGTATATTAAATCCTATTTCGGCTGTATCGGCATAGCAGCCATCTAGTATATTGCTGCCTCCCATAATATCAAATGCTATCGAATTTTCAAGCATTTCAGGAACATCATTTTCATATTTACCCTTATCGGCATCCTTTCCGTAAACGCCATTTAGGAGTTCCTTTTTTCGTTCGCCGTAAATTTCTGACCAATCTTTAATATCGATATTTTTTGGTGGCACCGTGCCTCCCCAAATATGACAATGAGTAAGTCTATTTGAAGAACCTAACATTCGCATACCTATAGTATAATCGATAATAAAGCAATCGGTAAAATGTGCATCATGCTTATCCGACCAAATACCTACATTGCCTGCCAATCCCTTCATGGTGCATTTGCAGTAAACGTTGTTGCAAACAAGCTCATATATATGACCGCCAAACTTACCACCAATATATAATCCGTATTCCTTACCATTATGTAATGATATATTAGAAAGTGTAAAATGATGGGCATTGGTTATTGCAAGGCAGCTTGCCAATCCGTTCCCCTCAATATCGCCACCCTCAATGAAAAGACCTAAATTATCATAAACGCTTCCGTCTTCATTAAATAGTGTTAAATTATGATAATCCCCTTTTGCGTTGTAAATAACTACAAAATCCATTTCCTCTTCTGCAATAAGTCGGGCGGCGGGATGCATTTTTAGCGAGCAACGGTTTGTTATAATAATCGGAGTTTTTATGCTATAATCGCCTTTTGGGATGCAAAGTATTCCGTTTTCCGTGGCATCTATGGCCCTTTGAATTCTTTCAGAGTCGCCTTTATCATTTTCCTGTCTTAAAAAATCAGTCAAAATATTATCGTACATAATTTTCTCCTTTAAATATTCATAATTACAATAGCAACAATTCCAATTAAAATACTGATTTGTTGGTTAAGCTTTAGCCTATCCTTTAAAAATAAAACACCGGTAATGCTTGATAAAATTAACGTTCCGCCATTATAGGTTGGAAAAAGCAAGGTTGAATCTATATTAGCTATCGCCCAAGTATTAACAAGTTGAAAAACGCTCAGGATAACACCTATGCCAAAAGCGATTAAAAAGACAAAAGGACTCAAAGTAAAAGAAATTTTATTGCCCTTTGATTTTAAAAGAATATATATAATTGCCGAAACAAATGTGGCAGTAATATAACTAAAAGCAACAAATTCTTTAGTAAATTCGCTATATTGTGTTTTGCCAAACAGTTGTTGACAAACCGCCAATAAACCATTGGCCAAAGATGCTAATAAGCAAAGCCTTAGCCATTTAAATGAAAAGGTGCTTTTTGTTTTGGGATTAAAATTAAGCGCCAAAGCAACAAAAGCTAAAAACACACCAAAAAATCGCAAAGCGCCTATTCTTTCGTTATACACAAGCATTGAAAACGCCATTGGAATAACCATACTTAAATTAACGATTAAAACCGTAAGCGAAACATTGGCGCAAGACATTGCTTTTATGTAACATGACTGAAATAAAACGGTTAATATTCCAAACACCATACCATAAAAAATGGTTACCAAATGAAATGAGCCAACGTTTTTTATAAAAACAATAGCAGAAAAAAGAAAAATTAAGCCGTTAAAAAACAACCCATCAAAAAATGAATTAACATTCTTTTTTGAAAATAGCCCCTGTAAAAAAACTTTAGAAGAGGCCAATAAACATAGAAGAAAAATAATAACCAATTCCATTAAACCACCAAATAAATTATATCCTTTCAATATGAAACCAACAATAAAGATTTTTGCTTATTTTATGGACTTTTTTGACATTTGTGTTATAATGCTAATGAGGTGGATTATATGAACGACCCAACTTTGCAAGAATATTTTTATGAAGCTAATTTAAAAAATGATATTGGTATGTATTATTGTGGAAAACGAATCAACACCAAGAACCACACCTACGGCCCGGAAATACGAAATCATTATTTATTTGTGCTTGTTGATAAAGGAACTGCCGTAATGTGCGATAACTCCGAAATAAAATTTGGCGAACATGACCTTCTTGTAATGTGTCCCAACACAAAAATTCACTATAAAGCATTAGAAAATTGGAGCATTACATGGCTTGGTTTATATGGAGATACTGTAAGAGAATATATGGATATTTTAGGAGTAAATCCTAAAAAACCTATTTTGCACATAACTTTATATGATGAACTTTCCGCTGTTATGGAACGAATTTTTGCCGTTTCTGATGATATATCGCTTTCATCTAAGCTGCACATTTCAGGACTTATTTATGAATTCTTTTCGGTTTTAATGAAAAACTCAACCGTAAATCAAAAATCAGACTTTATCGATACAGCTTTAAATATCATCAATTATAACTTTTGTGAAAAAATTTCAATAGATTTTGTTGCCGAGCGGTTAAATCTCGACCCTGCTTATTTCTCAAGAAAATTTACCGAGAGAGTAGGAATATCGCCCAAAAAATATCTGCTTAGCAAACGAATCGAGCGCGCAAAAGAATTATTGCAAAGCACTAACGCCGGGATATTTGAAATTTCTAATTCGGTAGGCTATGATGATCAATTTTATTTTTGCCGAATATTCAAAAAAATCACAGGTATCTCCCCCAGCGAATATAGAAAAGCAAAAGCGAGGCATTAGCCTCGCTTTTTTATACTTATTTAATTGTTGTTATATCATACGGTGTTGTTTGATATACGAAATAGTTAAGCCAGTTTGAATAGAGCAAATTGGCATGTGAGCGCCAGGAAACAATAGGTTCCTTGCTCGCATCATCATTCGGGAAATAATTAACCGGCACTTCTATCGGCTTTCCCTCTCCCAAATCTCTTAAATATTCGTTTTTAAGGGTATTGGCATCATATTCAGGGTGCCCTGTTATAAATATTTGCCTGCCTCCCTTATTTGTAACGGCAAATACCCCCGCAATATCGGAGGATGCTAAGAGTTTTAACTCCTTAACCTTTTTAATATCTTCCTTTAAAACGGTTGTATGGCGGGAATGCGGCACCATAAATTCATCATCAAACCCTCTGAATAAAATCGACTGCTTATAATCGGTTTTATGAGGGAAAATTCCAAACATCTTTTTATCGAGAGGTTTTTTCTCAATTCCATAATGATAATAAAGGCCTGCCTGCGCGCCCCAACAAATATGGAGGGTTGAATGAACGTGGGTTTTGCTCCATTCCATTATTTCGCATAATTCATCCCAATATTCAACCTCGCTAAACTCCAAAAGCTCAACGGGAGCTCCTGTGATAATCATACCATCAAAGGTAAGATGTTTTACGTCTTGGAAGGTTTTATAGAATGTAAATAGGTGCTCAGCTGAGGTATTTTTGGATTGATGACTCTTGGTGTGAATCAATTCCAAATCAACCTGAAGCGGAGAGTTACCGAGAAGACGGGACAACTGAGTTTCGGTCTCTATTTTTTTAGGCATTAAATTCAGTAAAAGTATCTTTAAAGGGCGAATATCCTGAGTTATGGCGCGCTTTTCGGTCATAACGAAGATATTTTCCTCAGCCAAGGTTCTTACTGCAGGTAAATCATTTGGTATTTTAATCGGCATTAAAATATACTCCTAATTTTAGATATTATCAAGTGCCTGTTTAATATCATTGATTAAATCATCGGCATTTTCAATTCCGCAAGAGAAACGAACAAGGTCGGGTGTGATGCCGGCTGCTGCCAACTCATCATCATTCATCTGTCTATGTGTTGCGCTTGCGGGATGCAAACAACAGGTTCTAGCATCTGCAACATGGGTTTCAATAGCGGCGAGCTTAAGATTCTTCATAAATGCTTCGGCAGCGGCTCTGCCACCCTTTACTCCAAAGCTTACAACTCCGCAAGAGCCGTTAGGTAAATACTTCTTGGCTAAATCGTAATACTTATCTCCTTTAAGTGATGGATAAGTTACCCAAGCAATGCGGTCATCAGATTTTAAATATTCTGCAACCTTTAAGCCATTTTCGCAATGTTTATTCATTCTAAGATGCAAACTTTCAAGGCCAAGGTTTAATAAAAATGCATTTTGAGGCGACTGAATAGAGCCAAAATCGCGCATTAACTGAGCAGTAGCCTTAGTGATAAATGCTCCCTCAAGTCCGAAACGCTCGGTATAGGTAACACCATGGTAGCTGTCATCAGGAGTGCAAAGTCCCGGGAACTTTTCGGGATATTTAGTCCAATCGAACTTGCCCGAATCAACTATACATCCACCAACACCTGCTCCATGACCATCCATATACTTGGTTGTTGAATGAATAACAATATCTGCGCCAAACTCAAATGGACGGCATTTAACAGGGGTTGCAAAGGTATTATCAACAATTAGCGGAACGCCATGCTTATGAGCAGCGTTTGCAAAACGCTCTATATCAAGAACAGCTAAGGCAGGGTTTGCTATTGTTTCGCCAAAAACAGCCTTGGTGTTCTCTTTGAACGCGGCATCTAATTCTTCATCGGTGCTATCTGGAGAAACAAATGTGAACTCTATTCCCATTCTCTTCATTGTAACTGCGAAGAGGTTATATGTACCACCATAAATGGTTGAAGAAGACACAATATGGTCGCCTGCTGATGCAATATTGAATATAGAATAGAAAGAAGCTGCCTGACCTGAAGAGGTAAGCATAGCGGCGGTGCCGCCCTCCATCTCGCAAATTTTTGCCGCAACATAATCATTTGTTGGGTTTTGAAGTCTTGTATAAAAATAACCGGAAGCCTCTAAATCAAAAAGCTTTCCCATATCGGAAGAGGTTGCATATTTAAAGGTTGTGCTCTGAATTATCGGAATTTGTCTGGGTTCGCCATTTCCGGGGGTATATCCACCCTGAACACATTTAGTTTCTATATTATAATTACTCATATTATTGCCTCCAATAGTAAATTACTATATATTATATATTTATTTGTTCTAATAGTCAAGTGCGTTCGCTTCTTGAATCATACACTTGAAGAGTATCAACATTTATTAATTTTTCGTTAATGCTTACCGTGTTATCACTAACCCAACCAACAATGGCGTTATCATTACCAAGCTGCCAAAATATATTGCGCTCGTTTCTTTCTCCGCTATCGTCAATCGTTACAACAGCGCCCCTAATAGCGCTACCCGTTGGCACCGAAACTCTATACAGGCTTACGGTTGTTTCACCATCAGGCGACATTGAGGAATAAAGAAAATCTCCTTTGGGTAAAACCTCAATATTATCAAAATAGGCATCGTGGAAAGTAAAAGCAATATTGAAAAAAGTTACAAGCAATGTAATTATCAAAACACAGGTAATAATTCTTCCTTTTTTCATAAAACCTTATTCCCCCTTTACGCCTTTCAATTTCAAATTATAATTAACCGCGCAATACCTTGAATGAACCATATAGCACATAAACATATACGGCAGAGTGAAAATAAGCGGTACAAAGAAAACCGATAAAACTACCCAACCAAGCAAGCTTGTTGTTAAAGAAAGGAAATCTCCTGCGAAAAACCTTGATATGATGTATGATTTTTCAAGTATCCCTTTAATATTCAAATCATCCTGACTTACAAACATAAAGAATGCAGGATAATATCGCAATGCGATAAAAGCAATAATGCAATATGCAATTACCCTTAAAACAAGTGAAAATATCCACAAATTAGAAAACCAAATGGGTGTTGCCGAGTCGGCAAAAATAACGGATGGGAAGCGACTCATCAGATCAATTATTATTGATGGCAACAAAAGTGCTACCGCCTGTAAAAATAATTTTCCAAAAAGTAAACCTAAAAAGGCTACTGCCTTTTTATATTTTGCTAAGCTTGAAAAATAAAAGAAAACCTCTGCCAAAGTTATAGAGGACTCGGTGCACAACCCCCAAAAATACCTAAGCACACCCAAAATTAAAGGTATTCCAACGAAAAACATTACAACACCAAAGGTTACATAAACCACTTCGGTTGAAAAAGCAGCTGCTAAAAGCGATAAAATATTAGCAATACTAAGAAAAAAAGCAAGAGGAATAACCGCCGCAATTATAGCGCCGGGCCAATTATTTTTAAGAATCGCAAGAGCCGTTGTTTTAACCGCTTTTGTGTGAAGCACCGCTTTTCACCTTCCTTTAAAGAATTTTAAGTTTTGCATAGTTTGCCATTAATTTCTTAATGCCAACGCCTTTAAAATTAATTTCAAGCATACTATCATCCGCCATAGGCTTAACCGATAAGATAACCCCTTCTCCAAATGTTCTATGCTCAACATCCAAACCTACTTTATATTGTGATTTAGCCGCACCAGATGAGTTTGATTTAACGCTAACTGAATATTTAGGTTCGTTAAATAAAACCCTGCCGCCGCCACTAAATGATGGCATAGCGCTTCCGCCGCCAGAAACCACATATAGGTCTTCCGGAATTTCCTTTAAAAATCTCGATACTGCGTTTCTCCCCGTTGAGCCGAATAGCATACGGGTTGAGGCATTGGTAAGTGTTAGGGAGCGCTTAGCTCTTGTTATTGCAACATAGGCTAGTCGCCTTTCCTCTTCAATATCCTCGGGTCCGCCATAAATTGATTGATTACCGGGGAAGATTCCCTCCTCCATACCGGCTAAATAAACCTTTTCAAATTCGAGTCCCTTTGCGGAATGAATTGTCATTAAAATGACCCTATCTTCGCTACTATCCATCGAATCTATATCGCTGAAGAGTGCAATTTCCTCTAAAAATTCCGATAGTGTTGGCTCCTCATTTTCACTCTCATACTGAGCAATGCTCGAGGCTAATTCCCTTATATTATCCACTCGGTCCTGCTCGGTAGGGCCTAATGAATAAAGATACTGCATATATCCGGTTTTTGCGGCAGTTAGTTCAAACAACTCATTAAGGGTTACCGTTCCCGCAGATTCGCGAAGTTCCTCGATTATATCGCAAAATTCCTTGAGTTTTCCAGCCGCGCGAGAAAGCATCGGATAATCACTGGCTGTTTTAAAAACCTCGAACAAGGAAAGACCTAACGAATTGGCAATTTCCTGAGCATTATTAACGGTTGTGTCGCCAATAGAGCGCTTAGGCTCATTAACAATTCTTTTAAGCCTTAAATCATCATAGGGGTTATTAATAACCGCGAGATACGCCAAAATATCCTTGATTTCTTTTCTTTCAAAGAACTTCATTCCACCTATAACTCTATATGGCACGCTACTTCTCGCAAATGCATTTTCAATAGCATTCGACTGCGCATTCATTCTGTATAGCACGGCGTGATCGGAAAACTTGGCGCCCGCCGCTACGCTATCAAGAATATTATCGACGATATATTTTGCCTCAACCCTTTCATCCCCACCTGTGAAAACGGCAAGTGGCGAGCCATTGCCCTTATCGGTCCAAAGAGTTTTGGTTTTTCTACCCGTGTTATTTTTTATAACCGCATTTGCGGCATTTAAAATATTACCCGTTGAGCGATAGTTTTGCTCCAAACGAATAACGCGGCAGTTTTCATATTCATCCTCGAAATTTAGGATGTTTTCAATTGTGGCTCCACGGAAACGGTAAATACTCTGGTCATCATCGCCCACAACACATATATTTTTGTTGTTTTCGGATAAAAGACTAACCAAGACATACTGAGCATAGTTTGTGTCCTGATACTCATCCACCATTACATACTTAAAGCGATTTTGATAATAATTTAAAATATCGCCGTTTTGCTTTAGGAGTTTAACGGTATTATAAATCATATCGTCAAAATCCATAGCATCATTATTAATTAAGGTTGCCTGATACTTTTTATATAAAGAAGCCACCTTTTGCATTCTGAAATCGCTACCAATATTAGATGAAAACTCTTCGGGAGAAATAAGTTTATCCTTAGCCGAGGAAATCTCCTTTAAAACATATTTTACAGGCAGAATTTTATCATCTATATTATCCTGCTTCATAATTTCCTTTAAAACTTTTTTCTGGTCATCAGTATCATAAATAGTGAAATGCGAGGTATAGCCTATCTCCCCTGCATATCTTCTTAAAATTCTGCCGCAAATGGAATGGAATGTTCCCGCATGAACATCCGCCGCATCTTCGCCAAGCTTTAAAGCGATTCTGTTTTTTAGTTCCTCTGCCGCCTTATTGGTAAAGGTTATGGCTAAAATCTCATAAGGCCTTGCAGGGTTTACGCTAAGCGCATCAATATGTATGCTATCGGTTTTACCCGATAGATAATCATTAATTTGCCCCACTTGCGCGCCGTTTAAATAGGGCTCTATATTACTTTTATAAGCGCTGCCGTATTTCACAAGGCAGGAAATTCGGTTTACAAGCACCGTTGTTTTTCCCGAACCTGCGCCCGCTAAAACAAGCACCGGACCGTTAATAGTGGTTACGGCTTCAAACTGCCTGTTATTCATAGCACCGAATTCTTTTTCGATAACTTTATCTCTCAAATCAATAAGATTTACTGACATTAAATAATCTCCCAATATAATTCTATACTTAATATTTTACATTAAATTTATGAATATATCAACAACTATTCTTTAATTTTTCTATATAATAAATAATTCTTTGCTATCTAACACAAAATCATATAAATTTACTTTCTTTATATCTAAGGAATTATAGGTTTTTAGATAATAAGTGCCCTTCCCTGTGTTAGCACAGCTTGAGTAAATTGTTTTATGGGTTTTGCCGTTTTTTAAAACAACGGCGCCATCAGGCACCGCAACCGAGCCCAAAACAGCAAAAAACGCTGCAACCTTCTCCTCCTCGCCATCCCCCAAAACTGCATTTTCTCTTAAAAAAGCGGCTCTCACAAACCGGGACATTGAAGAATAATCCCCGGGAAGCGAAAAAGCTCCCAAGCCATTTGAATAATTATTAAACTCGTTTTCTCCTGAAAAACCGTTTTTTTGAGGTTGATTCGATAAATAAGAAAAATTGCTGAGATGAATTTTTTGCATTGGAAATTCGGGGGAATTAGTAAGCACTCCTAACTTATTTTCATAAATATTAAGTCCCCTGCCGGTTTGCTCTAAAACAAAGGAATTTTTCTTATCCGATAATAAAAAGTGAAGCGGAGTTGGAGGGAAATCAGAACTAAAGGAAAGAGCTGAAATTTTAAATTTTCTTATCTTTTCGGCGGCAAGATAGGCGTTATCGCAAAGCGATAAAAGATAGTTTATTATTTCAAAAGATGCTAAATACCCCTTACCCTTACCCATTACATACTCCGCAAAAAAAGGAAAATTCAGCGCCGCGCAAGAAACCCCTTTTTCATTGGTAGCCTCAAAATATAAAGGATAATTATTGCTAACTATACCGCTTCCCATTATTGCATAATGCCTCTCTGCTATATCTCCGCAGGTAAAACTAATGGGGAAATCTCTCGGAGTTATAACAATTTTTGCATTGTAATCCATATCTAAATCAAGATTTCTGCCAAAATAATTATAGCCGCAATTTAAATTTATAGCTGTACACATAAAAAACACCGCCTCTTTGATATTTTATCAAGAAGCGGTGAATTTATTAATTTTTTACTGCCTTTTTTAAGGTTTTTATTAAGGGCGAAAAAGCTAGCAACACAAATAAAAAGTTTGCTGCACAATGGATAATATCATACGGTATACCTGCTATTATCCAAGAAAGTCCACCCGAAAAACCAAGCGTTAAAAAATAAGGTGGCGAGCAAAGAGTGCCAAAAAAGAGTCCGAAAAATGCCGCTATAATGGCATTAATAAATGGTGTGGCAAAACTCCTTGTGAGCATTACAACAATAACTAATATTGCCCACACATAAAGATACATAACATTCCATATACCAAAGCCAAAGAAAAGCATTTCTAAAGCCACATATATGTAAACACTATATAACGCGCGCCAACCAAAATATGTTGTTATAACCATTATTAAAAGTGTTACGGGCTCAACATTTGCAAGCGGAGCTAATACTAACTTGCCCACAAACATAAGCACCCCTAAAATGCTCAATAAAACATATTTAAAAAGTTGTTTTTTATGAAGCAAATCCGATTGTGTAAACTGCTTCATAATTTCCTCCATCGGTAACGGGAATTTCATTCAATCCAACAGATGCCATTTCTTCACCCACATAGATTGCCCACCAAGCACCATCCTTATTATAATCTGCTGTGATGCCATTAATTGTGGTGTAATATCCGCTTGCATCATAGATGATAAGGTTTTCTTCTTCCAAAGCCTTCGCAAGATATTCCTCATCGGTTTTAATTGCGAATTCTTTCTCTGCCTTTGCCTCATCAACTATAGTGAATGTAATGCTCTTGCTTCCTTGTTCGGTTTCGGGTCTTGTTAAAAAGTAAGCCCCTACCGCCACAGCAATAACGAGCACAAGAGCAACCGCCGCTATCACCGCGCCTTTTGTTTTTTTGGACATAAAAAAGTCCTCCTTATATGGTATTACTAAATAGCCGATACAAAGAGGATACTATACTTTATTTTAACTTCGTATACCGCCAAAGATAAACCTTCATACAGCAACCAATTACTCGTGGTGCTTTGTACCTGCACTGTAAAGCAAGTCTTCCGACTTAGAGTCAACGCACCGCTTTGCCTTCCCAATTTCTCAGTGGCTTAAATAAAACGGCGCTCATCATCACGGCGACGAGTTCGTTGGGGATTTTCACCCATATTCCTTATTAAACCGCTCATTACAAGCAGTACTTCACAGCCTTTATTTAGCAGTAATATTTTATCATTAAAGGGAGTCTATGTCAAGCACCGTGGTGTTAAGCAAGGAAGCATCCTTCTCATTATGTGATACACAAATTAAGATTTTTCCTGCTGTTTTTTCGTTTATAAAACGGGCGGCTTTTTCTATATTTTCGGTGTCAAGACCCGTAAAAGCCTCATCTAAAATATAAATATCGGCCTCAATTGATAACGCCCTCGCAATAGCCACTCTTCTTGCCATTCCACCCGAAAGCTCGGCGGGATAGAGATTTACCGCTTCAAAAAGGCCTAATTTATCAAGCGAATCTAAAACAATTTCTTCATCTGCAAACAAAGTCAGATTTTCTTTTACTGTTTTGAAAGGCAAAAGCCTATCCTCTTGGAAAACAACCGAAACCTTAGCGCCATTTAGGTTTATTTCGCCTTCATTTGCCTTTTCCAAGCCTAAAATTAAACGCAAAAGCGTTGTTTTCCCAACTCCCGATTCTCCGCGCAATATAATACGCTCACCTTTGTTTACCTTTAAATTAAGGTTATTAAAAATTTTATTTTCTCCATAGGAAAAGGAAAGATTTTTAATTTCTATCAAAATTTTCTCTCCTTCCAAAATATTTTCAAAATATTTTCCAAAATTAAGCTTAAAATTATAACGGTGAAGGTAACAGCAAAAACCTGCTCATAATCAATTGATTGCTTAGCTCCCGATAAGAGCGCACCAAGGCTTCCAGAGGGGTTGCAAATAACCTCTGCCGCAATGCCCGATTTCCAAGCAATTCCAAGGCCTGTTAAAGCCGCTTCGCGAAGAAATGGCATAACAGAGGGTATTTTAATGTTTTTTAGAATTCCCAAGGAATTCATTCCAAAAACTAAAGCCATCTCAACATTCTTTTTATCAACGCTTGATAATCCCGCATCAATATGGCTTTTTATAATGGGGAAAACCATTAAAAATGAAATGAACGGCGGCAAAACCGATGTGGGCACCCAAAGCCACGCCACCACTATAAATGCCGCAACAGGCACCGAACGAATAATATGAAATATAGGCGCAGAAAAATGCTTAAAAAGGCCTGAATATGCCGCTAAAACACCGCACACACTACCCAGCACCAATGCCGATAAAAAGCCTGCAGCAATATGCAAAAGCGATGTTCCAACAGCGCTCCAAAACAAAGGCTTTGATAAATTTTCTATAAAAGCCTCCAGAGTATCAAGCGGTAGCGGTATTTTCAAAAGCAAATTCCTATTTGCCAAAGCACCCAAAAAGTGCCACACTAAAACCCATATTAAAACAGAGCCTGCCACTAGGGCAGGCTTTTTAAGTTTATTTTTCATACCAAAAATCTTCTCCCGGAAGTTTTCCGCCAACTGATTTTGCATCGGCTGAGAACATAACATTTAAGAAGCCTGATAATTTAGTTTTCATATCATTTCCGTCAATATAGCAAAGGCCAACATAAGGTAAAGCGGCTTTTGCAACGGCGGCTTTTGCAACAATAGCATACTTTTCGCAAAGATTAGCAGTTGTTTCGGCTTCATTCTGAGCCTTTTCGATAGAAGCTTTATAATCTACTAAAAAGTTTTCTACTGCTTTGGGATTTGCCTCTAAAAACTCGGTTCTAACAATTACGCAACCCTGCATTAAAGCACTCTCGTTATCAATTTTCTCCCACTCTTCAGTAAGATTTAAAGCAAGTTTAGAGCCCGCATATTTCATAGTAATAGAGGTGGCTACCGGCTGAGGAGAAATAATAACTGCTTCAGGCTCAGTTGCCCAAACGCCAACAAGCTCAGTACCTTCTGCTTTGTATTCAATTTGAAGATCTGTATCCTTATTAATACCGTTTTTCTCCAAAATGTAATTGATGATATATTCGGGGTTAGAACCCTGACCTGTTGCATACACCTTTTTACCCTTAAGGTCTGCAATAGAAGCAATTTCGGTGCCCTTATTTGTAACAACATATAAAACACCGAGGGTGTTTACGGCCAAAACCTTAACGCCGCCATTAGTCTTATTATAAAGAGTTGCGGCAAGGTTAGTGGGAACGGCGGCAATATCGGCTTCCTTATTGGAAATCTTAGAAACGATTTCGGTAGGAGCAGCTACGGCCGAAAATTTATAATTTTCTTTTCCTCCGCCATTTGCTGCAAATTCCATTAAATTAACAGCGCCAATACCCGTGGGGCCTGTTAGAACAAAAACATTAATATCTGTTTTTGCTTCTTCTACTTTAGGCGGTTCGGCTGTACCACACGCACAAACCGAAAACATAAGCAAAACTGCTAAGAATAAACTTACTACTTTTTTCATTTTGATCACCTGATTGCTAAAATTTTAACTATATTTAGTTTATACCTTTTTTTTCGCTTTGTCAATAAATAAGGATACAAATATTTTAATAATTTTGAATTTTATTATAGTAATTTTAGGTAACCTGTGATATATTAAAAGAAAGATTTTAAGGAGGGCAAAAAATGACAATCAAAAAAAGAAAAGACTCTTTTTTCGGACTCCATTTTGATTTCCACGCTAAACTAGAAAATGATAACTGTGTTCTTGGCGAAAATCTTAAAGAAGAGGATATAAGAACTATTTGCCGCGAGGTAAAGCCTGATTTTATCCAAATTGACTGCAAGGGACATCCCGGTTTTGCTTCATATCCATCGAAGCTTGGCAACGCTATGCCGAATTTCAAAAAAGATACCCTAGCCCTCTGGCGAAAGGTTACCGAAGAAGAAGGCAATTTGGCAACCTGAAGGTAAGGAACTCGAAATTTTAGAAGAAAACGGCGTTTATAAAATTAAACTCCCGGCCCTTCATATTCACGAAATTGTTGAACTCGAGTTTTAAAAACAAACCCCGTAGTGAATTACACTACGGGGTTTAAAATTTACTATTTAATTTCAGGAAGACTTGCCGCCGCTACCGACTGACCAACTCTTCTTGCCTTTTCATCGGGAATATGAAGTTTGCATTTTTTGCTGAGTTCCGGAAACTCGGTATCTATAACCTCCTGAGCCTTGCTGAGAAGGATTTCTCCACCCTCTCCCGAGGTTACACGACCCATAATGAGAACATGTTTAATATCATAAAATTCGCTATAATATGCAATTGTATAACCAAAGTATACACCGATAGTAGCATATATATCCTTAGCTCTATCATCGCCCTCTTTCATAAGAGCCTGCACAACCTTTAGTTTTTCGGCGGGAGAAAGGCTCTCCTCAAGCTCAATGCCGGCTTTGGGCGCTAATTTTATAACGGCATCCTGTGAGAAATATTTGCAGCCAACGCCATAATCGCCCGACCATTCATCAACCATTGCGCCATCGTTATAATCGGCAGGAGCGAAGGCAAGTTCATTAAGCCAACCTGTGATATTGCCGTCTAAATCAACATAACCTGCCGCTTCGGAAGTGCCCATAGCAATACCGAGAATTCCTGTATCCTCAAGGCTCATAGCGCCCGCTAAAGCCGTAACATCGCCATCATTAGCAACGGTTAAAGGAATATTTTCGCCAATTTCACGAGCAACATCAATATAAATATTTTTAACGGTTTTCTCATAATCTTCTTCGCTTACCTTCTGGAAGAGAGATGCCATCATAGCCTGATTATCAACATAAATACCGGCACTTGAAACACCAATAGCATCAACGCGCGGCATATGAGAAGCGGCGGTTTTCATAGCCTCAAGAATTCCGTTATAGTGATACATAGGATCAGCTGTGATTTTAGGGAACCAAACAACCTCTTCACTATAAACGCTCTCGCCATTAATAACGGCGCTAACCTTTCTATCCGAACCGCCTGCATCAAAACCAATGCGGCAACCATCTAAATGGCGTCCAAGCGGAGCTGCTGAAGAAACATTTTTAGGAGCATCCTCGAATTTTACATTCTCAACCACAAATTCTTCTTGATAAACCTTAGACATGGTAACAGCATCATATTCGAGTCTGCCGCCAACACGGAAGGTATCCTTAATATAATCGGCAATAAGGGAGCTTCCCGCAATTATAATCTTATAACCGCCAACTGCCCAAAGAAGAGTTTTAACAATTCTCTCAACAAACTTAAAGTTCTCTTCATCATGGCCTGTGCCATCCTTAAAAACGCGGGTTTTATAGGTTTCGGTGTAACCCTTATTTCTAACAACTCCTATAATGATATCCTGGCCATCCTCTTTTGTTGCCTCGCGCATTTCACGAACAGCAAGCGACATAGGCTGAAATTCAGGCTCTAATTTTGCAATAATTTTAGCATTCATATTTAATTTCTCCTCCGATTATTGTTTTCATAACATTAAATTCCTCATCCGCAATGATTATATCGGCATCCTTGCCAACTTCCAAAGAACCCTTTTTATCTGCAACGCCGATAGCATTTGCGGGGTTTAATGAAGCACCATTTACACACTCATAAAGCGGGATATTCGAATTTTTATAAACATTGTTTACACCCTTGTTAAGACCTAAAACACTTCCTGCAACGGTGCCATCCTCAAGGCGACAAACTATATCGCGGTAAACAATTTTATTTCCACCCAAGGTGTATTCCCCAAAGGGTAAACCGCCCGCAGGCAAGCAATCGGTTATAAACACAAGGTTTCTTCCCTTAAGTTTCCAAAGAATATCATAAAACGCGGGAGAAACATGGAATGTATCGGCGATAAGCTCGGTTGTAACACAGCTATCCAAAGCGGCGGTTACAACACCCGGGGCTCTGTGAGATAAAGGTGTCATAGCATTAAATAAGTGTGTTACATGCTTCACACCTGCCGCAACACCCGCCTTAGCAGTTTCATAATCGGCTGAGGTATGACCCATCGATACAACCACATCGGTATCCCTTACCATCTCGCGAATGGCAGCAAAATCCTCAGTATCGGTTTCGGGGGCAAGTGTTATTATCTTAATAATATCGGCATACTCTTTAACAAACTTTGCATCAGGCTTTAAGATGAATTTCGGGTCCTGAGCGCCCTTTTTGGCTTCACTTATAAACGGACCCTCGGCATGAACACCTAAAATCTGCGAGCCATCCCAATTTTTGCTCTCTTCTTTTAAATCTCTGCAAACTTCAAGCGCCTTTTTAATAACCTCCATAGAAACGGTCATTGTGGTTGGAAGATAACCGGTTACACCGTTTTTAAGAAGGCCTTTTGATATAACGCGAATGCTCTGCTCTTCCCCATCGCAAACATCTTTTCCTAAATATCCATGGATATGAATATCAATAAGACCTGGGGCAACAAAATTTCCCTTTGCATCAATAATCTCGACATCCTTGGGTAAATTTTTTGCATCAATAACGCCCTCGATTTTATCGGTATAAAGTAAAGCCGCGTTTTCAACAACTCGGTCTTTAAGAATTATTTTACCATTAATTATAGCTTTCATAAACATTGTCAACTCCTGTTTACATTATATCAAAAAAACCGCTTTAAATCAATGTTTTTGCGACTTAAATTCTAACATTTCGCCATTTTTTCTGTAAATATTCGGCGAAACGCCATAAAGCGCTTTGAATTTATTCCTGAAGAAACTCTCATTATCATAACCCACAACCTTGATGATTTCCTGAACCGAAAATCTTGTTCCCAAAAGCATCTTGGCTGCAAGCTCGCAGCGCTTTTCCTGAAGGAGTTTTATAAAGGAAATTCCAAGCGTTGTTTTTATAAGCTCCCCTGTGTAAACCTCGCTATAGCCTAAAAATTTAGATAATTCCTTAATATTAGCCGACTGAATATTGTTTTCAATATATTCATTAACCTTTCTCTGCAAGCGGAGAGTGCGGTCATTCTCCTCGGAAACACATTCCTCTAATGCATTTATATTTGCAATTACCTGCTTTTCAGAGGGAATTTCGGTTATTCTTGCATTCGTTGCCGCGGCGGAAGAATAGCGAAGGGTAAGATTTATTGGCCTCTCCCTTGATATATTTGAAATGAAATAACCAACAAAGGCCTCGGCGCAAATCCTTGGAGCATTTTGAGAAAAGGTAAAAGATGGTTGAAAAATTGTTTCATTCTTTGCAATATACAAATACCCGCTGCTATCAAAATTAATCACAACGCGCAGATTAGGATATTTAGATTTAAAAAATTTAACTATATCATCCTTTTCGCTCAGGTCATACATCGCCTTTACCTGCTGCCTGCTTAGGAAAAGATAATCGGCCTTTTCAAAATATTGCGGATTTTTTCCTAGCGCAAAATAAAACACCTTAACGCCCTTTAGTTTTGCGCGATCGATTAAATATTTGAAATTGCTGAGCGAATTATCAACAATTATGTAATCGGCTTGAGAAAGGCGAGCTAAAACTGTATCTATAAATTCCTTGCTGATTTCACTTGCCACACCCGAAGAAAAAAACCTTTTAATATTGCCTAAATTATCCTTAAAGTTCATGTGATAAGCAGTGCTTCCCTCAACCATTCTTATATAGGTTGTGTCGACGCCTATGGAAGAAAGCTTTTGAGATAAAATTTGCCCATCATTTCCAATATAACCCGCATGATAAATATGAGAAGCTCCCGAGCGCGCAAGCGCCAAGGAAATGCCATAGCCTCTTCCGCCGGGAGTTACATTTGAAGAAGAAATGGGTATGTTATTTTCAGAGAAATTTAAACTATTAACCGAAAAAATGCGCTCAATAAAAAGCGGTGCGAAATTAATAATTTTCATAGATTTATCCCTTTTTCAAGATTTATTACTTTTTAAATTGTAAGGGATAAAAAATGGTTTGTCAATAGAAAACCTTAAAATAGAGTGTAAAAACACAACGAAAAACAATATTGCCTTATTAAATAAAATAAATGGCCGATATTATGATGAGGTGCCGTAACGAAGTTTGGTTTTGGAACTAAAAAATTCTCCACATCTTGCCGAAAAGCCTTGAAATACGCTAGTATTCCTGCATTTTTCGTCTTCGATATAAAGAATTTTTTTAAAAGTTACAAAACTGCAACGCACTTTAAAATGAAAATTTAGGATGGAAGTCACGACAAAAACGCGCAGTAATGCTAACGCATACTGCGCGTTTTCAACAAAGAATGCCGCCTAAATTTCGCATTTTAAAGCAATGCTTCGTTATGACTCCTCATCATAACACAGACTCTTAAAATTTTCAAACAAAAAAAGACTTGGGTTGCCCCAAGTCTTTTTTAGTTAATTATTTTGCGATTAAGATACCGCCAATTGCGATTTCGCCACCGCTTACAACTTCAACCTTAACTGTATGAGTACCATTCTTAAGGTTTTCAACGAGCGGTAATTCGCGACAGTCGCCACCCTTGAAGGTCTTTTCAACAGTTTCTTTGCCATCGATTGTGGCCTTGAAGGTAACTGTGCCGGGCGCATTCTCAAGGTTAGATAAGAATAAGCCTAAGGAGTTACCGGTGAAGGTGTAGGTAAATGAGCTGCCAGCAGAGCCGAAGAATTCTTCTTCAACGAATGTAGTGAAGGTGTTGTCCCTTACTTCGAAGCCATTTACGTTAGCAATTCTATCAACTGTTACGATTTCGGTAAGAGTTGCCTGATTGCTTACGAGGTCGGTTGTGGGAACTTCATGCTTAACTAAACCTGCAGGAGCCTCAGCTGTGAGGAGAACATCAAGAGATTGAGCAACCTCAATAGCATAAATCTCATATGCATCAGCATTCGGATGAACGATATCCTCTGAATAATCGCTCCACTGCTTGCCTGTTTCAGCCATATCCTTAGCTAGAGCAGCACCTACATCGATAGTAGGAATGCCATAGTGCTCAGCAACAGCCTTGTGAGCAGCCTTGTTATCCCAATCAGCGCCACCAATATGGCCTTCATCAGTGATGAATACTATCACGATATCCATATAAGGATTAACTTCGCGAAGTTTCTTAATGATACCTTCCATATAGAGAGCAGACTGAGTTTTGCTTAGACCTGCATAAACATCATTGATAGAGAACTCAACGAATACAAGGTCTAAATCGTTCTTAAGGAGCTGTTCGTTCATTCTGAAGAAGCCCCATGAAGAACCCGTGCCGCCCCAAGCAGCGTTGGTTTCGGTGATAAGAGAACCTGTAGCTGCAGCCTTTTCGGTAAGGTATGCAGTTGTGAGAGCTCTCCAAGATTGTGTAGATGCATCATCGGCACCTGTACCTGCGGTTACGGAACCGCCTAGGTAACCAACATTGATATTTTCGCCATTCTTGAGCTTATAGTTTGTATTGGCAAGATTATCAATTTCCTCTACACCGCCCCAGGTGCTGAGTGTACGCGCTGAAGCGTACACAGAGCCTGCGGTTGCTTTTGTTACAAGTGAACCTGTCTTATCGAAGAGTTTTATGAACTGCTTGCCTTCGTAAGACTTGTTGTTTACAGTAAACTTCTCGTTGTTAGCTACAACATAGATGTTGTTTCTGAACTCAGGCTCGCCGCCCTCGTTAGAAGCAGATACACCGAGTGCAGAGTTTACAGCGCTATCGAAAATGTTATTTTCAATTACGAATGTGCTATCGCCGTTTTCATCAAGAATGGTGTGGTTACCATAGGTGTTGCCGCCCTTGATGTGAGATGCAACGCCCTTATCAGGACGATATGCAAGACCCCACATTTCGTTATCGGCTGTACCACCTGCTCTTCTACAGATGTTATCTGAGAAGCTGATGTTCTGCATCTTAGCATAATCATAAGTTTCGATAGTTGCGCTATCCTCCATGTCAACGCTCATAAAGTACTCGAAGTTATAAACGTTATCGGTAAGGAGGTTGTTGCTAATATTGATATCCTTATAAAGGATGTAATCGGTAGTGATATCTTCATAACCACCGTTATTGCGACGAACATTGAACTGGAATGTTACAGCAGCATCGTATACCTGATAGATATAGCAGTTTTCAACTACCATATTTTCACAACCGCCCCAGATTTCGATACCGTTACCAAGACGAGTGTATGAACCGTGTGCGGAGCTGTTATATACACCTTCATCGCCCTGACGAGCGCCGCCGATCCAACCGATTTCAAGACCGTCAGCCTTGAAGTTCTGGTGTCCTGTGAAAGGATTGGTTGTGTTAGAAGCATCGACATGAGCTTCTGATACGGAAATACCGAAGTTACCATATCTAATTTCAAGGTTCTGGAATGAGATGTTGCTCATAGAGTCATCGCAATCGAATGAGTTGCCTGTGTTGGGCTGTGCATAAAGCACTGCGCCGGAATTCTGAATTTCAACATGAGCGAAATCAGTTAAGTTCTTGCCCTCAGGTAAGAGAACATAAACCATTTTGTTATTGTAATCGAAGAAGAAGTCGTAAGCCTCAACCATATCGTCGAGTGAAGCATCATAACGATAGTTTTCTTCTGCCTTGAACCACTTCTTATCAGCAGCGATTACATTCTGCTCAGCCTCATCTTCTACGAAGAAGATGGAACCGAAGTCTAACTTAGTAGCGCCCCAAAGTTCGCTATTTGTAAGGTTGATGCTCCAGAGTTCAGTTCCTTCAGGAGCTGTGAACTTATCTAAGCGGAGACCTGCCTGCTTAGTATCGTTAGCATCAATCTGGAAGTAATCAATCTTCTGAGCACTAATTCTTGAATCGGTAAGAGCATCCCAAGAACCGTAAACCTTCGGCTTAGCGCCTGTGCCGTAAGCACCGATTGAAATGTCTTTACCCATCAATACGCTCTCACGGAAGGTGTCGCCACGCTTAAGAAGAATTGCAACAGTCTTGCTCGGGTTGTTATCCTTATAGGTCTTAGCCTTGCTCATAGCGTAATTTAAGGTCTTATAAGGACTAGACTTAGTACCTGCATAGTATGAGTCAGCACCGCTGTTTGATACATAGTAAACCTTATTGGCAGTAAGTGTATCAGGATTGTTCTTAATCTTCTCATACATCTCAGCCTCAGCTAAATCGATAGCCTGAGTATCGTTAGAAGGCTTGAAGGTGTTTGCATTTGAAGTGTTATAAACAATTGTACCGTCCTTAGTTTCAAATACGGTAGTTGCGGTGAAGAATTCATTGCCCCATGTAGCCCAATCGAAGTTGGTTACATTAACTGTAATGAAGTACTTAGAGATATCGGCGAATGAGGTTGGGTCGTAAACAACTGTGCCCTGTTCACCGGTAATCTTCTTGTAAACTGTATCGGTTGTAAAGCCTGCAACCTTGCCATCGCTTCTTTCAAGTGTGAAGCCTACGCGGTTGTACTTAGTTGTATCAACGGTAGATACAAGGCGGAGGTCGAAGGAGTTATCCTTACGCTGCTTTCCATTTACAACTCTTTCAAATGTATCAGCCGGGTCAGTAATCTGCCACTTAACTGAGAATACTTCATTTGAAACGAACTTAGCATAAGCCTTGCCCGATTTAACAGAAGGATCAAGAGTTTCGGTGCAGTTAGCATCGGTGTACCAACCTGCGAATACCTTGCCATAAGGTGCATCCGGTGCGGTGTAGGGTTCGCCACGATACTTAGAAATATCTTCGAATTCCTGAACCTTAACGCTGTTGTTATCGGCCTTGAACTGATCATAGTAAGCAAGTTCTGCATCGGTAAATGTAATCTGAACTTCAACGAAATCGTAAGAAATCATTGCAAGTGCGCCACCACCGAAGCCGATTGTACCGCCTTCAGAAATTAACGAATCATCTACTCTGTTAATATCATAAGCTACATCCTTAGAAGCGCCGTCTGCAGTAGAGATATTAGCGCCGGAAGGTGAATGAGTGATGGTTATTGCATCAGAGTAATCAGCCTTAGAAGCATAGGTAATAGAACCGTTTTCAGCACCCGATACAGTATAGGTTGCATACCAACCCTGGAACTGTGTGGGAGCGAAGTTCTCGCCTGCAGGAGTTGTGATGTTACGTATCTCGCGGATATATCCGTTAGAGTTATTGTTCTTGTTAACACGTACCCATGTTGCAGGTGCACCGGAGTTACCAACACGAACCATCTGGTTAAAGTTGTTACCAATGGTGCCATCTTCATTAATCTTTAATCTTGTGTAGTTGTAATAGAAGTTAGCATTGTTGGCCTGCGGGATTAGGTAGGTATTTAAGGTGATATCCGAGAACTTGGATAACTTAATACCTGAAGCAGAATCAGGTCTTACATACATTGCCCAACCTGTGCTGTTACCATTAGTAGCGGTCATACCACGCATAACGTAACCATCAGCAGAAATAGACTTGTTGAAACCAAGCTTAATTTCGCTATCGGCATAGCCTGAAGATAACGACTTACCATACCATTCACTAGCATCGGTAAATACATAGTTGCCATCAGCTGCAATCTCAAGGTCGTTGAGAGAGAACTTATGATAGTAAATAGTGTATTCGCCCTTAGAATCGGCAATAGTAATGTAAATGTTTACGCTGTTACCGAGGGAATCGGTAGCGGTTAAGGTTGCATAACCTGAAGAGTAAGCAATAACTGCTCTATCAACAGTATCAAGAACAACATAAGCGTTTTCATCAGATAATGACCAAGTAGCAGTTGCGCCATCGATTAACACGCCGTTATCAGCGGTTAATGTAAGGAGCTTAAGGTCAAGAGTCTGACCAACATTCATCGGGATAGCAGGTTTAGTGCTATCGATGATGTTAACCTTTACAGAATTATTCTTAATGTTCTGCTTTAAGGTTTCATCAATAGTGATGATTGCCTTGAAGTTAGAAACGTTGATATTTCTTGCATCAGAATCAGTATAGAAACCTGCTGTACCGCCCTTCTGAAGAGCCTTAGGAATCGGATAGCCTGAAAGATCTTTATAAGATGTGCGAACATCGGTTGGGTCAGCATGGCTTACTGTCTTAAAGCTAACAGCTGCGTTTGCACCATTAACTGTTGTGCGATAGGTGTATGTCTGACCTTCATTGTTAATGATGAAATCATTACCATTCTGGTCTTTAAGCATAATGTGTCTATCGCTATCCTGACGAACACCTGAATAGAAGAGTCTCATCCAGGAAGCATTGTTCGGAGCAGCACTATTTGATGCATACGGGAATACACCGAAGAATAGACCTGAATCGGTTGAATCGTAAGCATCATTATCGCCGAGGTCAACTCTTAAGATTGAACCAAAGAGTCTTCCAACAACACCGTTTACAACGCCTGTAAATTCGGTTGTAATATCGGCAAATCTTGAAATCATCTTGCCTGAAGCAGAGTCTTCTCTTAGATAGAATGCAGCAGCAGATGCAGCATTACCATAAATACCATGTGCATTAATTGTGAGGGAACTTGAGAAGGTTGTTGCCCATTCGCTTTCCTCAGTGAATGCGCCGCCTGATAAATCAAGGCCTGAGAAGGTATGGTCATAGATTACATATTCGCCGTTTTCATCAGCTGTTACAAGATAATAATCAGCTGAAAGATCACCATTAGAAACAGTAAGTGTTGCAACACCTTCGCCAAGCATTGTAACGGTCTTAGTAACGTTATCAACAGAAGCGAGAGAGTTGTTAACCGAGAAGGTTAAATCGCTGCCCTTGCCTAAGATACCATTTTCGTTAAGCTCGAAATAGATATTTGTAAGGTCAAGCTTGTAGTTAACCTCCATAGGCATTGCGGGAGCTGAATACTTCATTGTGTATACGCCCTGAAGCTTAGTTGAGTTCTTCTCAACAAGAGCCTTCTGAGCCTCGGTAGGAGTAATGTAAGCGCGGATAGCTCTTACACCACCACGGCACTGGTTATCAATGTGGAAACCAATTGTACCGGCATCGGTTTCGGTGAGAGCTGCATTTTGCGCATCGGTAAGAGTGAATACTGCAGTGTTGAGTTCACCTGCAGGTTCTTTACCCTGAAGTGTAGCAGTAACGGTGTTACCGATTACAGAAAGGGTTTGTGTGCTAACTGCTGGTTTGTTGTTATTATTACTTGGATTATAGAACTTAAAGTTCTGCGGAACAGTAGGAACTGTCATACCATCATCAGGTCTTACATACTCTAAGTTTTTAGTAGAAATATCAAGGGTAAAAGCAGTGTTATCGCCGCCACCCTGGATTCTCCAGAGAGAAGCTACACGGTTTACAGGAATAGTTCTAATCTCCTCATAAGCGCCGGTATCATAGTCGTAATTATAACCATATTTACCAGACCAAGGAGTATCGTAACCATCGTACTGCCATTCATTATCGCCATACCAATCAAATATTTCTGGATCTCCATTGGATTCGAATGCAAGCTCGCCATCGCCATCTAAATCCATATAATCAATAGGATTAATCTGTAAACGAGCAATAGGACCAACAGAGCCACGGCCTGATGAACCATAAGTAGTAGTTGATACAGCATCAGCCTCAACGATAATATCACGGAAGGAGGTTACCAACTTACCGCTTTCGCTATTAGGATCGAGGAAGATAGTACCTGCACCCCAGTCGCCAAGCCAGAAGCCTTCTGCATTAGCTAAATCTTCAGTATACATGGCAACTATAGCTTTGTGGGATTCACTCCAACGAACGTTACTGTAAGAAGGACGAGATTCATCATAAACAGCATCGGACATCCATTCACTATCCTTAGTGAAGAAGTATTCGCCGTAGCCGTTATACTCAAAGTCTTCAGATGAGAATTCTTTGTTGTAAATCTCAATCTTAGTATCTTTTTCTAATGCATAAACATAGAAGGTTGCGGTGTAATCGCCTGCAGTAGCAGTGATCGGATATAAATAGTCAGCTGTGAAGAGAGTGATGGTCTTATCGTTATCACTAACAACAACGCCACCCTTTTCGCCTTCATAAGACCAAGTGATGTTCTTACCCTGAACAGCCTTGCCACCATCGAACTCGAAATAGAGCTCTTTGAGGTTAAGCACGGTGTTAACGCTCATCGGTAAAGCAGGATTGTTTGCAGGGATAACGCTGATATTTTCAGCAGTTGCCTTTAATTTAGCGAATAAATCGGTATCGATATCAATTGTTACCTTGAAGTACTTAATATAAGCACGACCGATATTGTAAGAATACCAACCAACTGTACCTGCACCGGTTACAGCGCGAGCAGCAGCTACCTTAGAAGGATCAGAAGTGGTATCTTCGCTTAACTGGTAAACCTTGGTGTAATTTGCATCATCTCTATTCTTCTGCCAAACAGTTAAGTCATTGCCCTTGAAGGTCATCTTAGTGTTAACAGAGAATGTGCTCGGATTGTAACCAAAGCTTGAAGCACCGGCATAAGCATTGCCGCCGGAATAAATTATGGATGAATTTGAGCTTGAGTAGAATAAGCCTTGAATACCTAAATAGGTATCGTTCTTATTGCTTAGAACACTACCCTTAACATTATATCTACCATAAATGTTGTAGTAAGTATCGTATCTGTCGCCCCATGAAAGCTGCAAGCTTGTTGCCTGAGTTTCAATGGTGTAATCAGCGAAGTTTGATACTAGCTTGCCATAAGCAGAATCGGGGTTAAGTAATGCATAAGTATTGGTGTTGCCTGCAGAAAGGGAGATACCCTTCGAAGAATCATATGCAATTGAAGCATTACCTGATTCATTATATGCAATCCATGTGTCATTCTCACCGAAGTAGGTGGGAGTACCGGCCGCAATACCACTCTTTGTATCGGAAGATGAGAAGATATAGTTCATAAGAACATGCTGATTATTTTCATCAGGTGTAATTACATATAATGTCTTCTCTTCGCCGCCGAATGAAGCGGTGATATCATATCTGCCTGCGGCAAATAATGTAATAGTATCGGTATCGTTATCAACTACAACTGAGTTATTGTTAGATGACCACTCAATAGAAGCACCTGAGAATACCTTGCCTGAATTGAATTCAAAGAAGATATCAGAAACGCTAATCTTGGTTCCTGCTTCCATCGGGATAACAGGGTTGCCAGACTTAACAATTGTTAAATCAGAATTGATTTCGGGCTTCGAGAAGGTAGCAATTTCTTCATCAGTAAACTGAATTGTTACCTTAATATCTTTGAATACTAAACGAGTGTTATAGTCAGAAAGAGAGAGAGTACCAGCCTTGGTATCGCCAATCTTAGAAACCTGAGTATCATTTAATGTGATAGGAGCCTTAGCGCCATTCTTATAGATTTCAATGTTATCGCCAATAAGGCTTACTCTATAAGAATAGAATGTGTTTACAGCTGTATTCTTAGTGTCGTAGGTATAGAGGTTTTCAGTGCCTGAAACATTAAGTCTTGCCCAGTCAACACTCTGGCCACCCATACCGTTAAATCCACCACCTGCATAGGTAGTAGCACCGGTAAGAGTTTCATTGTTTTCCCAGTTCATACGACCTACAAGTGAGAAGTCGTAAGATTTATCAGCAGCACCGAAGCTTGTTGAGAAAGCAATGTTAGCATCGATAATAACATCACGGAAAGATGATACTAATTTACCTGCATCACTAGAGGGCTTTAATACATAGCCGCAATAGAGGGCACCACCTGTTTGAACACCGCCGATAGAGTTCCAAGCTAAGTCGCCGGCACCGGAAACAAGTGTCCAATCACTATCAGCTACAAAGTTCTTAGTTGAAGTATCAACATCAGCCTCGGAGAAAGCGTGATAGTAGATTTCTCTTTGGTTATTAGAATCGGGTTCTAAAACATAGAATATCTTTTCTTCGCCATTAAATTCAGCGGTTACGGTGTAGATATCGCTGCCTAGAAGAGCAATAGCCTTATCAGCATCGGCTACCATTACACCGCCTGTTGTGTCTGTAGTAGACCAGGTAATGTTCTTACCAAGAGCTACAGCGCCTGAATCGAAAGCAAAGAAGATATCAGAAACGTTAACCTTTTTACCAATAGTCATCGGAATAGCGGGCTTGGAAGCCGGAACGATAACTAGATCGGTTGTGATTGCGGGGTTAGAGAATTTAGCAATTTCTTCTTCTGTAAAGGAAATGCTTACCTTAATATACTGCATGTAAGCACGACCGATATTGTAAGAATACCAACCAACTGTACCTGCACCGGTTACGCCGCGAGCAGCTGCTAACTTGGAAGCATCAGACTTGGTGTCTTCATTCATTTCATATACCTTTGTATATTCAGAAGCACCCTTATTCTTCTGCCATGCAGTTAAATTGCTGCCCTCAACCTTAACCTTGGTATCAATAGCGTTGATAGCAGGATCATATCCAAATCCTGAGCCTGCAGATAGTTTGCCGTTATTGCTATACTCAGCATAACCATAAGCAGTGGAGCAGAAGCAGCCTGCGAAACCTAAATAGGTATCATTAGCGGTGTTAATCTTCTCTCCTGCCATGTTATATCTGAGATAGTAAGTAAAGGTAGAATCTGAACGCTCATTCCAGTTAGGAGTCCAGTTAGAAGCGGAAGATTCAATTGTATAATCAGCAAAGCTTGATACTAGCTGACCATACGGAGATTCGGGGTTTAATAATGCATAAGAGTTAGTGTTTGCTGCAGAAAGGGATAAGCCCTTAGAAGCATCGAATGCGAATGAAGAAGCACTTGCAGAATAAGCTATCCATGTGTCGTCCTTACCAAAATAGGTAGGTGTGTCAGCAGGAATGCCTGTTAGAACATCATCTGCTGAGAAGGTATAGTTCATAAGAACATACTCATTGCTGCTATCGGGTTCTAATACATAGAATGTAGCTACATCATCGCCTAAAGTCGCGGTTAAAGGAAGAATGCTATTTGAAAGTAAAGCAATGGTCTTTTCGGTATCTTCAACGATAAGACCGCCTGTTTCATCGGTTGTAGACCAAGTAATATTCTTACCAAGAGCTACCTTGCCTGAGGGGAACTGGAAGTAAATATCAGAGATATTAATCTTCTTACCAACAGTCATAGGAATAGCGGGTTTAGTGTTAGATACAACGAAGAGTTCGCTTGAAGCATCCTTAATAGCTTTAACAAGGTCTTCAGCAAATGCGATAGAAACCTTAGCATAGCCTAAAGGAGCGCGGTAGTTTTGACCTGAGAAAATACCAATTGTACCGCCCTTAGTATTGTTAAGAGCTTCCTGCTGGTCAGCAGTTAAATCCTGAGTTGTTTCAACAAAGCCTGCGCCTGTGTTGATGAAGGTTCTCATCGAGTTACCGATTAATTCAACCTTAACGGTTGAGAAAGCCTTCTGAGGAATGGTTAAGCCGAGGTCGGTAGAAGGACCGCCTACACCGTTTACCGAGTAAGAAATGTCGGTGTACTGGTTATACTGGTTAGAGCCTTCATTATTGGTTCTTGTGTAAGTAACTATTACATAAGACTCTCTGCCATCGGCAACGGTGTTATTAACAAAGTTTACTCTTGCAAGAGGACCTGCTATTTCGTTACCGCTCCAGTTAAAGTTACTGGGAAGAGCATAGTTTACTTCAACGATTACGTTGCTAAACTGTGATACTAATTTACCACTTTCAGAATCGGGTCTTAAATAGAAGTAATCGGAAATGTTACCATAGTTACCAATACCTGTTACACCATTATAAGATGTGCCGAGAGCGGATGCATCGGTATGGGTCCATTCGCTTTCTTCGGTGAACTGACCATCAACAAGGTCATTTTCAGAGAAGGTGTGGCTATAGATAACCTTTGTGTTATCGGCATCGGGCTCTAGAACATAGAAGTCCTTCTTCTCGCCCTTATATTCAGCTGTAATGGTGTAGATGCCTGAAGCTGTTAATAAAACAGTTGTGCCCTCCACTGCAACTGCGCCGGAAGTATCAGCTGTTGACCAAGTAATATCCTTACCTGAAGCCACAAGGCCTGAATCAAAACCGAAGTAGATGTTTGATAAATCAGCCGTGGTCTTAGCAGCCATAGGAATAGCAGGGCTATCGGCTGAAACTAAAACTATATCAGAAATGAGGTGATCATAAGCTGAAAGTTCATCAGCTGTGAACACTAATGTTACCTTAATATCTTTAAATACAAGACGGGTGTTATAGTCGGAAAGTGAAATGGTACCGGTCTTGGTATCGCCTATCTTAGCCAACTGGTCATCACTTAAGGTGATGGGAGCTTCAACGCCATTCTTAGCAATCTTAATATCGTTGCCAATAAGGCTTACTCTGTAGCTATAGAAGGTATTGGTTGTTGTGTTCTTAGTATCATAAGTATAGAGGTTTTCAGTGCCTGAAACATTAAGTCTTGCCCAGTCAACAGTTTGACCGCCCGCACCGTTGAAGCCACCGCCTGCATAGGTGCTACCGTTAACACGACCAACGAGTGAGAAGTCAAAGGTCTTATCAGCTGCACCGAAGTTAGTTGAGAAGGCAATGTTTGCATCAATAATAACATCGCGGAAGGATGATACTAATTTACCAGCTTCGCTTTCGGGCTTTAATTGATAGCCGCAGTATAAAGCATTACCTGTCTGAACACCGCCGATAGAGTTCCAAGCTAAATTGCCTGCACCGCTAGTAAGTGTCCAAGCGCTATCGGCAACGAAATCGCCTGTAGCTGTATCAACTTCTGACTCAGAGAATGCATGATAGTAAAGTTCTTTTGTTCCATCAGAATTGGGTTCAATAATATAAATTGTCTTAGGAGCATCAGCCTTTGCATAAGCTGCGGTAATTTTATAGATACCGGGGGCGAACATTGTAACAGTTTTTGCTGTGTTATCAACTGCAACGCCTGTTTCCTCAGTAGACCAGGTGATGTCTGCACCGCGAGCTACTGCTCCGTTATCAAATTCAAAATAGATAGAGGATAAGTCAAGTTTCTTACCTGCTGTTAGAGGAATAGCAGGCTTGGAGGCTTCAACTATTAAAAGGTCGGATAAATATGCATCCATTACAGCGGCCTCTGCAGTAAGGTCGATAGTAACGGTAATAGATTTATTGTATTGACGAGACTGCTCGGCATTATCAATAGCAATAGTACCCTTAAGGTTAGCAATATCTTCGCCTTCACGAGCAACGCCATCATAAAGAACGGTGTATTCGCTCTGAGTTGCTAGCTTGATAGCATAAGTAATATTGTTACCATTAAAGGTTACTCTTACATTATTATCGGCTGTTGCGGTAGCAAAGGTCTTATCAGAAATCACTGTTCCCTCTCCGCCTGATACAACTGTAGAAAATGAAGTATAAGTAAAGTTGTTACCACCGGGGAGCTGAACACCTGCAAACTTTTCATCCTTAAGAACGAAGTTGTTTGAGGTTCCGTTATAGGTAGCGTTGATAAGAGAATACTTACCTAAAAGATAGAAATATCTTGAATTGGATGTTGCAGCATATCTGCCTGAATAGGTAAAGTCGATAGTATAGTCTGCAAAAGCAGAAACTAATTTACCGCCCTTGGTTTCAGGCTTAAGATACATATAAGCTGCAGCATTGGTTGCAATACCAAGACCCTTGCCATCTGTATATGTCCAGCTATTCTGTTGGGTAATCCAGTCAGGATTGGTATAGGTGAACTCTACGCCATCAGCTGTTGTATATGTTTTACCATAATACTTAGCATGAGCAGTATTGAACAATGCCCAATCGCTTGCAGGGTTACCTGCTACGTGAGTACTCTTATGAGCCGATAATGAACTGCTTGTTTCATCATTCGGGTTAGTAGACGGAGTATAGTTTACGCCATCAATAACCAAAGGCTCAATAGTTTTTAAATCATCAGCAGAGAAAGTGTAGTCATAAATAACTGCGCTACCGTTTGCTGCCGGTTCAATTATGTAAATAGTTTTTGTTTCGCCGTTTGCTGTGGCTTCGATAGCATAGATATCGGAACCTGCTACATCAACGGTCTTAGCGGTATCATCAACACGTACACCGCCTGAAGTATCGGTTGTTGACCATGTGATATTAGCGCCGTTATAGGTGTCTCCACCAAACTGCACGTCAATCTTAGTAAGGTCGATAACCGTGCCCTGCTTTGCAGGAATTACGGGCTTATTGTTAACCACTGTGTAAACTGCAGCGTCAGCAAAAGCCGTGAAAGCTACTGAAAGCATTGAAACAAGCATTGCCACTGCAAGCAATACTGATAATGCTTTTTTGGTAACTCTCTTAATCGAGTTGTTCATAAATTTATCCTCCTAATTATGATTAATTACGATTTTTGTTTTTAACCCCAAGGATTATTGGGATTGCCTGTGCCATCACCGAAGCCATCGCCTGAATCAACTTCGGTATCAATGCCGCCGCCATCAGGTTCCACTTTCAATGATGTTACGATAACATCTTCAGAAAGGAATTTTACTATTTCCAATTCCGGTGTTACGTACAAACTTTTCATTTCCTCTACCTCCAAAACTAAATAATGTTACAGTGTTATCATATCATACCCTATTTTACCTTGCAAGCAATAGATTTTCTCTTTAATGTTTCCCCTTTTTTTAGTGCCTAAAAGCAGTACTATTTTAAGGTTTCAAAAAATATAGTTTTAGACCTTTTAACAAAAACTGTAAACCCTTTTGATATTAATTATTGAAATAATGCAAAAGGCAGAGTGGCTTTACTCCACCCTGCCTTTATATTATATATGTATTAATTATCCGTTTAATCCGCCCATACTGTTTCCGATGGAATCATTAACAGGCTCTTCTTCCTCTTGACCGCCGCCCTGGTTTCCACCTTGGTTATCGCCGGTATTATCATTGTTATCGTCGTTGCTGTTGTCGTTGTTGTTATTGTCGTTGTTATCGTTGTTATCGTTGTTATCGTTACTATTATCGTTGTTATTGTTGTTATCGCTGTTATTGTTGTCGTTATTATTATTGTTGTTATCGTTGTTATTATTATCGTTGTTATTATTGTTATTATTGTCGTTATTGTTGTTATTATCGTTGCTATTATCGTTGTTATTGTCGTTATCGCTGTTATTATCGTTGCTATTATCGTTGTTATTGTTGTTATCGCTGTTATTGTTGTCGTTATTGTTGTTATTATTGTTGTTATTATCGTTGTTATTATTGTTGTTATTATTGTTGTTGTTATTATTGTTGTTGTTATTATTGTTGTTATTATTATTATTGTTATTGTTATTGTTATTATTATTATTGTTGTTATTATTGTTATTATTATTGTTATTGTTATTATTGTTATTATTGTTATTATTGTTATTATTGTTGTTATTGTTGTCGTCATTATCAGAGAAAAGGTCATCGAAATCATTGCCCTGATTATTGCCGCCCAGATTATTACTTCCTTCTTCGCCGCCATCAATTATGCCATTGGAATTAGGCTTATTGCTTTCGGAATTACCGTTACCACTACCGCTGCCATCAGGAGTAGTGCTTTCTCCGCCGTTATTATCGGGGAGCTCGGTACCGTTATCGGTGCCCTGCTCTATCTGAGAGTTACTACCCGCGGTTTCTCCCGCACCATTAGGGTTACATGTTGCAAGAATTATTGCAACGGCTAAAGCTACAACAACTATAGGAATTAAGATAAATAATGTCTTTTTATTCATACGAACACCACCTTAAATTTAGTATACAATATATTCCTTAATAAATCAAGAAGATAATTTTAACAAAACCCTTGACAAATGGCTCCAAATACCTTATTATATTTAAGTGCTAAATTTAATATGCCGCTGTGGTGGAATAGGCAGACACAAGGGACTTAAAATCCCTCGGGGGCGACTCCGTACCGGTTCAAGTCCGGTCAGCGGCACCAAAAATCCCGTTCACGAAAGTGAATGGGATTTTTACTTTTTACTTCTTATCTCTTCACTATTACATCAAAATTAAACTTTGCACCTTTTTATTCAAGCTGATATACCAAAACAATTTAACAGCATATACTAATACTGGGCATATAGAAACCATAAAATATGAAAGTTATTGATACGCTATGAATTCGTTAGAACTAACAACCGCAATAACTGCGCTTGCCAATACCATTGCTTGCAACCTCTCGATTGATGAAATGGCTCTTTTAGCAAGCATTCTCGTTCAGTTGGGCGACACCCTCGCCACAATTGCGGCAAGAGAAAATTTATGCATAGATAAAAAATAACCGAGGTCTGATTTAAAATATCAGACCTCGGTTTATTTATCGCTTACTAATCTCTTCCTCCGAAGTTTAAATTAAAACCATCCGAGTTATTTGATGATGGCTGAGGTAAATAAGGAATAAGGCGCTCAGCTGTATTAATAATCGGCATAGACTGAATATACACTTTACCGGGGCCTGTAATTCGGGTGTTGAAAACACCTTCTCCGCCAAACAAAATATTTTTAAAGCCCCTAACGGTTTCAATATCCATGCTGCAACTTTCGCTCATTGCCGCAAGGTAACCTGTATCAACAATTATGCTCTCCCCTACGCCTAAGGTGTATTCCTTGCAATAGCCATCGATTTCAATGAAGGCGGTGCCTTCGCCCGAAATCTTTTGCATAATGAATCCTTCTCCGCCAAACAAACCTCTGCCTAGAGATTTTTGGAAAAACACGGATAAATCTAAACCCTTCTCCATTGCTAAGAAGCCTGATTTTTGAACAATAATGCCGTTACCCAATGTTACTTCAAAAGGAATTATAGAGCCGGGGAAAGATGAAGCAAAAGCAATCATTCCGCTGCTACCCTGCGGGGTATATTCATTCATAAATATGGAATCTCCCGAAAGAAGCCTACCAAGTGCCTTTTTAATTCCACCGCCGCTATTGGTTTGCATCTGCATATTGGGGCTCATCCAACTCATTGCGCCACTTTGAGTGCAAAGGGATTGACCCACTTCGGGATAACAAATAACAACCGGTAAATTGCCACCTTCAATTTCATATTTAATCATAACTTCCCCTCCAATTATATAAGTTGTAAATTTATCTTATTTCACAGTTTCATAAGGCCAGCTGATAATTCCGCCAAATTCTTTAACATTGGTATATCCCATATCGGCAAGAGCCTGCGCAACTTTTTTACTTCGATTACCGCTTCGGCAATAAACCAAAATTAATTTATCCTTGTTTGGAAACATTTGCGGTGCTAGTTCCTTAACATTCTCCTCTTGAAGAACAATAGCATTTTTAATATGACCCGATTCAAATTCCTCGGGAGTTCTGGCATCAACTATTATATAATCCTTCTCGGTATCTATAATCTGCTTGGCTTCCTGAGGGGTAATTTGAGTATATTCAATCTTTTCTTCCTTACAAGATGATAAACAAAAAAGAGAAAGACAAACAAAAAGCACCGAAATCATTCCTTTTAATATTTTCATAAACCTACTCCTTAAATTTCTTTATTAAATTATATCACTTTTTTAAAGGTTATACAATAGCAATTCATAAAGAAATGGAATTAACATATAAATAATTAAGGTGGTATAATGAAAAACAAACTCTTATTTTGGCAAACCGCAGGATTTATTTTCACTAGTGTTATGGGCACCCTTTTGCACTTTCTATATGAATGGAGCAATAATTCCATTCTTATAGCACCCTTTTCGGCGGTTAATGAATCGATTTTTGAGCATATGAAACTGCTTTATTTCCCGCTACTTATCTTTTCTATTATTCAATATAAATTCATAGGAAGGTATTTCGAAAACTTTTGGTATGCAAAACTTATTGGAACAACCTTAGGCCTGTTGATTATCCCTACGCTGTTTTACACATACACCGGTGCTTTTGGGGTTATGAAGGATTGGTTTAATATTACAATTTTCTTTATTGCCGCCGCCATTACCTATTATACCGAAACCAAAATATTAAAAAGTAGAAAATGTTCTCTTCCTTCTGCCATTTCACTTTTTATTCTCATTTTAATTGGAATTGTTTTTATTGTTCTTACCTTTTCCCCTCCAAAATTGCCTCTTTTTATAGATCCCATCACAAAGCTTTACGGAATAATATAAAAACCCGAGTTGTATTAAAATACAACTCGGGTTTTGTTTTAATTAAATTTAAATGAATAAAGGTCTGCATCCTTTAAATAGAACTTAAGTCTAATAGGCTTACCTTCAAGTTCCTTTAGTTCCTTTTGGAATACTGCGGGTCTGCCTACTGTATCGCCAAACATTTCGCAGGTTTTATAGCCTTCAATTTCATTACCATCTTCATCGCAAACGGTAATAATCAAAGTGCCCATGGCGCCTGTTTCAAAGTTAAGCTCTAATTCGCTTCCCTCAAAGGTAAAAGGCTTTGTTAAAACTTCGCCGCCTGTATATTTAGAATACCAGGAAACAAAACCATCAAGGCGCACTGTATAGCGACGCCAATTAACCTTATCGGTGCGATAGTTTTCAATTGCTAAGAAAGAAAGTTCATTTGGAGCGTTCTCAACATCGCTTTCGGTTTCATAAAGACCGCGTGCTACAGAGCCATCGCCATACCACCAGCGATATTCTCCATACGGCTTTAAGTAAGCTTCATCCCAACGCTTAAAACTTGTACCATCTCGTGAAGTCATAAGTAAAGTATCGGTAAAGGCTGTGCCGCCTCGACCTGTTCCCTCGATAACGAATTCGCGCATATCCCATTGAGGCATATGCTTTAGGTTATCCATACTGTCCCAACGCTCATTGTAGCGCATAGGCATAGCAATATACATATCCTTAGCTCTTTCATATTTCACGGTTTGGCTGGTGTAAAGCTGCATAACCTCTTTGCCTTCTTCATAATCTATCTCGCCGTGAATATCAAAGGTTTTAAAATCGGTTGTAGTTGCAGTTCTAACTTCACGAATAATATTATTAGATTTGTTTACAACATCGAAATCCTCTGCCTCGGCATTTTTGGTGCGCTCACCGCGATAATAGATTCGATATTTATTTATATCCTTATCCCAAAAGGCAATATTATAACTATCGAATGAGCCTGGGAGGTCGAGTCGGCCGCGAGGCTCAAAATCAATACCATTAGGGCTTACGAACATATAAAGTCCGTGAGGGCCATCATCCTGCGGATAACCTTCGCCGCCCCCCATAGCAAAACCCTTGAATTTTTCTTCAGGCGGACAATTAGGATTTTCATCATAGCAAACCGCTAAATTATCACGGTTTTCATTAAAGAAAATATTGTTATGAAGCTTACCGTTAAAGATATGCTTATCAACCCATTTTTTCTTAAAATGCTTACCATCTAAACTTTCATAAACGGTATATGTTGATGGGAAAACCTTACCCCAGCAGTTACCCGGACACAAAAGACTGTTGGCGCTTCTCTGCCAAAAATAGTATCTATCGCCTACCTTTGCCACGGTGCCATAGCTATTATGTATACCATCCCATTGGCTATCACAAACAATGGCTAGATCGCGAGGGGTTGGCTTATGCATACGGATTTCTACATTTTCTTGCTTTTCAAGAAGAAAATCATCCCAGCAAAGCATTCGGTTATTCTTTAATTCATAAACTCCCATTTTCAATTCTCCTTTTATCTTTTATCAAAAAGCCTTGCGGCATTGTTATAGAAAAGGTCTTCTATTTGGTTCTCGTTAAGCTCGGCTAAAATGCAGGCCTGGCGGGTAGCCATTAGGTTTTCGGTAGCAATAAGCCAACTTTTAAGGGTGGTAGAGGAAGCGAAATTATCTAAATCATTCTGATATATCCAATAAAAACTATCGGCTAAGGATATAGCTTTTCCTCTGCCGCGGCAAACCATATAGTCGCTTCCCCACATACATTTTTGAAGCCCTGCTTTGCGCATAATCTGGAACATTGCGGGAGATTCGCAAACGGCGGAAAAATCAAACCAAACATTATCTAATGCCGCTACCTTATGCACATTTTCAAGTGCTGTCCAAGAAGCAAAGGAGCGTGCTGCATGGGCTAAAATAAGAGTGGCATCGGGATGTTTTTTTGCCATTTCGATTATGTATTTACTGTTACCTTCATCAGCTAAAGCCAAATCTTTTACCATATGAAGCGTTATAACCATTTTGTGTTTATTAGCAACCTCCCAAACTGATTCAGGAAGATATTCACCAATATCCGAGTGCCAAGTTACTTCTTTAGGCCCATAAACGTGATAACACTTAAAGCCCCTGATATTAGGATGCTGAGCAATGCGCTTTTCTAAATCTTCAACCGTATCGGTTGGACTTACAATAATTTCACCAACATTAAGATTATCCTTATTTAACTGGTCGATTAAAAATTTATCGCATCTTTTAAAATTCTCTCGAAAATTGGGTTTGCCATCAATATCAGGATAGCCAATTATATTTGCTCGCCAAACTTTTGGAGAACATAAAAGGTCATTCATTTCAGCTCTATATTTTTCAAGGGTTAATTCAAGATTATTTTCAAGGGGTGAAGTTAAAGCTCTTGCGGAATTAGAATTAAAAAGATGAATATGGGTATCAAAAATTTTATCAGGCAAAAAGTCCTTTAAAATTTTTATAGCCTCGTAATCGTGCTCTGTATAAACCATATCCTTGCCTAACATATCATTATTCCTCCACTACAACTAAATTAAAGTCGGTTCTGTGGGTGGAAGGTCCTGCATAAAAATAAGCGCCAATAGTGTTATCACTAAGTCTTATAATAAATGGGTGGCCAACATTGAATTTACCCATTTCCGCCCAAACATCATTCATACCTGCATTTTGCTTGCCTTTGGTGTTGCTTCCGAAATCATAAACGGTTAGAGCATCTTCCCAGGTTTTACCGTTATCAAAACTTTTAGCAAGCTTAATAATGGGGGCTGAATCGCGATTGATATAAATGGTTATTAAACTTCCATCTTTACCGTTTATAACATTACCCGGCTGGCCTACTAATCCTGTATCGATAAGCTCGCCAAAGGTTCTACCGCCATCCTTACTATCGGTATAATGGATGTTTATATAATCTCCCTTAGTTCTATCAAATGTCCAGAAAATATCAGCAACGGTGCCATCTTCTAAAACATCTAATCGCTGGTCCCAATAATAAATATCGGGATTATTGGTAATTATAACCTCATCGCCCCAAGTATAACCACCATCGTTTGAATAAACAGCGCAACTATTATGTACCCAATATTTAGTTTCATAATAATGCTTATTAACCTCAAACTGAATACCAATTCTTCCATCCTTAGTTTTAAAAGGAGCACCTGTTAAAGGGAGTGGTGCATCATAAAAGGTTTTAACCTGAACTCGCTCTAACTGCGACCAAGTTTTACCCATATCTTTAGAATGGGAAACGAGAATATAGGTTTCCTTTAAACCTTCAGTTTCTTCATTGTAATAAGGTAGGTCTTCGAGGGTTGCATCTACTGCATTTAAAACTGCAATAAGATTATCCTCCGCTTCTTCAATAATATAACCTGTGCGAAGGGTGGTTTCCTTGCCATCAACAATCGGGGGCTTAAACCATTCGGCTATATCGCTCCAGGTTTTACCACCATCTTTCGACACGCAAAAACCTACATGATCGGTTTTGTTATCGGGAATTTTTCTTGCCGCCGCCTTGAAAGAAGCAATGAGAGTGCCATCACTTAAAAGGCACATTGAAGGAAACGAACAGCTTGTGTATTTAGGAGTGTTTTCACCTGAATATACTGTTATTTTATCTATTATTTTCATAGTTTTTACCTGCCTTTCAACTATCTACCCAAACTTTAACACAATTAGTATTCTTTGTCAATAAAAAACATAAAAAAACAAACGGAAATTGTAAAATTATCAATTTCCGTTTGTTTGCTTTATTCAGCTTTTGAAAAATTTGATTTATCTACTCCGCAAAGCGGGCAAACAAAATCATCCGGAAGGTCTTCAAACTTGGTTCCTGCCGCAATTCCATTGTCAGCATCGCCTAAAGCTTCATCGTACTCCCAACCACATACATCGCAAACGTATTTCATAAAATAACCTCCTAAATTTATTTGCTCAATTCTTCACTTAAAGCTATTAATTGAGCTTCACTATCGGCATTTATCGCCGATAGAATTTTAACATTGTTTTCGGTAAATTTTAAATCCTTTGAATTAGCAAGCATATCCTTCATGGTTTTAGTTGCCATTGGCGCCCAAGTGCCATTTTCAATAAATGCCACCATTCTGTTTTTAAAACCGCGCTCGGTTAGGTTTAAAATGAACTCCCTCATAAACGGAAAAACTCCGCCGTTATAGGTAGTTGTTGCAAAAACTATCTTGCTGAATTTAAAAGCATCCTCCACGGCCTCTGCCATATCGCATCTTGCTAAATCGGCTACAGCTACCTTCACATTTCTATTTTCCAAAAACGAGGCTAATTTTTCCACCGCTTTTTTAGTATTCCCATAAACCGATGTATATGCAATTAAAACGCCTTCTTCTTCGGGAGTATAGGAAGACCAGATGTCATACAGGTTTACATAATACTCTATGTTTTTATCCAATACCGGACCGTGAAGAGGACAAATTTTATTAATTTTTAATGCCGACGCCTTTTTAAGCAGACTTTGAACCTGTGCTCCGTATTTACCAACGATACCTATATAATATCGCCTTGCTTCGCAGGCCCATTCTTCCTCTATATCCAATGAGCCGAATTTACCAAAAGCATCGGCCGAAAAGAGAATTTTCTCATAAGAATCATAGCTTAAAATAACTTCGGGCCAATGCACCATTGGAGCCGATATGAATTTAAGATTATGCTTTCCTAATTCGAGGGTGTCGCCTTCACCTACCACTATTCTTTTTTTATTAAAATCGGTGCCAAAAAAGTTTTGCATCATTGAAAAAGCCTTTGCCGATGCCACTAGTTTAGCATTAGGATATTTATTCACAAAGTCTATAACACTTGCCGAATGGTCAGGCTCCATATGATGAACCACTAAATAATCAGGAGTTTTGCCATCTAACTCGTTTTGGAGATTTCTAAGCCATTCATCCGAAAAGTTTTTATCAACCGCATCCATAACGGCTATTTTTTCATCAATTATCACATAGGAATTATATGAAATACCCTCGGGCACTATATACATACCCTCAAATAAATCAATTTTTCTGTCGTTAACACCTATATATTTTACAGAATCGGTTATTTTAACTATCATACTATAAATTCCTTTACAACATTGCATAATATTCCAAGCGCCGCTGAAATCAATATTAATACTATTGTGGACATTTTCTTTTTGGTTATCCATTTATAACCATAAAATACAACACATAAAAGCGCAAAAATGATAAACGGTATTGCGGCAAATGAGAATTCATTTATCGATACATAACCTACCGCCTTTGCCAAAAGAACAAGACCTGTTGATAAAATAAGCGAAACAATAACGGGTTTCACGCCCTTAATAAAACTCTTGAAAAACTTATTTTCGGTTAAGTTTCTTAGAATTGCGGCTATTATTAAAATTATTATAAATGAGGGTAAAACAACTCCAAGCGTTGCCACCGCACTGCCTAAAATTCCACCCTGCGCTGAACCAATATAGGTTGCCATATTAATTGCAACGGGGCCCGGAGTTGACTCACACACACCTAAAAAGGAATAAAACTGCGATTCATTAAGCCAATTGTATTTTAAAACCGTTTCTTCAATAAGGGGAATCATTGCAAAGCCGCCGCCAAATGTGAAAAGGCCTATCTTAAAAAATTCAAAAAATAACAATAAATAAATCATTTCTTTTCCCCCTTAACTGAAGGCAAAGCATAGGCGAAAATTCCTATAACCCCACCTATTAGAATGAAGAAAATAGAACTGAAATTTATAGAGAATATTTGGAAAACGAGTAAAAGGCTTAAAACAATAAAAAAGGTTAAAAGCGGCAACACCTTTTTTTCAAGCTTTTTAAACATATCAATTCCCGCCTTTGTGATAAGAAAGGCCACAGCGCTCTTAATTCCAACAAATGCATAGGCTACATATTTATTAGCCATAAATTTATCGAGCACTAAAGAAATTAAATAGATTATTATAAAGGATGGCAAAACAACGCCTAAAGTTGCGAAGACACTCCCCAAAACTCCCTTTTTCTTAAAACCTATATAGGTTGCCATATTAATAGCAATAGGTCCGGGGGTTGATTCGGAGACGGCAATAATTTCAATGAAATCATCTTCACTTATCCAACCATATTTCAAAACAACCAATTCTCTTATATTGGCTATCATTGCATAGCCGCCGCCAAAGGTAATAAGGCCAATTTTAAAGAATGTTAAAAATAACTTCCAGAGCATTTTTCTCCTCCTTTTTTATTTATAAAAATATTATATCACAGTTTTTTAAAAAAAGCATTAAAATTTAAAAAACTCTGCCTTAAAATTTAAGGCAGAGTTAATTTTAATAATCCACAAGTTTAAAGGTGTTTCCGGAAGCAGTAAAATAAGAGTTTATAGCCTCCAAATAATTACCATCCAAGGTTGCACCACCAAAAATTCTAGCTCTTTCGTGCTGAAGAAATTGATTATTCTTTAAAATCATATTATTTTTATTGTTTTCGGGCGAAGAAATGCCTAAAACCCTGCCTCTTGAGCGGTCGAAAATATTATTTTCAATATAAAGCGGTTTTACATGGATATTGGTAAATTCGCCCTTCTCATTTTGTCCGCCCGAAGCATCATATTTAAAGGTTGCGTAAACGTTTTTATCGGGTCTATCCAAGCTTCCCCAACCCCAACCTGTATAACGGGTAATATTATTTCGAATATACACATCGTTATAGGTAAATGTTCCATTAGGGGAATTCTTTTGCTCATTAACATCCCTTAAAGAGAATGCCTCGAAATCATAGGTGTTAAATTCAAGAAGATTATCTTCATAATGAATATTGGTATAATTTGTTGCGGAAATTTGCTCGGAATCGGGGTCAGTTTTAGTGGGGCCCTGATGAGTTAGTGCCGCATCATAAGCCTGGAAGAAATAGTTATCGTGAATATTAATATCCACAGCCACACTCCAAAACTCAACCGCATTACCAAGCGATACGCTAGTTCCCAAATGCAAATCTCGTCCGCCGCAATAACCCATAATGCAACCCTCAATTTCCATTCCGTAAACAGGACCCAAAGTTCCAAGGAAATGAACGCCTGTATACATTAAGCAAAGGTTTTGAATTTTAACATCTTTGAGGGTTTTGCCGCCACCTGTCATAAGGGAATAGCCATCAACAATTTCAATATTATGATAAATTTCGCCGGGATTTCCATCCGGACTATAGATGGTTAATCTTTTACCCAAATAAACATTCAAGGGTCTTCCCTTTATTCTGTTCATAGACTGCACAGGACGACCTATAAATTCACCGTTATTGAATATTATATTAGAATAGTCGCCGGTAATTCCGGTGTATTCATATACATCCTCTTCAATTTCAACCCATTTATATGCCTTGCCATCACGCGAGCCATAAATCCTTGGTTTAACGCCCTCGCCATAGGCCGCATAGGTAACACCGGGCATTAATTTTATTTGGCCTCTGAAGATATCTCCTCTGCGGAAAAGCACGGCATCTCCTGGTTTTAAATCCAACCTAAAAGAACTATAGGTGCTTTTTGCGGTTTCGGGGGTAAGACCATCGTTTTTATCGTCTCCCTCGTTTGAAAGATAATAGGTGGTACCCTCTACCTTTACATCATCGGGATAATTTTCTATCTTCTCTAGTCTTTCATCTGCCTTTTTTGTAACTTCTAAAACAGCAGGGTCATCCGATTCTATTTTAGCATTTGTTACATTTCGGTAAAAAAGGCCCATAACAACAGGATTTCTAACGGTTTTTTGGGTAACAAATGTATCTTTATATTGATAATTCTCTACACTTTCTGTTGGCCCTTTTGAAGCCTCATTATTTTCATTCTCATTTTGTTTTTGAGGCTCGCCACCACAGGCAGCGAGTGTGAAAATAAGAGAAACGCAAAGAATTAAACTTATAATTCTCCTCATATTATCTTGCAACCTCAATAAATGTATTTCCGGAAGCAGTATAGTGAGAATTAATATAGCTCATATAATCATCTTTTAAGGTAAGACCACCCGCAATTTTAGCATTCTTCGGCTGAACAAACTGATTGTTATTCAAAATCATATTAGCCTTATTAAATTCAGGGGTAGAAATTCCTAAAACGCTTTTTCTTGAACGGTCAAAGATATTGTTTTCAATATAAAGAGGTTTAACATGGAGGTTGGTAAATTTACCATTTTCATCCTGCTCGCCCTCGGCATCATATTTAAATACGGTGTAAACATTTTTATCAGGTCTATCAAGGCTTCCCCATCCCCAACCTGTATAACGGGTAATATTACCTCTTATATAAACATCGTTATATGTAAATGTACCATTGGGAGACTTCTTTTGCATTGCTACGCTTCGACAAGAGAATGCCTCGAAATCATAGGTGTTAAATTCGCAGAGGTTATCCTCATAATGAATATTTGTATAGTTGGTTGCTCTTACCTGCTCGCTATCAGGGTTAACCGAAGTGGGTCCTTGGTGAGTTAAAGCGGCATCGAATGCCTGGAAGAAATAGTTATCGTGAATATTGATGTCCACTGCTACGCTCCAAAACTCAACGCAGTTGCCAAGCGATGTTGCTGCAGCGCCCCTATATAAATCTCTACCTCCGCAGTAACCCATTATACAGCCCTCAATTTCCATTCCGTAAACGGGGCCTAATGTGCCTAAGAAATGAACACCTGTGTACATCATGCAAAGATTTTGAAGCTTTATATTCTTTAAAGCCTTGCCGTTACCTACCATAAGGCAATAGCCATCAACAATTTCAATATTGTGGAAAATTTCTCCCGGGTTACCATCCGGACTATAAATAGTTAAACGAGAGCCCAAGAAAACATTTAAAGCCTTTTTCTTAAGATTTGCTCTTGTCTGAACAGGGCGACCTATATATTCGCCGTTATTGAAGATAATATTGGAATAATCGCCTGTGATACCTGTGTATTCATAAATATCAGGGTCGCTTGTTGCTACCCATTCTCTTTCAAGACCATCTCTTGAACCATAAAGGCGTGGCTTAACGCCTTCTCCGTAAGCACCATAGGTAACACCTGAAACAAGGCCTATCTGACCGCGGAAAATATCTCCTCTGCGGAAAAGAACAGCATCGCCCTCTTTTATCTCAAAGCGGATTGCATCATAATCTTTTTTTGCGGTTTCGGGGGTTGTGCCATCAGCCTTATTATCTCCCTCATTGGAGAGATAATAGGTTGTGCCTTCAACCTTCACATTATCGGGGTAATCCTCGATTTCCTTAAGCTTTGCATCTGCTTTTTTATCGATTTCCAATATAACAGGGTCATCTGAAGTGATTTTAGCACCTGTTACGTTTCTGTAAAAGAGTCCCATAACAACAGGATTATTGGGATCCTTTTCGGTGATATATGTATCTTTATATACATACCCTTCTGCCTCAGGTTCCTTTACATCGGCAGGGGTTTTGCCACCACAGGCGGCAAGGGAAAAAATCATGCATAGGACAAGTAAAATGCTAATAATTCTTTTCATAAAAAACACTTCCTTTTTTTGAATTTTAATTCAAGTGCATTTTAACATATAAAAGCCATAAAATCAATAGATTTTATGGCTTTTTGCTAAAATGATATTATATTTTCACATTTACCCGTTTTTAATATTTCAAAAATGTTTTTTGTTGTGGTTTCAGCGATGTTTTGAAGCGCCTCTTTGGTTAAAAATGCCTGGTGTGAAGTTACTATAACATTTGGCATACTAATAAGGCGCGCCAAGGTATCATCATCAACAATGTGTCCCGAAAAGTCTTCAAAAAAGAAATCTGATTCTTCTTCGTAAACATCTAAACAAGCTCCGCCGACCTTTCTTTCCTTAATACCTGCAAGAAGAGCTTCGGCATCGATTAAGGCTCCGCGAGAGGTGTTAAGAATCATAACACCCTTTTTCATCTTCTCAATAGATTCTTCATCTATTATATGATAGGTTTCACGGTTTAGCGGGCAATGAAGAGATATAATATCGCTTCTTTTAAAAATCTCATCAAGAGAAACATACTGAACATCTATTTCGCTGTTCGGATATTTATCATAGGCTATAACATTCATTTTAAAGCCTTTGCAAATATCGATGAACACCCTTCCAATTTTACCTGTTCCTATTACACCTACGGTTTTATTATATAAATCAAAACCCGTTAGTCCCGCAAGGCTGAAATTAAAATCCTTGGTTCTGATATATGCCTTATGCACCCTTCTTATAGAGGTTAAAAGCATTGCCATAGCATGCTCGGCAACGGCATAGGGAGAATATGCGGGAACATGCACAACAGGAATTCTTCCCTTTAGCGCCTTAAAATCCACATTATTATAACCTGCGCAACGAAGAGCAATAACCTTAATATCCATACGGCAAAGTTCTTCTATTACTTCGGCAGATAAAGTATCATTTACAAAAACGCAAACTCCATCCGCTCCCTCGGCCAAACGCACGGTATCGATATTAAGCTTAGTTTCAAAAAATTTAAATTTTAAATCACTCTCTATGCTGTTAAAAGATTCTATATCATAACTTTTTGCATCAAAAAACGCTATCTTCATAAAATCGCCTCCACCTTTAATATGTGTAAAAAATGCCGAGATTTTCACTCGGCATTTTAATTTATTTAAAAAATAGTGGTAACGGCTCTAAGAAAATAATGTCTTTTCTATTTGCAGCATCACCTTCGGCTAAAACTGCCGCGGTAGCAACCTCTATACCGCCTGCCGCTTCTACTAATTTTCTAACCGCAATAAGCGATTCGCCCGTGCTTATAACATCATCAACAATAAGCACCCTTTTACCCTTAATTAATGCGGCTTCATCGGAGCCTAAATAAAGGGTTTGAACGCGGTCTGTAGTGATTGAGCGAACCTCAACCTTTACAGGATCTCCCAAATAAACCTTCTTGCCCTTTCTTGCCACAATATAGGGTTTACCCGATTGTCTTGACATTTCATAAGCCAAAGGAATGCTTTTAGCCTCGGGAGTTAAAATAAAATCGAATTCGGGCACCTTTTTAAGAAGTTCTTCTGATGCCGCAATCGTTACTTCGGTATCTCCAAAAAGAATAAATGCAGCAATATCAAGATTTTCATTAACTGCAAAACGCTTTAATTTTCTGTCTTTCCCTGCGATTGTAATATCATAAAATTCTGACATATTATTACCCTCTTTCTTTTTTAACCGGGAGGCCAGGCAAGATTTCTTCTGGCGAGCAAATGGAAATGAATATGGCCAACGGTTTGGCCTCCATCCTCTCCGCAGTTATTCACAACGCGAAAACCTTTTTCCAAATTTTCTTGCTCTGCAATTTTGGCAACCGCCTCAAAAACCTTGGCTATTAAAAAGCTGTTCTTTTCGTTTATTTCTTTTGCCGATGCAATATGCTCTTTAGGAATTATTACCGCATGGAAAGGAGCCTGCGGAGCAATATCTAAAAAAGCATAAATAAATTCATCTTCATAAACCTTTTGGCTTGGAATATCTCCTGCCGCTATTTTACAAAATAAGCAGTCGTTCATATTATTTTCCTACCTTTTCATTAAGGATGGTTTTCACAATGCTTAATGCTTCTTCGGTTTTATTAGCATCCTTACCGCCGGCCATAGCAATATCGGGGCGTCCTCCGCCGTTACCGCCTGTAACCTTAGCAACAGCCGATACTATTTCGCCTGCCTTAACACCCTTTGCTACAGCATTTTTGCCTGCAGCTGCACAGAATGTGAGCTTATCACCTGCTTTTGCCGCTAAAACGATAACTGCATTTTCATTATCATTCTTAACCTTTTCGCAAATAGAACGAATTTCATCCGCTGCGGAATTTTCAAGCGCTGCGGTTGTGAGTTCAAGTCCACCGATTTCCTCGGCATTTTTAAGAATTTCATCAAGTTTCATAAAGGCAAGGCGGCTTTCAAGAGTTTCCAAAGCCTTTTCCTTTTCCTTAAGGTCATTCATCACTACTGCGGCGCGCTTAGCAATATCATTAGCATTGGCAACCTTTAGTGTGGCAGCAGTTTCATTGATTAAATCTTGCTTTTCATAAATGTAATCCAAGATATTTGCGCCTGTTACCGCTTCAATTCTGCGAACACCTGCGGCAACACTTGATTCGCTCACAATTTTAAATGCTCCGATTTCGCCTGTGTTACCAACATGGGTACCACCGCAGAATTCAACCGATTCATTCTCAATCTTAACAACGCGAACTGTCTCGCCATATTTTTCGCCGAAAAGTGCCATAGCGCCAAGTTTTTTGGCTTCAGCAAGCGGCATTTCGCGGTTATCAACAACTAAAGCGGAAAGAATAACCTCATTTACAATTTTCTCAACCTTTTGGATTTCCTCTAAGCTAAGTCCTGAGAAATGAGTGAAGTCAAAGCGGGTAACCTTTTCATTTACCATGCTTCCTGCCTGCTCAACATGGGTGCCGAGCACCTTGCGAAGAGCCGCCTGAAGAAGATGGGCTGCGGTGTGTGAACGCTTTATTGCCTTGCGGCGAGCAATGTTAATTTCGGCATTTGCCTTTGAATTAACCGAAACGCTTCCCTTTTCTACCTTACCATAATGTAAAAATAAATTATCGGCAGTTTTCTTGGTATCAACAACGTTTATTTCAAAATCTTCGCCGATTATCTTACCACTATCTCCAACCTGACCGCCGCTTTCGGCATAGAAAGGAGTTTTATTTAAAACGATAATTACATTCTCGTTTTCGGTAGCTACCGCTTTATGCTCATTATCGCTAACAATATCGAGAATTTCTGCTTTACAGGTGTAATCCGTATAGCCTACAAACTCAGTAGCGCCAATTCCCTCAAAGGCAATGCCATCACTCTTCCAACTTTCAGCATCAGCAGCCTTTCTTCCCTTACGAGCCTTTTCTCTTTGCTCTTGCATAAGTTCATTAAATCTATCCTCATCAAGAGTCATATTATTTTCATTTAAAATATCTTTGGTTAAATCAAGCGGGAAGCCATAGGTATCATAAAGTTTGAATGCATCCTCGCCCGATAGAGAGCCACCCTCTTTAGTGAGTGAAGAAAGAATGGCTAAGCCTTGGTCAATGGTCTTAGAGAAGGCAGCCTCTTCGAAGGAAATAACCTTTTTAATAAGCTCTTCCTTTTCAACAAGTTCAGGATAACCCGCCTTATTTTGCTCAATAACTGTATCAACGAGAATGCTTAAAAATGCACCCTCAATGCCGATTAACTTTCCGTGTCTTGCGGCTCTGCGGATAAGACGACGAAGAACATAACCTCTGCCCTCATTTGAAGGAATAATGCCATCGCTAATCATAAATGTTGATGCTCTTGCGTGGTCGGTTATAGCGCGGATGGAAATATCGGTATTCTTATCATTACCATAGGTTTTACCCGATAATTCGCAAACCTTTGCAAGAATGTTTTTAACGGTATCAACCTCGAACATATTATCAACATCCTGCATAACGCAAGCAAGACGCTCAAGTCCCATACCTGTATCAATATTTTTATGCTCAAGCTCGGTATAGGTGCCATCGCCCATATTGTTAAACTGAGAGAAAACATTGTTCCAGATTTCCATATATCTATCGCAATCACAACCGGGTTTACAATCAGCGCTTCCGCAACCGTATTTTTCGCCGCGGTCGAAATAAATTTCACTGCAAGGACCGCAAGGACCTGTTCCATGCTCCCAGAAGTTATCTGCCTTGCCAAGCTTTACAATGTGTTCCTCTTTAACGCCGATTTTATCGCGCCAAATAGCATAGGCCTCATCATCCTCTTCATAAACCGATGGCCATAAAAGGTCTGCCGGAATTTCTAATTCCTTTGTTAAAAATTCCCAAGCCCACTCTATTGCCTGCTCTTTGAAATAATCTCCAAAAGAGAAGTTGCCGAGCATTTCAAAATATGTGCCATGGCGAGCAGTGTGGCCAACACGCTCAAGGTCAGGCGTACGGATACATTTTTGACAGGTTGTAACCCTATTTTTTGGTGGCACAACCTCGCCTGTGAAATATTTTTTCATAGGCGCCATACCTGAGTTTATAAGCAAAAGAGATTTATCTCCTTGAGGCACAAGGGAAAAACTGCCTAAACGCAAATGCCCTTTAGATTCAAAGAAGGATAAATATTTCTCTCTTAAATCGTTTAAAGAAGTCCACTTCATTTTTATCACCTTTGCAATCAAAATTAAATACCAAATAATTATATTACCAAATTAAAAATTTGTCAAATAACCCAAAGGTTATATAGATTCCTCAATTATCTGCCTTAACCTGTCCACACCTACGCCGCTAAGCGCCGATACGGGCAAAATCTCGGTATTTTCAGGAATAATTCCTTTGAGTTCTTCCCTTATACCGCAAAACCTTTCATTAAACTCGGTTTTGTTGAGTTTATCACATTTTGTGAGCACCACCATATAAGGAATTTTGAAATGATTTAAAAATTCAAGCATTGATAAATCAAATTCGCCAACCTTATGGCGCATATCTATAAGCTGAAAAACCATCGGGATATTGCGATGCGTTCTAAAATACCCCTCCATAAGCGTTGCCCAACGCTCTTTTTCGCGATAATCAACCTTTGCATATCCATAACCCGGAAGGTCAACAACCCTTACCAAATCAAGTTTATAAAAATTAATTGTAACCGTTTTGCCGGGTTTTCCGCTAACCCTTGCCAAAGCTTTTCGGCCAAGAGTTTTATTAATAAGCGAAGATTTACCAACATTCGATTTGCCTGCAAAACAAATTTCAGGCAAAGAAGATTCCGGCAACTGTTCCGGCAAGCCATAAGCCGCCTCAAATACGGCACTGTTAAAATTCATATTATTTCTCCATTACAACTTTGTAAGCTATTTCAGCAAGTTTTTCTCTATCGGTTACCGATACTCCCGCACCCGAAAAAGTGTTCTGGCGGATATCTATTTCATCCTTATACATAAACTGCGCCCAAACACAAGCTGCAAGATATTTTCCCTTCTCTGATAAATGGCTTACCTCGTCGGCATATAAGGATGTTCTTTTGCCATAATCATTGCTGAAATCTCCGCTCTCTTTGGCAATTTGGATAGCCTCGCCAACGGCAACTATCGGAACACCGCCTATGCGTTTTGCAGCCTCATTAAAGCACTCTTCAACCTTTGTGAACTGATCTCTTCCAATATTCTTTGCAGGATATGCTCCAAGATTTCTTCTCCAGCAAAGCGACCATGTTTGATGAATCATAAACTGAGCCTGAGGCTGATGCTTTTTAACGATTTCCCAAAGCGGCACCAACTTTTCATAGGTGCTGATATCATCCATTTTTACCGAATGTCCTTGGAAGGTTATGTAATCATATTTATCCCCCTCCAACACCGATTTTGATGTTACGGACTCGGTTGTCATCTGATAACCGTTTTTATACACCTGAAAAACAGCCTCATCATTTTTATAGAAATTATAATGCTCTTCCAAAGTGCAACCCGGATAATGAAGAACCGTGATTTCGAGATTTCCGCCAAAGTCCGCCACCATTTGAGAAACATATTGAGCCGAATTGAGTGCAAAGCTATGGCCTATCATTAAAACCTTTTTAAGCTCTTTATTTTGTATCATTTTCTTCTCGTTAGTTACGCTATTATCAGGTTGGCTGGACTCACTTGAAGTATCCGCAGGTTCACTTGGAGTGTCCGCAGGCTCACTTGGAGTGTCCGTAGGTTCACTTGGAGTATCTGCAGGTTCACTCGGAGTATCTGTAGACTCGCCGGGAGTCTTATCAGGCTCACTTGGAGTTTCTACCTGCTCATTCGGAGTATCCGTAGGCTCACTTGAAGCATTTGTAGAATTTTCTTCGGCATTGTTTTCCTCATTAACATTAAGACCCTGCGAAGTTTCATTTTGCGGTGCAGTTTCTTGGCTTGTGCCACAACCAACTGCAACACCCATAACAAGACAAACCGCAAGAAGCAATGAAATAATCTTTTTGAAATTCATAAATTTTCTCCTTTACTGCCTTACTGCATTTTGAGTAGACTCGGTTTTCAAAGTGTTTTCTCTCTTTTGTATTTTATGTGTTTTTATTCCCACAATAGCAGATTTTATTATATCATTAACCGTGCCTACGGGGACAAATTCGATATTCTCTCTACAAGCAGCATCTATTTCATCGAGGTCAGGTTTATTATCCTCAGGGATAAACACCTTTTTAACCCCTCCTCTATATGCCGCCATACTCTTTTCTTTTAGTCCGCCTATTTTGAGCACTCGTCCACGAATGGTAACCTCGCCCGTCATAGCGATGTCGCGATGAACAGGAAGACCTGTTAGAGCCGAAACCAAGGCTACAACTATAGTAACACCTGCGGATGGGCCATCTTTTGGAACGGCGGCTTCGGTGGCATGGATATGTATATCCTGTTTTGTATAGAATGAAGGAGAGATGCCAAATTCTTCGGCATGGCAACGAACAAAGGTTACCGCCGCCTTAGCTGATTCCTGCATTACCTCTCCGAGAGAACCTGTTAAAACAAGCTTACCGCTACCCGAACACACAGCCACTTCAAGCTGCATAATTTCTCCGCCAACGCGAGTCCAGGCAAGCCCGTTAACAACACCTATTTCATCCTCTTTTAAAATCTCTTCAGGGGAATAACGGTGTTTACCAAGCATTAATTCCAATGCTTTCGCATTAACGCTTATTTTTCCGCTCTCGCCCTCAACAATTTTCTTTGCACTCTTTCGGCATACCGCTGCAATTTCGCGTTCCAAACGTCTTACGCCTGATTCCCTTGTGTAATGGTCGATAAGGGAATAAATTGCAGAATCGGTAATATTGAAAATGTTTTTCTTGAGTCCGTGCATCTTCATCTGCTTGGAAACAAGATGGCGCTTGGCAATAGAGAATTTTTCTTCTCTTGTATAGCTTGAAAGTTCTATAACTTCCATTCTATCAAGCAAGGGCGCAGGAATAGTATCAACCGAGTTTGCGGTTGTTATAAAGAGAACCTTGCTTAAATCATAAGGCATATCCAAATAATGATCGGTAAAATTAGCGTTTTGCTCAGGGTCTAAAACCTCCAGCATAGCTGATGCTGGATCGCCCTTATAATCACTGCCCAATTTATCAATTTCATCAAGCAAGATTAATGGGTTAGACGAGCCCGATTGCTTTATCGCATTAATGATTTTGCCCGGCATTGCCGCAACATAGGTTCTTCTATGACCTCTTATTTCGGCTTCATCGCGAACTCCGCCCAAAGAAACCCTTTGAAAGCGCCTGCCCATACATTCGGCGATGGTTTTACCAATGCTTGTTTTACCAACACCGGGAGGCCCTACAAGGCAAATAATCTGACCCTTTATTTCGGGAGCCAAAAGATAAACCGATAACATTTCGAGAATTCTCGATTTTACCTTTTCCATACCAAAGAAGTCTCTATCAAGAATTTTCTTCGAAAGGGATATATCAATTTCATCCTTTGTATAGCAATTCCATGGAAGCTCAATGCAGGTATCAAGATATCCTCTGATAACTCCGCCATCATGCGAGCCTTGAGGAAGCTTAAATAATTTATTAAGCTCTTTATTTAGCTTCTCGCGAACCGATTCTTCACAGCAAAGTGATTTGATTTTTTCGCTATATTCGCTAAACTCATCCTCAGGAGAATCATCTCCATAAAGTTCAGAATTAATAGCCTTCATCTGCTCTTTTAAAAAATATTCGCGGTTATTATCGTCTATTTGCTCTCGCACTCTCTCGCCAAGTTCTCTATCAAGTTCTAAAACCTTGCGCTCCTTTTCAAGAAGAGCTATTAAAAGCACGGCGCGATTTTCTTCATTAAGTTCGGATAAAATATCTATTTTATCGGTATAAGGACATCTTATATTATTAGCTATGTAATCGGTAATGTGTTCTAGGGTGTTGGCATTTGAATCGGCAACGGTTTTAATAATATCGGGCGCCATTTTAGGAATAAACTGACAATATGCGGCAAATTCCTCTTTAAGTCTTCTTATAAGCGCCTCGCGGTAAAACTCATCGCTTCCTCCTGCTTCGCGGCACTCTAAGGTTGAATAAACCCAAAGGTCTTTTTCTTCGCTTAGGTTTTCGCCCATTAAAACGGCCCTATATTTTGATTCAACAACTACCTTCACAGCACCATCAGGCATTTTTAACATTTGGCTTATAAACGCCACGCAACCAACCGGTGCTAATCCGCTTTTTTCGGGATATGCATCCGCCATATCGGTTTGGGTTATTAAAAACACATATCTATCCGAATCAAGAGCCGTTTTTAATGCGTTTAACGACTCTTTTCTGCCAACATCAAAGCCCGCTATTGTATCAGGGAAAGGAACTATACCCCTTAAAACTATTGTTGGCAAAACCTTTTGCCTTAAATTATCTAACATTTTTTCCTCCGGAAACTATCTTTTAAACTGTAAATTATAAAGTGAAGCGTATTCCCCATTTTGATTTATTAATTCATCATGGGTGCCGCTTTCAACAATTTTTCCATTTTCAACAACAGCTATACTATCGGCATTTTTAATGGTTGAAAGCCTATGCGCCACAACTATTGTTGTTCTGCCGAGGCAAAGCTCATCAAGAGCCTTTTGAATATATATTTCGGTTACATTATCAAGCGCGCTGGTTGCCTCATCAAGAATGAGTATTGGTGGATTTTTAAGAAACACCCTTGCAATGCTGAGCCTTTGCTTTTGACCACCCGAAAGCTTAACGCCTCTTTCTCCGATTACCGTTTCATAACCCTCAGGAAGAGTCATAATATAATCATGGATATTAGCTCTTTTAGCCGCCGAGATAACCTCTTCATCGGTAGCTTCGGGTCTTCCATAAAGAATATTCTCTTTAATGCTTGAATTAAAAAGATAAATATCTTGCTGAACTATACCAATATTTTTTCTTAAAGATGGAATGGAAATATCCGAAATATTAGTTCCATCTATTAAAATTTCGCCATCACTCACAGGATAAAAGCGCGGAATTAAATGGCAAACGGTGGTTTTTCCGCCACCCGAAGAGCCAACAAGCGCAAACTTTTTACCCTTTTCTATTTTTAAGGAGAAATCTTTTAAAACTTTATTTTCGCCATCATAACTGCTCCAAACATTACGGAACTCTATCTCGCCCGAAATATCGTATTTATCTATGGCTGTTTCCTTATCCTTTTCGGGCTCTGCATCCATAATTTCAATAAACCTTTCAAAGCCCGTAACGCCATCCTGGAACTGCTCCATAAAGTTAATAAGGGTTGTAACGGGATTTAAAAACACACCAACAGATACAATAAATGCCGAATAATCGCCAAAACTAATTTGATTATGATAGAGGAAAATGCCGCCGAAAATAAGAACAATAACATTGAAAACATCGGTTATAAAGGTTGTAAAGGAATGGAATCTACCCATAAGGTTATAGGCATCCTTCCTGGCATTTAAAAATTCAACATTACCCTTTTCAAATTTTTCTTCCTCGGTTTTAGAATTGGTAAAAGCCTTGGTAACCCTGATTCCGCTGATACTGCTTTCAAGCGCAGCATTGATTTCGGCAAGCGACTGCCTGCTCTTTTTAAATGCATCCTTCATTTTAAGGCGCATTTTCGCCGCCATTATTGCCATTACGGGAATGCAAAGGAATATTATAAGGGCAAGCTTCCAATTTATTGTTGCTAAATAAATAAAAGAAGTAATAATCGAAATTGATGAAATTATTATATTTTCGGGTCCGTGATGCGCAAGCTCGCTAACCATCATCAAATCATTGGTCATTCGCGCCATTATCTTACCTGTTTCGTTGTTATCATAAAACTTATAAGGAAGAGTTTGAAGATGATTAAACATATCACTTCTCATCTGAGCTTGCATTCGGCTTCCCATTATATGTCCTTGATACTGAATGAAATACATAAGCAACATTCTGATAAAATAAATGGTTAGCAATAAAACGCCTGAGAAAACAATAAGATTATAGCGGCGGTCGGGAATGAAAACATTCAGCATATTTCTTGTTATAATCGGATAAATAATACCTATAACCGAAATTGCAAGTGAAGCCGCCATATCAAGCGCAAATATTTTTTTATGAGGCTTATAATATTTTAAAAATCTTTTTAACATATCTTTACCAAATAGCAGTATCTATCATACAAACGGCTATAAGCTGGTCATCTGTAATATAGAATCTGATTTCTCTAGAATCCTTTTTAAAAACTAATTTTTCGGTTGACTCCATCATAAATGGCATAATGGTCATATCGGTAGAATCAACCTTCTCTTCGATAAACTCGGTTCCGCTAAAGGTGGATTTTATTTCATCGGGTGTAACAAAACTATTGCACTGAAATCCGAAAGCCTCCTTAATGCTTAACACCGCGGCAATACCGCTGCTTTTCTTTGATGAATTATAATAAGCAAATGCAGTTTGATTTAAAAAGTATGGATGCTCTCCTGCCTCAACAAATGAGTAACCGGGCACCTCTTCATCCTGATGAGAATGCTCTTCTTTAACCTCAACGGTATCCACCGCTTGACCTACTGCAATATCCATTTCAGGAATTTTGCCGCTATCTATCGCCTCAATTAAAACCGAATTATCCTTTGTTTCGGTCCCCTGCTCCTTGCCGCAAGCGGCAAAACAAAACGCCAAAGCAACACATAAAAGTAAAGCAACTATTTTTTTCATTTTATTTTCCTTTCACAGAATGTTTATTAAGCAATTCGTTTCTCTGATTCCAAAGGTCCTCGGATAAATCAACATAGTAGGTATGCGGTTTTTCAAAACGCTTAACCTCATCCCAAAGGGTTTCAACCTGCTCGGCTCTATATTTTGAAATATCGCGAACGCTCGGAGAAACATATACCTGTTTACCATTTTCAAATAACTTAACCTGCAATTTTTTAGCGGTAAAGTTTTCAACCACTTTGCGCTTCCAGGTATGTACGGGGTCGAAAATCTCATAAGGCTTGGTATCATCGATTTTCTCGTGATTTAAGGTTATAACATCGGCTATTGCCTTGCCCGATTCGTTATCATAAAGTCGCCAAGGAATTTTAACGCCCGGAATTGTTATTTTAGCAATATTCTCACTGATTTTGATTCTTGGAGTTGTAACCCCATCCTTTTCAACTGCGGCAAGCTTATAAACACCGCCGAAAACCGATTCGGGCGAAGCAGTTATAAGTCTTTCGCCTACGCCGAAGGAATCAACCTGAGCCCCCTGCATAAGCATATCTCTGATTAAATATTCATCGAGTGAGTTCGAAACGCAAATCTTACAATCGGGATAACCTGCATCATCAAGCATTTTGCGAACTCTTTTTGTAAGATAAGTGATATCTCCGCTATCAATTCTGATGCCAACAGGGCGTTTACCCATTGGAGCCAAGACCTCATCAAAAACCTTTATTGCATTAGGTATACCCGATTTTAAAACATTATAGGTATCAACAAGCAAAACACAGCTATCGGGATAACGCTCGGCATAATTCTTAAATGCGGTATATTCATCCTCAAAAAGTTGTATCCAACTGTGAGCCATTGTGCCTGATGCCGAAACGCCGAAATCCTTTGCCGATTTAATGCAAGAGGTACCAACGCAACCGCCGATAACCGCGGCACGAGCGCCATAAACTGCAGCATCATAGCTATGCGCTCTGCGGGCGCCGAATTCCATAACCGCTCTGCCCTGAGCCGCGGTGGCAATTCGATTGGCCTTGGTTGCAATTAATGATTGATGGTTAATTGTGAGTAACACCATTGTTTCAACCATAAATGCCTGAATTGCAGGACCCTTAACGGTAACTATTGGCTCATTTGGGAAGATGGGTGTTCCCTCGGGAATAGCCCACACATCACAAGTAAAGCGGAAGTTTTCCAAATAATCTATAAACTCATCCGAAAAAAGATTTAAAGATTTTAAATAAGCAATATCCTCGCTATCAAAATAAAGCTCATTAAAATATTCAATAAGCTGTTCAATGCCCGCCATAATAGCAAAACCGCCATTATCGGGAACGCGGCGAAAGAACATATCAAAATAGGTAATGGTATCCCTCATATCGCTGTTTAAAATACCATTAGCCATCGTCATTTCGTAAAGGTCCATTATCATGGTTAAATCTTTAAGGTCTTTGGTCATTTAATACACTTCCCTAAAAAAATATATACTTACTTATATAATAATATAAAATAAAGATAAAGTCAAACAAAACACAATAAAAAACACCCGAAGAAAATAAATTCTTCGGGTGTTTTAGTAAATTTAAGAATTAATACATTCCGCCTGCTGTTGCAGCTGCAGTAGCCGCATCTTTAGCGGGATCGGGTTTATCGGCAACAAGGCTCTCGGTTGTGAGCACCATTGCCGCAACACTTGCCGCATTCTGAAGAGCAGAGCGAGTAACCTTTGTTGGGTCTACAATTCCGGCTTCGAGCATATCGGTATACTCTTCGGTATAAGCGTTAAAGCCGTAATTAACCTTACCGCTTGAAAGAATTTTCTCAACGATAACGCTACCCTCAAGACCTGCATTTAAAGCAATTTGACGAATAGGAGCCTGCAAAGCATCAAGCACAATATTAACGCCTGTTTTCTCATCGCCCTCGGTCTTTTCAAGTAATGCTGCAACGCTCGGAGCAGCATTTAAAAGCGCAACGCCGCCGCCTGCAACAATACCCTCTTCAACAGCCGCCTTGGTAGCTGCTAAAGCATCTTCAATTCTGAGTTTCTTTTCCTTCATTTCAACCTCGGTAGCGGCTCCTACCTTAACAACTGCTACGCCACCTGCAAGCTTTGCAAGACGCTCACTTAATTTTTCACGGTCGAAATCGGAGGTAGTGCTTTCAATTTGATTTCTGATTTGAGCAACGCGGCCTCTGATTTCATCAGGATTGCCTGCGCCATCAACAATAATTGTTGTTTCCTTGCTAACCTTAACCTGACGGGCGCGGCCTAACATCTGAATATTTGCATCCTTAAGTTCAAGGCCTAATTCCTCTGTAATAACCTCGCCCCCTGTAAGAACAGCTATATCGCGAAGCATATCCTTTCTTCTGTCGCCAAAGCCGGGAGCCTTAACGGCCACGCAGGCAAAGGTGCCGCGAAGCTTGTTAAGAACAAGGGTTGATAATGCTTCATTTTCAATATCTTCAGCAATAATTAAGAGCTTTTTACCTGCCTGAACAATTTGTTCCAATAAAGGAAGTAATTCCTGAATGTTAACAATTTTCTTATCGGTAATAAGAATAAGCGGATCATCAAGAACAGCCTCCATCTTATCGGTATCGGTTACAAGATAGGGAGATAAATATCCTCTATCAAACTGCATACCATCAACAACCTCGGTATAGGTCTCGGCTGTTTTTGATTCTTCAACAGTAATAACGCCATCTGCGCTTACCTTTTGCATAGCCTCGGCAATAAGAGTTCCGATATATTCATCGCCTGCAGAAACGGTTGCAACGCGAGCGATATCATCACTGCCCGAAACCTTTTTAGAGTTAGCCACTACCGACTGCATTGCAGCCTCAACAGCCTTATTGATACCCTTTTTAATGATCATTGGGTTAGCGCCTGCGGCAACGTTTCTCATACCATCTTTAATAAGAGCCTGAGCCAAAACAGTAGCGGTTGTTGTACCATCGCCTGCGGCATCATTGGTCTTAACCGATACTTCCTTTACAAGCTGAGCACCCATATTTTCAAATGGGTCTTCTAATTCAATTTCCTTAGCAATGGTAACACCATCGTTGGTAATAAGGGGAGTTCCAAACATACGAGAAAGAACAACATTTCTACCCTTAGGACCTAAGGTTACCTTTACTGCATCAGCAAGCTTATCAACGCCTGCCTGAAGGGCTTTTCTTGCCTCTTCGCCAAAAATTATATTTTTAGCCATAATATAAACACCTCACTAATTATTCTACAATAGCCAAAATATCTGACTGACGAACAATGCTGAATTCTTCGCCATCAAGCTTTACTTCATTGCCTGCATATTTGCCAACAATTACTCGGTCGCCAACCTTTACATACATCTTAACCTCGTTGCCATCAACGATACCACCGGGGCCCACTGCTACGACCTCAGCTATCTGAGGCTTTTCCTGAGCCGCAGCCGCAAGAATAATGCCGCTTTTGGTTGTTTCAGCAGCTTCTACCACCTTTGTTACAACTCTATCGGCTAAAGGTTTTATAGTCATAATAATACCTCCTAAATAAATATCATTTAATATATATTCTATCCAAATTTTAGTAAAAATCAAGTATCTTTACCCAAATTTTTTATTTATTAACAATTAGTTTCCACACCTGTTGGTACAACAAAGTTAAGCGCCTTTTTCACAACTTCAAATTTAATCTTTTTTCTATGTATCAGTTCGCCATCTAAATTAATCGGCATATCGATAGAACTCTCAATTTCCATTTCGGTGCATCTGCCCATTTCGCAAATGTCAAGCCCCTCGTGATTACCATTTTCATAAACCTTAACAAGCCCCGGTATTCTCAGCTTTGAAACAGGTTTTATTATAACATAATCGAGGGTTTCATCAAAGGGTGAAGCCTTTGGCGCCGCCTTAAAGCCGCCTCCATAAATTCCACCATTAGCGCAAACCGCAAAAAGATAATCCTTTTCAGGCGTTTTTTGGCCATCGATAGTAATACCGAGTTTAAGACCGATTTTCCCTAAAAATGTTTTAATAAGCGAAAGCTTATAAGCCATATTTCCGTTTATAAAAGGAATTCCTTTAAACGCCCTCATACCATCAGCAACAATGGCATCCATACCAACCGAGCAACAATTTATGCAGTAAAACTCATTGGCTTTAATAAGGTCGATTTTTCTTGCTTCGCCCTTTATTTGAGCCGCTATATCAAAGAACTTTTCTTTAGAAGTGAAGTTCTTTAAAAAATCGTTTGCGCTGCCGCAGGGAACAACACCGAATTCGACATTATCATACCCTACAATGCCATTAACAACCTCAAAGCAGGTTCCTTCTCCACCGCAAGCAAAGAATCGGGTTTTCTCCCCCGTTTTTGCTATTTTTTCGGCAATTTCGGTGGCTTCTCCGCTTTTTTTAGTTATATAAATCTCATAATCCGCGCCATTTTCAAAATATTTCTTTATATCCCCTATTATCTTTTCGCCGTTTCCCTTACCTGCAATGGGGTTAATTATAAAAACATATTTCATTCCCATTTCCCTCTCTATTTAAAATACATAAATAGTTGGCATTTTATCATTCCATTATATAATTTTCTACGCCTGTCGGCCTGTCTGCCAAACAAAATTTCGAACTCATCGTGAGGGCTTATAACATAATATTTTTTGCCGTCTTCCTTCTTAAAAACATTACCCATGGTTTTATAAATTTCTTCGGCGGCTTTTATATCAAGTAGTCTTTCACCATAGGGTGGGTTAGTAATTGTAAGTGTTCTGCCTTCGGGCAAAACAAAATCCTTAATATCTCGAACACTTGCCTTAACATACTTCTCAACGCCGATTTTCTTGGCATTGCTAAGGGTTAATTCAACACAATTTTTATCAATATCGAAGCCCTGCGCCTCAAAATCTATATTGTGGCGAATAGCATCCATAGCCGCCATTCTCTCTTCTCGCCACACCTTATCGGGTATAAGCGGGAACTTTTCCGCCGCAAAAAAACGGTTTAATCCCGGCGCTATATGAGCCGCATGCATAGCCGCTTCAATAAGAATTGTTCCCGAGCCGCAAAAGGGGTCAAACAGTTTTGTATCGGGATAAATTCTTGCGGTATCGCACATTGCTGCTGCCAAGGTTTCTTTAAGCGGCGCATCATTTGAAACTCGGCGGTAACCTCTTTTATGAAGACCCTCGCCCGAAGTATCTATCATTAAGGTTACTTTATCCTTCATAATCGAAAAACGAATTTTATATTCGGCGCCCGTTTCTTTAAACCAAGAAATGTTATACTTTGTTTTAAGCCTCTCAACTATCGCCTTTTTTATAATTGCCTGACAGTCAGGAATGCTGAAAAGTTGAGAATTAAGGCTATGCCCATTCACAGGAAAAGCATCATCACGGCCAATAAAATCCTCAAAAGGAAGCGCCTTTGTGCCTTCAAAAAGTTCGGTAAAGGTTGTGGCACGAAATTCGCCCATATTTATTAGTATGCGCTCGGCATACCTTGTATTAATATTAACCTTTGCAAGTGTGTTAAAGTCGCCCGAAAAAAGCACTCTGCCATTTTCTGCCGCAACATTTTCAACACCCATTCTTTTAAGTTCATCCGCTAAAATGCCCTCTATTCCAAAAAGGCAAGGGGCAACAAAATTAAGTTTCATTTATATCTCCTTAGATTTATGCCTTGTTACATGGCATCCGATATTTACCGCCACGGGAAGCCCTGCAATATGTGTTGGCGCATATTCAATGTTAACCGCGAGAGCGGTGGTTTTGCCGCCAAATCCTTGAGGGCCAATGCCAAGTTTATTAATTTCCTCAAGCAGTTTGTTTTCCAAATCTGCATAGTATTTATTTTCATTTCTCTTATCGGTATCTCGGCAAAGAGCCTTTTTTGAAAGCAAAGCAGAGCTTTCAAAATCTCCACCTATTCCAACCCCAACAACTATTGGTGGACAAGGATTAGCACCCGCCTGTTTTACCGTTTCCAAAACAAAATCAATAACGCCTTTTTCAGAATCAAACGGGGTAAGCATTTTAAGTCTGCTCATGTTTTCACTGCCAAACCCTTTAGGTGCCACAGTTATATGAACCTTATCGCCCGGCACTATTTCGGTATGGATAACCGCTGGGGTGTTATCTTCGGTGTTTTTGCGGTTTATCGGGTCGTAAACAATAGATTTTCTAAGAAGCCCCTCGGTGTACCCCTTAGCAACCCCCTTATTTACCGCCTCATAAATATCCCCGCCTACAAAATGAACATCCTGCCCTATTTTAAGGAAAACAACGGCAAGACCTGTATCCTGACAAATCGGAATATCCATATTGCGCGCGGCATCTAAATTTCGGCAGAGCGAACACATTATATTTTTGGCAAGCTCTTTTTCCTCGTTTTGCGCGGCATTTTTTATTAACTTTACTGTGTTTTCAGGCAAAGTTTTATTTGCCTCAATAGATAACTCAGCCACCGCCTTAGTTATTTCGGCAACATCTATTTCCCTTACCAAAAGTTTCACCCCTTTTTGCAAAAAAGGCAGACGAAAACGCCTGCCGTAAAAAATTTATCTTGCTCCCGAGCCGCGTTTGGTGCGCCTGGCTTCCGGATTTTTTCTCTTTAAATCAGAAAACTTTTCTTCGCTGGTTTGCTTAAAACGATTCATCATATCTTCAAAAGATTGCGGCTCATTTTTAGCGGCGGTCCAAACAAATGAACTATCAACCTTTTGAGGTTGACGCGGCGCCCCTGCTCTTGCGGGTCGCTTCGGCCTTTCACTCTTTTCTTCCATTGCCGCTTTTTTAATACTTAGAGATATCTTACCATCATCCCCAATATTTAAAACCTTCATTTTAACCACGTCATTTTCTTTAACGTGGTCTCTGATTTCACTAACGAAGGTGGAAGCCACCTCAGAAATATGTACCATACCTGTTACAGAATCACCCAAATCAACAAAAACGCCAAAATTGGTGATACCTGTAATTTTGCCTTCAACAATTTGTCCCACAGAAAGCTCCAACGCCAAAAATCCCCCTTGAAACGAAAAACCTAATTTCCGGAAATGTCAATATAAACCTGTTCATCAGAATAAACGTATCCCAACCGCTCTCTTGCGGCCTTCTCGATGATTTCACTTTCATTTCCGTTTTCGAGTAAGGAAGTTAAATAATCAATCTGCGATAGTTTTTCGGCCTTAAGTTTTTCAAGCTCGGCCAATGAGTTCTGCTCTTCAACAAGGTTTGACCAAAGAGTGCATAAAGAGATAATCATATAAATAGACATTGCTATTGCCGCAATTCGAAGTATAACACTGCCCTTTTTCTTTTGATTTCTTTTCATACCTTTTGCACCTTTTTTATATTTTCTTTAGTATACACCATTTAACCCTTTGCTTTCAAGGGCTTTTTTAAATATTTATAGCAATTTTGTAATTTTTTACAAAAAAATTTAAAAATAGCGGTTAAAAGATGTGCCACCCATAAAACGCACCGCTTTATTACCTTGAAAAATGCCGCTATTATGCTGCTTAATATTTCGCTTAACGAAAAATAAAACAAGGCAAAGCCAATAAAAATGCCGAGCAGCATATAAAACCTTATTTCGCCGTTTGTTAAGGCTAAAAGCAGAAAAAATGTGGCAAACGCGGTTATAACAAAAAACAGAATATCCTCTATAAAAACCACTATCGCATTATGGCGAAATCCCTTTCTAATAGCCTTGAAAAAGCAATAAAACACGCTATAGCCTATTCCAAAAAGAAATGCGGTAAAAAATGAAAATACCTGTTCGGAATTACTTATTTCCCACATTTTTTCACCTGAAAAGCCTTGAGAAAAAACCATCTTTAGTTTTTCCGTTATAAACCACGGCAACTATATTTCCCGAAGCTGAAAGGTCGCCCGTTACATCGCTGAAATTGTTAATTTTAAGCCCTGTTCCGCGAAGGGTTATTTCTCCAAGCTCGGTGGCCGCATCAATCGTGTCATCCGAAAAAGATAACACCTCTTTTACACCTGTTAAATTAACTATATTTCGATTTTCTATAAAAAGATTATGCGAGGAATTTTGTTCATTCATAAAATATCACCCGTATAATCTATGCTTTTCTTTTTTTATTTATGAGTTACTGGACAATGCGGTAAAGATTTTCGCTTTCTTCCTTTTTAACCGTTTCTTTAACTTCCAAAACCTCTATTTTAACAATTCTTTGGCCGAAACTAATTTCTATTATATCGCCTTTTTTAACATCATAAGATGCTCTGGCAACCTTTCCGCCAACCGTTACTCTGCCCGCATCACAGGCCTCATTTGCAACGGTTCTTCTCTTTATTATTCTTGAAACTTTTAAATATTTATCAAGTCTCATAATGCCTCCAACTATTTCCAAAACAAAAAAAGCCACCTTGAAAGGTGGCTTTTTAAGTAAAATCAATTATTTTGCAACAACGTCTTTTAATGCTCTGCCAGCCTTGAATACCGGAACCTTTGAAGCAGCGATTGTGATCTGCTCTTTTGTCTGAGGATTGATACCGGTTCTTGCAGCGCGCTCACGAACTTCGAATGTACCGAAACCTACGAGCTGGATTTTGTTTCCTGCCTTAAGCTCTGCGCCTACGGTTTCGATAAGAGCTGCTAAAGCCTTGTCTGCATCAGCCTTTTTAATACCAGCCTTTTCTGCAATAGCTGCAACCAATTCTGTTTTGTTCATTTCGAGTTACCTCCAAGTTATTTATTTCTAACGGAAAAATCCGTTTGAATACTATTTGTGCTTTATCTCATCCCAAAGCTTGTCTAATTCTTCGAGCGAAGCGGTTTTCATATCAATTCCGCGCTCTCTTGCCAAATTTTCAACCTTTTCAAAGCGGTTTATAAATTTATTTGTGGCGTGATTTAAAGCCTCTTCGCTATCTATTTTCAAAAATCGAGATACATTAACTGCCGAAAAAAGCAAATCGCCAAACTCATCAAACATCTCGGCGTTGCTGCCATTTTCAATTGCATTTTTAAGTTCCTTGGTTTCTTCCTCAATTTTTTCGAAGGCGCCTTTATAATCATCCCAATCAAAGCCGGCTTTTGCCGCCCTTTTTTGAACCTTTGCGGCGCGCATTAAAGCGGGGAAAGCATTCGGCACGCTCTTAAGCGTATCCGTGGCGCTTTGCTGAGATTTTTCCACCATCTTTATCTTATCCCAATTGGATAAAACCTCGGCAGAATTTTCAACCTGAACATCTCCGAAAACATGCGGATGGCGAAGAATCATTTTTCTTGCCACCGTGTCAATAACATCGGAAATATCAAACTCTTTTTCTTCCTTAGCCATCTGCGAATGAAGAGCCACCTGCAAAAGAACATCTCCAAGCTCTTCGCATAAATCTGCGGAAGAAGACTTATCTATCGCATCAGCAACCTCATAAACCTCCTCAATAAAATCATTGCGGATAGACTTATGCGTTTGCTCTATATCCCAAGGGCATCCGCCCGGGGAACGAAGGATGCGAATAATTTCAATAAATTCATCGAAATTAAACTTGTCCTTTTTATCAACTATGTCTAAATGTACCATATTTTCTCCAAAAAATCAATAGAAATTGTTAAAATTTATGAAAATTCAATATTTTTAACAAATTTATACAGTGTTATTAGTGCTATTCGCAAAGAAAAAATGCGAATTTTTATACAATTTTTGCCAATTTAAAATTATGCTATTTTCTCTATAAGCTTTAAAATGCCGTTTATCAGCACATCTTCAGCCAAAATATTGAGCGCAGTATAGTCTCCTGCGGCATTATCTCCCGCATCATCGGATATTTTTCTAACGCTTGCAAATGGTACCGAATATGCATTCGCCACCGAAGCTATAGCCGCCGTTTCCATATCGCAAGAAACTGCCGAAAAGTTTACTTTCAGAGTATTCCTTAGCGCATCATCACTCACAAAACGGTCGCCACTAACAGCGGTGCCCTTAACAGCGGCAGGAAAAATTTCATTTAAAAGCTTTAAAACCTCACTATTCGCCTCATAAATATATTCCTGACCGGGTTTTTCACAAAGCGCATAACCAAGACCTGTTAAATCGAAATCATGCTCTAAAAAGCGAGAAGGCAGGGTTATATCTTCCCTTCTTACTTTATCTATTCCGCCCGATAATCCGCAATTTAAAAGCAGTTCATACCCCTGCTCACATAAAGCCGCCGCTGCCGCCGCCGCATTAACCTTACCAATTCCTGAAAGCACAGCAGTAACCAAAGCAGAGCCAAAATTAAAGGTAACAGCCTGCCTTCCTGCAACGGTAGTTTTTTTAAACTTTAATTCCGATTCCTTTTTAATGAGTGGCAAAAACTCATCGGTATCGGCAATTATTATTCCAATTTTTTTAAATTCCATTATTCTTCTTCCGTAAAAATTAATTTCTCTCCGCAAGCGCTGCAAAATACAGCCGATTCGCTAATCGACGCTGCGCAATTCGGGCAAAATCTGGTGCTTTTAATCTTTTCAATTTCGGCTTTTGCAATGCTAATAGCCTCTATCTCAGATTCAATTTCATTAATTAGCGCCTTGATTTCATCCGATACCTGTTCATCATCCTTATATGTTTCGAAAGTAATTCTTCCAAGGGCATTAAAGCTCTTATTAAGGCGGTTTTCCATGCTTGCAATATCATATTTTTGCTTGCCTATAGCAACCGCTTCCTCGGTTTTGTTTTTTGCAATGTCAAAAACATTTTTTGCCTTTACTAAAACATCATCTAAAAAATCCATAAAAAATCTCCTTTTCATGATTATTTTCTTTATTTAAAGCGGATATTTTTGATAAAACTCTAAAATCTTTTCTTTCCTTTTTGCGAGCTCCTCAAAACCGCTTATATATTCATAAGGATATTTATAATTGAATACTCTTTCAATTATTTTGCCGCTCGGTTCTCTAAGCTTTGTTACAGCCGAGGCACCGCAGCCTAAAATAGAATGGGTTTCATCCATAATATAAATGTTATAATATCCTTCATAACCCTTTTTTGCATAACCCACATTTTCAAGGTTTCCAACAGTTTTACTCTGCCTATACATATAATACGGCAAAATTCCCTTATTTGTCAATTGCTCATAGGCATAATCAACCATGCATGAGGCTAATTCGCCAATTTCTTTTTCGGGAATTTCTCCGTTTATTGATAGATTTGAGGCGCGTTTAAAGGATAGAGAATGCACCGTTACATTTTCGGGGTCCATCTGAATAATCTCATCTATCGTATTTTTAAAGCTATCCAATGTATCGGTGGGAAGCCCTGCAATAACATCCATATTAATATTTTTAAAGCCGACAAGCCTTGCTAGTTCAAACGCTTTTCTTGTATCCGAACTTGTGTGGCGTCTGCCAACAAAATCCAAAACATCATCATTCATAGTTTGAGGATTTATGCTTATTCTATCGGCTCCGCCTAAAAAAATCGCCTTTAATTTATCGCGGGTTAGGGTATCGGGTCTGCCCGCCTCAACCGTGTATTCAAGAACTCCCGATAAATCAAAGCTTTCCTTAACGGCTTGCATAAGTTCTTTAATCTCAATAGCCGAAAGAGTAGTGGGGGTGCCACCACCTATATAAATCGTTTCAAGCTTAAGGCCTATTTGCTGTGCTATCTTACCTGTAAGTTTAATTTCCTTTTTAAGATTTTCCAAATAAAGAGGAATTAATTTTCTTGATTTTTCAACAGAATGAGAAACAAAGGAACAATATGAGCAACGGCTCGGGCAAAACGGAATTGAAATATAAAGACTAAACGAAGAAGGTTTTGATAAAGCCACTACTTTTTCTTCGCTAACCGAAGTTAATTTGCAAAGGTTAATTTTCTTTTCCTTTACCCTTAGCTTTTCTTTAAAATAGTTATCGGCAAATAAAGAGCCATTATCCCTTTTAAGCGCCGAATAAAGTTTTCCGGGGCGAACCCCTGTTAGAATACCCCAACTTGGAGAAAAGGAATAAAGAGAACAAAAGCAATTATAAAGCGCAAGCGCCACAGCACGCTCGGCGCATTTCTCTTCTGTTTCGCCATCTTCCAATTCTATTTTCTCGGTATATTCGGCTTTTTCTTTGCCTATATTAAGCTCAGCCTTTGCAATTTCCCCGCAAAGTTCGGTAACTGCAAAAATTTCGCTTTCTTGCCTTTTATTCAGTATTTCTATTTTTTCAAAAGGCAAAAATAAACGGCACAGCTTTTCGGTTTCATAATTAAATGAATGGCTTATATTACATAAATTCATAGTTAAAATCTCATATACTGATTATTTTTTTGCTCACAAAACAGGGTTGTTTTTTGGTCATGCCCGGGATAAACCGTATAATCGGTTTTAATAAGCGATAACCTTTTAAGGCTTTTAATCATTTCCATAACATTTGAAGTTGGAAAATCGGTGCGACCAATGGTACCTTTAAAAAAGGTATCTCCGCTAAACATAACATCATTTATTATATAGCAAACAGAACCCTTTGTATGCCCCGGGGTTTCAAGCACCTTTAGCGTATCCTCACCTAAATTAATGGTATCCCCCTCGCTTAAAAGCATATCGGCTAATAAAGAAACCTGAATTCCTAAAATAAACGGAGAAAGATTATAATCAGGATTTTCTAAAATTTCCGCCTCGTTTTTGCCTATAACAATAGGGCAATTCCATATTTCCTTTATCGCATTAACGCCTAAAATATGATCGGCGTGTCCATGTGTTAAAAGGATATATTTATAAGTTTTATCTTTGGTTTTACGGGCAAATTCCAATAACCTTTCATCCTTGTCTGCGGGGTCAATAATAAGGGCATAATCTCTTCCCAAAACGGTATAAGAATTAGTTTCCAATTCCCCAACAACAAAATGATTTATCTCCATTACTTCCTCCAAATAGCAGTATCTAAAATAATGGTAACGGGGCCATTATTTAAAAGGCTTACCTTCATATCGCCGCCAAAAACGCCCTTTTCAACCTTGCTTACACCCTCAAGAGTTAATCTCTCGCAAAAGTATTCATACATACGGTTAGCCTCTTCAGGCTTCATTGCGTGAATGAATGAGGGGCGGTTACCCTTTTTAGTATCGGCGCACAAGGTAAAGTTAGAAATAACCAAGGCCTCTCCCTTAATATCTAAAAGGGATAAATTCATTTTATCATCATTATCGCGAAAAATTCTAAGGTTAGCCACCTTTTTGGCAAGAATCTCGGCGTCTTCATCTGTATCGGTTTCTTCAACACCCAAAAGCACCAAAAAGCCCTCGCCCACAATACCTTTTATTTCATTATCTATTTCAACCTTGGAATTTAAAACTCTTTGAATTATAGCCTTCATAAACTCTCCTATTTATTAATTCTTTCAACGCTGAAAACTCCTGAAAGTTTTTCAATATGGTTAATAATGTTTTTAAGATGGGTTAATCCCTCGGTGCTGACGGTTACATCAATAAGACAGTTTCCGCCCTTTAAAGGTCTTGCATTAACATTATGAAGAGAAACATGCATATTATAAAGGGTTGTTGTAACCTCGGCTAAAAGGCCATCACGGTCAAGTCCCATAATCTGAAGCGAAGAAGTAAACATTTTTGTTTTGCTTCCTGCGGCCCAATGAGCGTTTACCCATCTGCCCGGCTCATCCGCCTCGGTTATATCCTTTGGAACATTAATGCAATCTCTTTTATGGATAGACACGCCATGTCCTCTTGTGATAAAGCCAATAATATCATCACCCGGAAGCGGCGCACAACATTTTGAAAATTTAATAAGGCAATCATGAAGTCCATCAACAATAACACCATCGGTTGAGGTTTTATGGTTAATGGGGATGATTTCGGGAGTTTCAGTCTTCGTTGCTGCTTTGCGAAGTTTTCCGTAATCATCCTTAATTCTCGGCATAATTTTAGATAGCAAAATTCCACCATAGCCGATAGCTGCATAAAATTCTTCGGAATCGGAAAATTTATATTTTTTAGCAATGTCCGAAATGAATTCTTCAAATTCATCATCGCTAAAGCTCATAAGATTTCGCTTAAATTCAGCCTCAATGCTTTCTTTTCCGTTTTCAATATTTTCAGCGCGTTTTTCCTTTTTAAACCAAGAGCGTATTTTAGCCTTAGCCTGATTTGTAACAGCAATGTTAAGCCAATCTCGGCTGGGGCCTCTGCCCGCTTGATTTGAGGTTAAAATTTCAATAATTTCGCCTGTATTTATAACGTGATTAATGGGAACTATTTTACCATCAACCTTAGCGCCAACCATCTTTATACCAACTGCAGTATGAATAGCAAAGGCAAAATCTATAACGGTTGAGCCAACAGGCAGATTTATAACATCGCCTTTGGGTGTTACTGCAAAAACATCATCCTGCGCCAAATCAACCTTGATATTGCTGATGATTTCGGATGAATCTCCCGCCGTTGACTGATTTTCAAGAATCTGGCGCACCCAAGCGAGTTGCTCTTCCATCTTCTCTCTCTTATTTTCAATTCCAACCTTATATTTCCAATGCGCCGCGATACCATATTCGGCTGTGTGGTGCATTTCGGCAGTTCTTATCTGAATTTCAAAGGGAATACCCTCTCTGCCGATAACGGTTGTATGGAGTGATTGATAGCGGTTTGGTTTAGGCATAGAAATATAGTCCTTAAACCTGCCGGGAATAGGACGAAACATATCATGCATAATGCCAAGAATATTATAACAATCAGGTATTGTATCGGTTATAATTCTAAGGGCGTAAATATCATAAATTTCATCAAAATCCTTGCCCTGAACAAACATTTTTCTATAAATTCCGTGAATTGATTTAACTCTCGACTGAATAGAAATATTAACATTCGGAATAACAGTTCTTAGCCTCTCCTCAATTTTTCCGCTTATGGAATAGAGGATTTTTTCTCTGTTTTCGCGCCTTACCTTTAAAAGCTGCTCAATTTGTTCATAAGCAATAGGGTCAAGGTGCTTAATAGAAAGGTCTTCAAGTTCCTCTTTGATGGGTCGGATACCTAAGCGGTGAGCAATCGGCGCATAAATTTCAAGGGTTTCAACCGATTTTTCAAGCTGCTTATAGTCCGACATTGCATCGATTGTTCGCATATTATGAAGCCTATCGGCGAGTTTTATAAGAATAACCCTTATATCCTCCGCCATAGCCATAAGCATTTTGCGAAGATTTTCAGCCTGTTGCTGTTCCTTGGTTGTGTATGTGATTTTTCCAAGCTTTGTAACACCATCAACTATATAGGCTACCTCTTTACCGAACTTCTTTTTTATATCATCCAACGTAATATCGGTATCCTCTACGGTATCGTGCAAAAGCGCCGCCGCAATAGCTTCAGAATCCATACCCAAGGTTATGATTATTTTGGCAACATTATATGGGTGAAGATAAAACTCTTCCTTTGAAGAGCGCAACTGACCCTTATGAGCCTCAACACAGCATTCATAAGCCGATTTAATAAGCTCATAATCATAATCAAGCCCTTGGTTTTCCAAAAGCTTTAATAGAATCTCATAGTTTTCTATATAAGCGCTATCCATTAATGTCGCCCCCTAACCTTTTAAAAATTTCCGAAGAATCAAGGTTTGATTTTTTATTCTCAACAACCGCTAAATATTTGAAATAACTTATCTTTAAAGATGTGATAAGGCCTAATTCTTCTAAAATATCAATAGCAACGCAGGTTTTAAAATAACCTAAATTGCCAAGAAAACGCTGAACAACAAGTTGACGCGGAACAGTGCCGTTAACACTTCTGTAAACCATACCTATTTCCTTGCGGCTAATCTTCGGATACTCCTTGTTTTCTCCTCGATTAAAAGCATCATATAATGCAAAATCCTCAAAGAAGGCATCCTCATCAATACCCGATTTTCTAACCGAAACCGCCTTAACGCTCACATTTCGGTTGCCGGAATATTCATTAACGCTGACACTTACCGCAACATCTATAACATCCCCAACAATAAACGGGAAGGAGCTTGTAGGAATGGAAAAACACATCACCTGAATACTAGCTCCGTTTCGAGCAAGTAACAGCTTTGTATGCTTGCCCTCACAAATTTCGGTAATTCTTGTAATCTCCAAATTATAAAGGCCAAATATTGGCGAAGGGTTGCCTGCGCCAAATGGCTCTAATTCACTTATGGCTTCGGCAAGGTCTAAAGTAACCCCGCTAATATTAAGCTTGCAGTCAAGCTTTAGCGTTGGGATAACGGGCGGCAAAGAATCCGCATATTCATTAATTGCTTTTCTTAAAGCTGCAACATCGTCTTTTTTAAGGGTAAGTCCTGCGGCTAATTGATGGCCACCGTATTTTAAAAGTAAATCCTCAACCGCTTTGAGCGCATCGTGAAGAGAAAAGCCGTTAATACTTCTTCCCGAGCCCGAGGCTAAATCGCCATCCTCATTTAAAAGGATTGTGGGCTTTCCATATTTTTCGGTTATTCTGGCCGCCGCAATACCAAGCACACCCGGATGCCAATTTTCGCCTGATGCTACAATAACCTTTTCATATTGATAACCATTTTCCTCGATTTGAGCACAAGCTTCGCTTACAACTTGTTGTTCCATAGATTGACGAGCGCGATTTTGCTCCTCTATCAATGCCGCTAATTCATTAGCGCGGTTAAAATCATCGCAAAGCAGTAGCTCTGCGGCAGGCAAAGGCGAATCCATTCTTCCTGCAGCATTAAGGCGCGGACAAATACCAAAGGCAATATTCCCCGCAGTTACTTTACCTCTGCCAATACCGGCAGAATTTAAAAGAGCAATAAGCCCCATTTTCTTTGTGTTGTTAATTGCCTTTACGCCCTCTTTAACAATGCATCGGTTTTCCTCCCTTAAGGGCATAACATCAGCAACAAGACCAATGCAAAGCAAATCAGCATACTCATAAAGGAGCTCCTCGGGCTCACAGTTTTCTACAGCGCAAACCACCTTGAATGCCACCAAAACTCCACTTATTTCCTTAAAGGTGCAAGCGCTGTTTTTCAAATGCGGGTCTACAACCGCTAAAGCATCGGGTAACACCTCAGGTGGAATATGATGGTCGGTTACAACTGTACCAATGCCCAACCCTTTTGCATACTCAACTTCATCTACAGCTGAAATACCATTATCAACCGTGATAATAAGCTCTACTCCCTCGCCCTTTAAATAATCAATGGCGTTACTATTCATACCATAACCATCAGAAAAGCGGTCAGGCAAATAATAAATAACATTTGCGTTTCGTTTTTTAAGATAGGAATAAAAAAGCACGGTTGAGGTAATGCCATCGCAATCATAATCTCCGAAAACTGCAATTTTGCTTCCCTTTTCTATCGCTTCATTTATAACCTCTGCCGCCTTTTCTATATCAGGCAATTCATACTGAGAAGAAAGTATTGGCTCTTCACTTAAAAACATCTCAAGGTCTTCGGGAGTTTCGTATCCGCGGGAAAGCGCAATAAGAGCTAAAAACGGGTCAACATCGCAAATCTCTGCAAGTTCAGATGCCCTTTCCTTATCAGCAGAAGATACAATCCACTTCTTATAAGCCATACTATTCCCCCCATTTTACTATTTAATAATTAATTATATCACTTTTTTAAGCATTTTACAAGGAAAGTAATATAAATATTTAATAATAAATAATTAAATTAATTAGTTCTTGCCGAAATGGACATTTTATGTTAAAATAATATAGATAATATATTCCGAAAGGATGAAATATATGGAAAACGAAAAGAAAAAGGTTTTAAGTTGCATTCAGCCGAGCGGTATGCTTACCCTCGGAAACTATTTGGGTGCGCTTAAAAATTGGAAAAATATGGTGGAGGAGTTTGACTGTACCTTTGCGGTTGCTGACCTCCATGCTATAACCGTTCGTCAGGAACCCGCCAAGCTTCGCGCTCAAATTTATTCAACAGCGGCTCTTCTTTTAGCTCTCGGCATTGATCCGGAAAAGAACACATTATTTATTCAGTCTCACGTTGCTGCTCACTCCCAGCTTTCTTGGATTCTTTCTTGCTATACACAGTTTGGCGAGTTATCCCGTATGACTCAGTTTAAGGAAAAATCACTAAAGCATGCCGACAATGTAAACGCAGGTCTTTTCACCTATCCCGTTCTTATGGCGGCAGATATTCTTCTATATAAACCCGATTTAGTGCCCGTAGGCGCAGACCAGAAGCAGCACCTTGAAATCGCCCGCGATATAGCCACCCGCTTTAACGGAGTTTATGGCGATGTTTTCACAATTCCCGAGCCTTATATTGCAAAAACAGGAGCCCGCGTTATGTCGCTTCAGGACCCGAGCAAAAAAATGTCTAAATCGGATGAAAACATCAATTCCTGGGTTGCTATTCTTGATAGCAAAGATGATATTATGAGAAAATTCAAGCGCGCTGTAACCGATAGTGAAGCAAAGGTTTGCATTGGCGAAAACAAGCTTGGAATTAATAACCTTATCACTATTTATTCGGCAATAACAGGCAAAACTGCCGAAGAAATAACAAACGAGTTTGAAGGCCGTGGCTATGGCGACTTTAAATTGGCTGTTGGCGAAGCCGTCGCCGAAGAGCTAGCTCCCATAAAGGAAAAATATGAAACCTTTATTTCGGATAAAAAGCAACTTGAAGATATTTATAAAAACGGTGCCGAAAAGGCAGGTTACACTGCAAGAAGAACTCTCGGCAAAGTAATGAAAAAGGTTGGATTTGTTTTATGATAAACTGCCTTGCAGGCAACAGAAGGGTGCAGGATTCTATTGATAATTTGCTTAAAAGCAATGCTCTCCCCCACGCCGTTATTATCGAGGGCGATGAGGGAACGGGCAAGCACACCCTTTCTTTGCTTTTAGCCAAGGCTTCTCTTTGCAAAGGAAATAATAAGCCTTGTGAAGAGTGTACCGATTGCCGACTCGCAAGCAGCAGCAACCACCCCGATATTGAGTTTTTTACCCCCGAAGATAAGAAAAAATCTCTCAGCGTTGAGCAGATAAGAAAAATCAGGGCAAATGCTTTTGTCAAGGCTCACAGGGGCGGCAAAAAGGTTTTTATAATTGATAAAGCGGATTCCTTAAGCGAAAATTCTCAAAATGCTCTCTTAAAGGTAATAGAAGAGCCACCTCAAGATATTCTCTTTATTTTGATTTGCGTATCATCTTCCCGCCTTTTAGAAACAATCATTTCCCGCTGCGTTACCTTTTCCCTGTTTCCGCCGCAAGAGACTGAAGCACTTGAATATTTAAAAACTGTTTCCAAAAAAAGTGAAGAAGAAATAAAAAATGCTCTTCAAATCACTCATAATAATATAGGCAAGGCGGCGGCTCTTTTAAATAAAAAGAAAACCGAAAAGGCTATGCTTGCCGAAAAGTTTTTAGATTCACTTTTAGAAAGTGAATCAGAAATTAACCTGCTTCTTCTTTTAAAACCACTCGAAAAAGACCGCATTAAAACCGCGGAATTCATAAGCGAACTTAAAATATTAACCGCCGAAAAGGTAAGGCTTAATCTCCGCTTCCCTACCCTTTCCGGTAAGCTTTTAGAAATGTACGAAACTATAAGCGAACTTGAAGAGTTGTTACCATTCAATGTTAATTTACCGCTATTCTTCACGCTTCTCGTTTCAAAACTAAATCTACAATAGGAGGAAATTATGACACAGGTCGTTTCCATAAAATTTAAACAAGATGGCAGAATCTATTATTTCAACCCCGAAGATATTTCTTTAAATGATGGCGACTATGCCGTTGTTGAAACTTCGCGCGGAATTGAGTGTGGTCTTGTATATAAAGGTAACCATTCGGTGCCTGACAGTAAAATTACTTTTCCGCTAAAAAAGGTTATAAGGAAGGCCGATGAAAAGGATATAAACCGCCTTCAAAACAACCGAAAAAAAGAGGATGAGGCCTTCAAAGAATGCCTAAAATTAATAGAAGCTCATAAGCTTGAAATGGATTTAACAAGGGTTGAATACTCCTTTGATTCAAGCAAAATTATTTTCTATTTCACTTCAGAAGGCAGAGTTGACTTTAGAGAACTCGTTAAGGACCTTGCCGCTAAATTCCACACAAGAATTGAACTAAGGCAAATTGGTGTTCGAGATGAAGCAAAAATGCTCGGTGGAATAGGCCTATGCGGTCAGCCTTTTTGCTGTTCAAGATTTTTAAGTGATTTCCAACCTGTTTCTATCAAGATGGCTAAGGAGCAGGGTCTTTCCCTTAATCCTACTAAAATTTCAGGCTCCTGCGGCAGACTTATGTGTTGCCTAAAATATGAGCAGGATGCTTATGAGCATTTAATCTCAATAACACCCGGTGTTAATTCAACCGTTAAATCATCCACAGGTAAGGTTGGAACCGTTACCGATGTTAATTTAATCACAGGTAATATTATGGTAAAATTCGAGGATACCGAATTCCCTGTTAAACTAAACCGCCGAGATGTTCAGATTCTCTCTCGCGGCAAAAAGAAAAAACAACCCGAACAAACCGAAAAATAATACTTGATTTTTTAGGCATTACTTGTTACAATTAACTTAGTGGGATGACCACACTTATTTTTGGGAGGTGTGTTGAATGGCTTACAAAATTTCTGATGAATGCATCAACTGCGGTGCTTGCGCAGCTAACTGCCCTGTTGAAGCTATTTCTGAAGGCGAAGATAAATTCGTTATTGATGCTGATGCTTGTATCGACTGTGGCGCTTGTGCTTCAGGTTGTCCTGTAGAGGCTATTGCTGCTGAATAATTTCAGTACATAATTTAAACCGAGGCTTTTGCCTCGGTTTTTGTTTTGTTTACTATTGAATTTTTTAAAAAATGTAGTATAATAAATATATAAAAAACAAAAAGGAGAATGAATTATGGAAAAAACAGTTTTAGTTGAAATTTCGGCTCGCCACGTGCACGTTTCCGAAGCCGACCTTGAGGTTCTTTTCGGCAAGGGTTACAAATTAACCCCTAAGAAAGATTTATCTCAGCCCGGTCAGTTTGCTTGCGAAGAGCGTGTAACCGTTGTTGGTCCTAAAAAGGAACTTGCAGGCGTATCTATCTTAGGCCCCTGCAGACCTGCTACTCAGGTTGAACTTTCTTTAACAGATGCTCGCTCTATCGGTGTTAAGGCTCCCATTCGTGAATCCGGCGACACTAAGGATAGCGGCGCTTGTAAATTAGTTGGTCCTTGCGGCGAAGTAGAACTCACCGAAGGCGTTATTGCAGCAAAGCGTCATATCCATATGACCAAGGCTGATGGCGAGAAATACGGCATTACAGATAAGCAGATTGTATCGGTTAAGATTCCTACCGAAGGCAGAGCTCTTGTGTTCAATGATGTTGTAGCACGTGTAAGCGATTCTTATGCTCTTGCTATGCACCTTGATACTGATGAGGCTAACGCTGCTGCAATTCCCGGTAGCTGCACAGGTATCATCCTTGACTAATCTCGGTATTTATATACATATACCGTTTTGCAAAACAAAATGCAGTTATTGCAATTTTTATTCGGCTGTTTTTTCAGAAAAACTTAAGAATGATTATTGCAAAAAACTTATATCTGACTTAGAAAAATGGGGCGCGGAGATTTCTCGCCCCATTTCTTCGATTTATATAGGTGGAGGAACACCTACTGCATTTGGCGGTGAAAGACTTTGCGCGGTGCTAAGCGCCGTTAATAAAAACTTTTTTGTTTTGGAGAATGCCGAAATAACTGTTGAGGGTAACCCTGCCGATGATTATTCCACCCTTGCGCCTATGCTAAGGAAAAGCGGCTGTAATCGTTTTTCGTTAGGTATTCAGTCTGCTAATGAAGATGAACTTAAAATCCTTAACAGAAGGCATACAAACGAGGATGTAGAGAATGCTATTCGCATATTAAGAGAGAACGGAATAGACAATATTTCGCTTGATTTAATGTTGGGGCTACCCTATAGCAATATTAACTCCCTTAATAAAAGCATAGATTTCGTATTGTCGCAAAAGCCCAATCATATTTCGGCTTATATTTTAAAGCTTGAAGAGGGCACGCCACTAGAAAAAGCAAAGGCTGATTATAATTTTCCAAGCGAAGATGATGTTTGCGAGCAATATCTATTTCTTTGCGAAAAACTAAGGAAAAATAGATATAACCATTATGAAATTTCAAACTTTTCCTTGGAAAACTATGAATCTCGGCATAACTCTTCCTATTGGGAATGCAAGGAATATTTAGGCTTTGGCCCATCCGCCCACTCTTTTTATAACGGAAAACGGTTTTTTTATAAAAATGATATTAACGAATATATAAATGGCGCCCTCCCCATCCCCGATGGTGAAGGTGGGGATATGCAGGAATATTTAATGCTATCTCTTCGCCTTAAAAAAGGGCTCAGAAATTCACAGTTTAAAGATAGATTTGGCGAAAATTTATCTGAGAGTGTTTTTGCTAAAGCAAAAAAATTGCAAGAGGCAGGTCTTTGTGATATAATAGATAACACAATAAGCCTTACCGATAACGGAATGCTTGTTTCAAACACCGTTATAAACTATTTTTTAGAGGAACTTTAATTATGAGAACTTATAAAATTCATTTAATCCGCCATGGCCTTACCGATGGCAATATTAAAGGGCAATATATTGGCCGCACCGACCTACCCGTTGCACCCGAAGGAATAAAAGAACTTCAAATGCTAAAAGAAACTATTGAATATCCGAATGTTCCGCTTCTTTATTCTAGTCCTATGCTTCGTTGCCGCCAAACCGCAAAAATTTTATTCCCCGACAATGAAATTACCATTATTGAAAATCTAAAGGAGTATGATTTTGGCGATTTTGAAGGTAAAACCGCGCACGAACTTGAAATCGACCCCGCATATCTTAAATGGACTTCCGGCAAAGCTACCTGTACACCAAACGGTGAGGATAACGCTGAATTTGCAAAACGAATTGCGCTTGGCATTAACGAAATTATCCGCGATATGATGGAAAAAGGCGTTTACAGAAGCGCCGTTATTATGCACGGCGGAACAATTATGACTTTTCTTGCCGCATGCGGACTACCCCGCCGCCACCTAACCGAATGGACAACAGGCAATGGTAGAGGCTATACCATTTTAGTTGACCCTTCTATCTATGGCAGAACGGGTGCTGTTGAGGTAATTGATTTAATTTAAAAGCCCCTTACTCCTTACCTTTTACTTATCAATAAAAAAAGACCTTACCGCTCGGTAAGGTCTTTTTTATTGATTTAGTCCCCACATCATAAGGCTGTTTTCAGACTTGCAATGTGAGGACCAAAAGTTTTAATTATGAGAAATTAGATTAACTCGATAATTGCCATTTCTGCGGCATCGCCTCTGCGAGGACCGGTTTTAGTAATACGGCAGTAGCCACCGTTTTTATCGGCATACTTAGGAGCGATATCATTGTAAAGCTTCTTTACAACATCTTCCTTAGTAATGAAAGCTAAAGCCTGACGCTTACTATGAAGGCTATTATCCTTTGCGAGTGTGATATATTTCTCTGCCATCGAACGAACCTCTTTAGCGCGAGTAACTGTGGTTTCGATTTTTCCGTTTTCAAAAAGGAAAGTAACCATAGCTCTGAGCATTGCGGTTCTGTGATCGCTGGTTCTTCCAAGTTTTCTTGTACCTGGCATTATACTCACTCCTTTTTAAGTGTGTTAGGGCTTATTCGTCTTCTTTCTTAAGTGTAAAGCCAAACGAATCAAGTTTAGCAATAACTTCTTCTAAAGACTTGCGGCCAAGGTTTCTAACCTTCATCATATCCTCTTCGGACTTTTCGATAAGGTCTTCAACCGTATTGATTCCTGCGCGCTTTAAGCAGTTAAAGCTACGAACAGATAAATCGAGCTCCTCAATCGTCATATCGAGAACCTTTTCCTTATCACTGCTACCCTTTTCAGCCATAAAGCTTCCGGTTTCAGCAGCATTTTCAGAAAGGTTAAGGAATAATTCGAAATGCTCAATGAGAATCTTTGCGGACATAGAAACGGCTTCATTAGCTTTAATAGAACCGTCTGTCCATACCTCTAATGTAAGCTTACCTTTATCGGTAACCTGACCTACACGGGTATTATCAACTGTGAAGTTAGCCTTTAATACAGGTGTGAAAATAGAGTCAACCGGAATTACACCAATAACCGACTGAGCAGGCTTGTTAAGTTCTGAAGGAACATAACCTCTGCCGCGGTCAAGAGTCATTTCCATATTGAGCTTTGCACCCTTATCAAGAGTTGCAATGTGAAGCTCGGGGTTGAGAATCTCTACCTCGCTGTCAGCCTTAATATCGGCACCTGTAACGGTACAGGGACCCTCAGCTTCAATATAAACAGTTTTTGTTTCTTCGCTATGAAGCTTAGCAATAAGGCCTTTAATATTAAGAACTATTTCAGTTACATCTTCTTTAACACCGGGAATGGTTGTGAATTCATGAACAACGCCATCAATTTTGATGGTTGTTACAGCAACACCCGGAAGTGTTGATAAAAGAACTCTGCGCATGCTGTTACCAAGGGTAATAGCATAACCGCGCTCAAGGGGTTCCATCACGAATTTACCATAGGTGCCATCTTCTGATAATTCCAGCGTTTCAATTCTGGGCTTTTCAATCTCTATCATTTAAAAGCTCCATTTCTCCGCACAAGTAAATTTTAAATTCAGTATTCTGTGCGGCAAATACCAAATGATTAGAATTTTATTACTTAGAATAGAATTCAACGATAAGCTGTTCTTCAACGGGAGCTTCAATCTGCTCACGAGTGGGAAGGTTTACAACCTTTACTGAGAGGGCAGTTTTATCAACATCAAGCCACTCAGGAGTGGGTTTAGAACCATTAGCCTCGATAACAGCCTTGAATTTCTCGCTTGCCTTGCTCTTCTCGCAGATAGCAACTGTTTCGCCAGCCTTTAAAAGGTAAGAAGCGATATCTACACGCTTGCCATTAACCTCAAAATGACCATGACCAACAAGCTGTCTAGCTTCTGCACGAGATGAAGCAAAACCTGCTCTGTAAACAACATTGTCAAGACGGCTCTCAAGAATCTGTAAAAGGTTTTCACCTGTGATTCCCTGTTTTCTCTCAGCTATTTCGAAATAGTGATGGAACTGAGCCTCCTGTACACCGTAAAATCTTCTGGCTCTCTGCTTAGCACGAAGCTGAATACCATATTCTGAAGATTTTTTACGGCCCTGTCCGTGTTGACCCGGCGCATAAGCACGGATACCAACAGAACACTTATCTGAATAGCAACGCTCGCCCTTTAAGAAAAGTTTCTGACCTTCTCTGCGGCAAAGCTTGCATACTGCTCCAGTATATCTAGCCATTCTCTATACCTCCATTTTATTCGGTTACACGCGTCTTCTCTTCGGAGGACGGCAACCGTTGTGCGGGATAGGAGTTACGTCTTTAATCATAGTAACTTCAAGTCCTGCTGACTGTAATGCACGGATAGCAGCCTCACGGCCTGC
>JAZOQP010000038.1:0-42280 GCA_045656145.1 Acutalibacteraceae bacterium
GCACCGTACTTAGAACGACTCTGCATTCTCTTAGCAACGCCTTGAGTATCAAGAGTACCTCTAATAATGTGATAACGCACACCGGGCAAGTCCTTAACACGTCCGCCACGAATTAAAACAACGCTGTGTTCCTGCAAGTTATGACCGATACCGGGAATATAAGCAGAAACCTCAATGCCGTTTGAAAGACGAACTCTGGCAATCTTACGAAGTGCTGAGTTAGGCTTCTTCGGGGTAGAAGTTTTTACAGCTGTGCAAACTCCTCTCTTCTGTGGAGAATCATTATCAGTAGGCTGGCGCTTCATTGAGTTATAACCCTTGAGCAAAGCCGGAGCCTTAGCTTTCTTCTCTACAGTTTCACGTCCGCTACGAACTAACTGGTTAAAGGTTGGCATATCGCACCTCCTTACACTAAAAGTTATATGGGCGCATAATCCCACATACTAAAATATAATAACACCAATTCTTGCCTTTGTCAATAGCAAAAATTGGTGTTATTTAAAAAATTATTCTTCTACTACCGGAATTTCAGCGTTTTCAGCTACAAAATCGTTTTTAACAGCGTGGCTGAGTTCTCTTACCCTCATACCTGTACCTGCAGGAACAAGGTTACCGATAATAACATTTTCCTTAAGACCAAATAACGGGTCAACCTTGCCTTCAATAGCGGCATCGGTAAGAACCTTGGTGGTCTCCTGGAAGGAAGCTGCTGAAAGGAATGAACCTGTAGCCAAGGAAGCTTTGGTAATACCGAGCAATGTTGCTCTATATTCAGCGGGTTTAAGTCCCTCTTCCCCTGCCTCAATGCGTTTAATAATAGCATCATTTTCGGTTTCAATTCTCTCGAGCTCATAATCCTTACCTTCGATGAGTTCAGTTGTACCAGGATCGGTAATCTTGTACTGTCTCATCATCTGGCGGATGATAACCTCAATGTGTTTATCATTGATATCAACACCTTGAGTACGATAAGCATTCTGAATTTCAGCAATAATATATTCCTGAACAGCCTGCGGACCCTGAGCTTCTAAGATATCCTGAGGAGCCTTAGCACCCGGAATTAACATATCGCCGGCGGCAACAACATCACCTGTTGCAACTAGCGGACGCACGCCATAAGGAATAATGATTTTTTCTTCCTGAAGAGTTTCGGAGTTTGTAATAATAATCACATTGCTCTTCTTCTCTTCTGCGATACGGATTTCACCGCTAATTTTAGCAATAACACCGCAACGCTTAGGTCTACGTGCTTCAAAGAGTTCTTCAACACGAGGTAGACCCTGGGTAATATCCTCGGTACTAGCGATACCACCCGTGTGGAAGGTACGCATTGTAAGCTGTGTACCGGGTTCACCGATAGACTGAGCTGCAACGATACCAACGGCTTCGCCCTTAGTAACGGGTTTGCCTGTTGCAAGGTTGGAGCCATAACACTTTTTACATACGCCATGATGTGCACGACATGTAAGAATTGAGCGAATTGTAACGGATTTGACACCTGTGTTAACAATTAGCTTGGCCTCTTCTTCGGTCATCATGTGGTCGTTTGTTACAAGAACCTCACCTGTAGCTTCATCAACAAAGTTCTCAAGCAAGTATCTGCCAACGAGACGCTCTTCAAGAGTTTCAAGAACATGGTTACCATCTTTAATAGCCGAAACTTCAAGACCCTGAACAGTTCCGCAATCGTCATCACAAATAATAACATCTTGAGAAACGTCAACAAGACGACGGGTAAGATAACCCGAGTCAGCGGTACGTAAAGCGGTATCTGCAAGTCCCTTACGAGCACCACGAGAAGAAATAAAGTACTCAAGTACGTTTAGTCCTTCACGATAGTTAGCACGAATCGGAATTTCGATAACCTTACCTGCGGTATTTGCAATAAGTCCGCGCATACCTGCAAGCTGACGAATCTGGCTCATAGAACCACGGGCACCTGAATCAGCCATCATATAAATGGGGTTAAATTCATCAAGGTTGCCCTTAAGTGCATCGGCAACATCTTCGGTAGCCTGGTTCCAAATCTTAATAACAAGTTCGCTACGCTCTTCATTACTGATAAGACCGCGCTTATACTTCTTGCTTACATTATCTATCTGCTTTTCAGCCTCTTCAATAATCTGCTTTTTAAGTTCAGGAATTACTGCATCAACTACAGCTACGGTTACAGCACCCTTTGTTGAATACTTAAAGCCTGTAGCCTTAACATTATCAAGAACAATAGCGGAACGGCTTGTTCCATGCTTAATAATGCAGCGGTCGATAATTTTTCCAAGTTGTTTCTTACCAACCTTGTTCTGAATGATATCAGCATTGCTTTCAACAAAATTCTTGCTTTCATCAGCAAGTGAGAAGCACCATTCAAGGTCGAGAGCATGCTTTTCATCATTACGATTAACAAATCCTAAATCCTGAGGAATGGATTCGTTGAAGATTAAGAAACCAACTGTACACCAGATAAGCTTGCTGATTCCATCCTTCTCAACACGTACGCGGATAGGAGCATGAAGACCAACAACGCCATCATTATAAGCCATAATAGCTTCGTTCTTATCACGGAATGCCTTATTTGTACCAGGTTCCTCAGCCTTAACTAATGTTAAATAGTAAGAACCGAGCACCATATCCTGAGTAGGAACGGCAACAGGCTTACCATCAGAAGGCTTTAAGAGGTTATTAGCAGCAAGCATTAAGAAACGAGCTTCTGCCTGAGCTTCAGCAGAAAGCGGCACGTGAACAGCCATCTGGTCGCCGTCGAAGTCGGCATTGTATGCGGTACATACAAGCGGATGAAGCTTGAGAGCTTTACCTTCAACTAAAACGGGTTCAAAAGCCTGAATACCGAGTCTGTGAAGTGTAGGAGCACGGTTTAAGAGAACCGGATGCTCTTTAATTACAGTTTCCAAAGCATCCCAAATTTCAGCAGATGCTCTATCAACCATCTTTCTGGCTGCCTTGATATTAACAGCAGATTTGGTTTCAACAAGGCGCTTCATAACGAAGGGCTTGAAGAGTTCAAGTGCCATTTCCTTAGGAAGACCGCACTGATACATTTTAAGCTCAGGACCTACAACGATAACCGAACGACCTGAATAGTCAACACGCTTACCAAGAAGGTTCTGACGGAAACGACCCTGCTTACCTTTAAGCATATCGGAAAGAGATTTTAAAGGACGATTGTTAGGTCCTGTTACAGGCTTGCCGCGTCTGCCATTATCAATAAGGGCATCAACTGCTTCCTGAAGCATTCTCTTTTCGTTTCTAACGATAATATCAGGTGCTCCAAGCTCTAAAAGTCTCTTTAAACGGTTATTACGGTTAATAACTCTTCTGTAAAGGTCGTTTAAGTCGCTTGTAGCAAAACGTCCGCCATCCAACTGAACCATCGGACGTAAATCAGGAGAAATTACAGGAAGAACATCCATAATCATCCATTCAGGACGGTTGCCTGATGCACGGAATGCTTCCAAAATTTCAAGGCGCTTAGAAATGCGGATACGCTTTTGGCCTGCCGCAGTTTCAAGCTCAGCTCTAAGTTCATCACAGGACTTTTCAAGGTCGATTTCACAAAGAAGTTCCTTGATAGCCTCAGCGCCCATACCTGCCTTAAAGTCATCCTCATATTTCTCGCGCATATCGCGGTACTGCTTTTCATTTAAAAGCTGCTTTTTCTCAAGCGGAGTTGTACCGGGATCGGTAACAATATACTGAGAAAAGTAAAGTACCTGCTCAAGTGCTTTAGGAGAAACATCGAGAACTAAGCCCATACGAGACGGAATAGTTTTGAAATACCAAATGTGAGATACGGGAGCGGCGAGTTCAATTGAACCCATACGCTCACGTCTAACCTTGGAGCGAGTTACCTCAACTCCGCAGCGTTCACACACCTTGCCTTTATAGCGAATTCTCTTATACTTGCCGCAATGACATTCCCAGTCCTTAGTCGGTCCAAAGATTTTTTCGCAGAAAAGTCCGCCCGGTTCGGGTTTAAGTGTTCTATAGTTAATAGTTTCCGGCTTGGTTACCTCGCCGTATGACCAACTTCTGATTTGTTCAGGAGAAGCCAGGCCAATTTTAATTGATTCGAATTCAATACCTTCCATTTGCCTTTCCTCCTTTAGTTATTTTCGTCAGCTGAGTAATCATCATAATCAGCTTCGGTTTCTTCAATGATGTCTTCCCCGTTTTCATCCTGTAGACCAAAACCGGTTAAGTCATCTGCAACATTTTCTTCTTTGAATTCAGCCGAGAAATCTGCGGGAACTAAGCCGATTTCTTCATCCTCTTCAAAGGTCTGCTTAAGGTCGATTTCCTCATTATCCTTATCAAGAACCTTAATATCAAGTCCTAACGACTGAAGTTCTTTGATAAGAACCTTGAAGGACTCAGGAACGCCTGCTTTTGGAACATTCTGACCCTTAACGATAGATTCATAGGTCTTAACACGGCCAACAACGTCATCGGACTTAACGGTTAAGATTTCCTGAAGTGTATAAGCTGCACCATAAGCTTCAAGTGCCCAAACTTCCATTTCACCGAAACGCTGACCACCGAACTGAGCCTTACCACCGAGTGGCTGCTGAGTTACAAGTGAATACGGACCGGTTGAACGAGCGTGAATCTTATCATCTACTAAGTGATGGAGCTTGAGATAATACATATAACCAACGGTTACTCTATTATCAAACGGTTCACCTGTTCTACCATCATAAAGCTGAACCTTACCATCTTCATCCATACCTGCCATACGGAAGCATTCGCGAATATCAGATTCGTGAGCACCATCGAATACAGGTGTGGCAATCTTCCAACCAAGAGCTTTTGCGGCATAACCTAAATGAACTTCAAGTACCTGACCAATGTTCATACGAGAAGGTACGCCCAAGGGGTTAAGAACGATATCAAGCGGAGTACCATCAGGTAAGAATGGCATATCCTCGCTCGGTAAAATGCGGGAAACAACACCCTTATTACCATGGCGACCAGCCATCTTATCGCCGACAGAAATCTTACGCTTCTGAGCAATGTAACAACGAACAACAAGGTTTACACCCGGGCTTAATTCCGAAGCGTTTTCACGAGAGAATACCTTAACATCTACGATTGTACCATATTCACCATGCGGAACACGTAAAGAAGTATCTCTAACTTCTCTTGCCTTTTCACCGAAGATAGCGCGAAGGAGTCTTTCTTCAGCGGTTAATTCGGTTTCGCCCTTAGGAGTTACCTTACCAACAAGAATATCACCTGCGGTAACCTCTGCACCAATGCGGATAATACCACGCTCATCGAGGTCTTTAAGAGCATCCTCACCTACGTTCGGAATATCTCTAGTGATTTCTTCAGGGCCTAGCTTAGTATCACGAGCTTCAAGTTCATATTCTTCGATATGAATTGAAGTATACATATCTTCCTTAACGAGTTTTTCGTTAATTAAAACAGCGTCCTCGTAGTTATAACCTTCCCAGGTCATAAAGCCGATAAGGGCATTTCTACCAAGGCTGATTTCACCGTTGCTGGTTGCAGGACCATCGGCAATAACTTCGCCTTCGGAAATTTCCTGACCTACTTCAACAATAGGCTTCTGGTTAATACAGGTACCATGGTTGGAACGCAAGAACTTGATAAGATTATACTCATCAATTTCGCCGCCCTTAACCTTAATCTTAATGGTATCGGCATCAACCGAAACAACTGTACCTGCTCTCTTAGCGAGAACAACAACACCTGAGTCAACAGCTGCTTTATACTCCATACCGGTAGCAACTATCGGGCTTTCGGTTACAAGAAGCGGAACTGCCTGCTTCTGCATGTTTGAACCCATGAGTGCACGGTTGGTATCATCATTTTCAAGGAAGGGAATCATAGCGGTAGCAACCGATACAACCATCTTCGGAGAAACGTCCATTAAATCTACTTCAGATGCTTCAGCTTCGCGGAATTCATCACGGAAACGAGCATTAACCTTGCGATTTAAGAAGTTGCCATTCTCATCAAGAGGTTCGTTAGCCTGAGCTACTACATAATCATCTTCTTCATCAGCGGTAACATAGATAACTTCATCTAAAACCTTACCTGTTGCTTTATCAACCTTACGGAAAGGAGTTTCGATAAAGCCATATTCATTAATCTTAGCAAATGTTGCAAGATAAGAAATAAGACCGATATTAGGACCTTCCGGAGTTTCAATCGGACACATACGACCATAATGGGTATAGTGAACGTCTCGAACCTCGAAGGAAGCTCTATCTCTTGAAAGACCACCCGGACCAAGAGCAGATAAACGGCGCTTATGAGTAAGCTCTGAAAGCGGGTTAGTCTGGTCCATAAACTGAGAAAGCGGTGAAGAACCGAAAAATTCCTTAATAGCAGCAACAATAGGACGGATATTGATTAAAGACTGAGGAGTGATGGAATCAACATCCTGTGCCTGCAAGGTCATTTTTTCCTTAACAACGCGCTCCATACGGATAATACCAATACGGAACTGGTTCTGTAAAAGTTCACCAACTGAACGGATACGACGATTACCTAAGTGGTCGATATCATCGGCGCATCCAATACCGTAATTAAGACCTAAGAAATAGTTAACGCTTGCAAAGATATCATTAATGGTGATATGTTTACCAACAAGGAGGTTAACATTTTCAAGAAGTGCATTATAAATATCCTCATGAGAGTCATACTGTTCAAGAATACTCTTAAGGGTTTCAAAGTTAACCTTTTCGTTAATTCCTGCTTCAAAGAGTTCTGCTAACTCTTCTTCGGATAATTCAACGAAATCGGTAAGATTAACTGTTTTATTAGTAAGGATTTTAACCTCAGTCTCTTTGCCTTCAGGGCTCATATGGCTAATGAATACTTCACTAACACCCTTCTTTTCAAAGAGATCAACCATCTCAGCCGATACAGTAACGCCTGCGTCTGCTAAAACTTCGCCGGTTAAAGGATCAGAAACAGGGCGAGATAACACCTTACCCTTAACTCTTCCTTCAAGACCTAACTTCTTATTATATTTAAAGCGGCCAACTCTTGAAATATCATAACGGTTGGCATCGGCAAGAAGTTGGAGAAGATAAGCTGCTGCGCCCTCAAAGCCAACAGGCTCATTGGGGCGAAGTTTCTTATAAACTTCAATCATTGCCTGAGCGCTTGTCTTAGCATCATCTACCATAAATGTGCTATCCAAAAGAGAATTAGCTCCAACAATCTCTGCAATTTCTGCATTATTGTTTAAGAACTTATCAAAGCCCAAAAGGAACTGCTTGCAATTCTGAATATCCTTGCGGGTTTGTTTAATGTTATGGCGATTATTATTCTGAAGTTCCTCTTCAAGACGATCTTCCAAAATTGGTAAGTATTCATTAAGAGAACCTAAAGCGCGTAAGAATGTAGTAACAGGTAATTTTCTGTTTTTATCGATGCTAACCGAAATAACATCATTTGTAGAAAGTTTATATTCAATCCAAGCACCACGATTAGGAATAATAGTAGAGCTGAAAAGAACTTTACCTGTTTTAGTATCGATATCCTGGTCATCAAAATACACACCCGGAGAACGAACAAGCTGAGATACAATAGCACGTTCTGCACCATTAATTACGAATGTACCCGACTCGGTCATAAGCGGGAAATCACCCATAAATACTTCGCTTTCCTTAATCTCCCCTGTCTCATTATTTATAAGACGGGCAGTTACGCGAAGAGGGGCAGCGTATGTGGTATCCCTTGCTTTACACTCCTGGATATCGTATTTAGGTTTTGCATCAAAGTTGTAATCAACAAAGCGCAACTCTAAGGTATCGGTGTAGTCGGTAATATCGGCTACTTCACTTAATACCTCTTTAATACCTTTCTCGATAAACCATTTGTATGAATCTTTTTGAATTTCAATGAGGTTTGGCATATCAATAACTTCATTGATTTTCGAGAAACTCATACGAGTGTTTTTACCTACTTTAACAGGCTTAACCATTTTTGTTTCCATCGGTTAATAATCACTCCTCTAATTTTCTGCAGGGGGTCCGCCCTGCACCTGAATCAGATAAGAAAATAGCACTATTTTTGACGCGTTTTATTAAAAAATGGCCACAATGGTGCATATTATCCCATCATTGATATTTTAGTATTATATTCCATATTTTCAAAATAGTCAAGACCTTTTTTTAAAAAAAAGAAAAAACAGGGCTTAAATCCCTGTTTTTTCATTTAAAGCTATTGAAATTCGATAATTTTCATAGGTTCTAGAAAGAATTTTACACTTCCTGTAAAATATCTTGTTAAATAAAATCAAAGGTTTGATTTCCTTCATACTTGCCAATTTCTTACCCTCAAGTTTTATTATTGCTTCTTTGATAGTCCAAAGAGTGAAAAACCTTTCATTTATATCCCCTCTTAGAATATACCTTTTTTCTCTTTCGGTAAAAAAACGATTTAGTATTTTTAAATCAAAATCTCTAATATTTTCAATATCAATTCCAATTGGTTTTTTAGAGATTGCCGCACAAACGCACTCACCCGAATGAGAAATACTTATGTATAACCCATTTTTTAATAAAGGCTTACCATTTTCGGAAAAACTCAAAGCCTCAAGATTAGCGTTATTTTCTTCTAGTAACCTTGCTAAAAGAAAGTAGGCAGAAATTGAAAGTTCTTTCGCTGATTGATTAGAAATTTTCTCAAACCTTTTTTGAAGAATTTCGGGGAAGTTATAAGAAAGAGCATCATCTAAAACTTCCGCCTTATTTCTAAACTCTAATTTAAAACTATTTAACCTTAACAACATTTTCAAGGAGATGGTCAATAACCATATTTTCAACGGTAATCATTTCAAGGGTCTGATTATCATAGTTTTCTCTAACCTGAGCCTCAGAAGTGCTTGAATTAACCATTGATTTTACTGTAGCATCTATTTTTGTTGAATCAACAACTAAGCCTTCTTTATCAAGGATGGCATATAGAATCATATAAGATTCCATTTCTTTAGTGAAATTAGTCTTAATATCACTCGCTGTACCACCAACGCTATAGTAAAGCATTTCATCGAGTGAAATATTAGTACCATATTGTGCATTATACTGATTGGTATAAGCCTGAGCATCAGATATGTATTTATCATATCTTTCATCGTAATATTTCTTATCCTTATCGGAATACTTTTTAACCGATGAATTCTTTATTACCTCTTGAGCGATGCAATTTTTGGCTGCATTCTCATCAAGCTTTTTAAGTAAAGCATCTTTATTTTCTAAACCAAGTTTTTTGGCAGTTTCATCATTCTTTTCGGGCAACTTCTGAACATAATTGATTTTAACGGTGAAAACTACCTTCTGACCGGCTAAATCTTTCTCGCCGTAATCTTTAGGGAATGTAAGTTTTAAATCCACAGTTTTACCGATTTCTTTACCGATAAGTCCGGATTCAAAACCATCTATAAATGATTTTGAACCAATAACAAGATTTTGACCCTTTGCTGTTCCGCCATCAAAGGCTTTGCCGTCTTTCTTGCCTTCGTAGTCAATATTAACGGTGTCGCCATCCTTAACCTTACCCTCTTTTATCTGGTCATAAGCGCCTGCATTTGAAATAAAGTTTTCATAAATACTATCATAATAATTTTTGAAATCGGTTGAAGATTTATCAACTTCCATCGACTGATAATCCGATAGAGTTACATAATCCTCCAATTTAACATTGAACATCTCGCGTTTTGCTTTGCCACAACCAACAAGTGAAATGCATAAAAGTGCAACTAAACCTAAACAAATAATCTTTTTCATAATACTCTCCTTAAATTTATTTATCTAACTGCCCTAATGAAACAGATTTTAAATACGCATTAATAAAGCCATCGATATCGCCATCCATAACAGCCGATACATTTCCCGATTCAAAAGAGGTTCTATGGTCTTTAACCAAAGTATATGGCATAAAGACATAAGAACGAATTTGGGAGCCCCAAGCTATTTCCTTTTGAACACCTTTAATATCTTCTATTTTATCAAGATGTTCTCGTTCCTTAATCTCAATGAGTTTAGACTTAAGCATCTTCATAGCAACTTCCCTATTTTGATGCTGACTTCTCTCATTTTGACAGGCAACAACAATACCTGTTGGTATATGCGTGATTCTAATTGCAGACTCGGTTTTATTAACATGCTGACCGCCTGCTCCACCTGAACGATAGGTATCAACCTTTAGGTCTTCATCCCTAATTTCAACGGCCGTATCTTCGGTAATTTCAGGCATAACCTCAATCGAAGCAAAGGATGTGTGTCTTCTTCCTGAAGAATCAAATGGAGAAACCCTCACCAAGCGGTGAACACCCGATTCACTCTTCATATAGCCATAGGCATTTTCACCCTCAATAAGTAAAACCGCGCTTTTAAGACCTGCTTCTTCGCCATCAAGAAAATCAAGCATTTTAACCTTAAAGTTATGGCGTTCGCCCCAGCGGGTATACATTCTTACCAACATTTCATTCCAATCCTGAGCTTCGGTGCCTCCGGCTCCCGCATGGAATGTTAAAATCGCATTATTGCCATCATACTCGCCCGAAAGCAAGGTTTCTAGTTTTTGCGCTTCAAGATTATTGACAAAGGAATTAATGAGTTCTTCAACCTCACTAAGTAAGCTTAAATCCTCCGCCTCATCGGCAAGGTCTGCAAGCGTTAAAGCATCATCATAAGCAGTTTTTAAATCATCAAAAGCTTTCTTTCGGGATTTTAACTTACTAGTTCGCTGCAAAATGCTTTGAGAATTTTCAAGGTCGTCCCAAAAACCATCCTTAGCAGCTTCGGCCTCGAGTTTTTCTATATCATTAACAATTTTTTTATAATCAATAGCTTCGCTAAGCTCTTCAATATCATTTTTATAACCTTGAAGTTTTAATTTAAGTTCTTCAAATTCAAGCATCAATATCTTCCTTCAATGCAAATGCATACCAATTTTCGCGCTTATATTCATCAATAATCCTAAGACCGTTTTCTTTAAATGATTGGCGAACCTCATCCACTCTAATATCAATGATACCTGATGTAATATAAACCGCATCTTTATTCATATAATTTCTAATATTTAGATTGAGTTTCATAATAATATCCGCAACGATATTAGCACAAACTATATCATATCTATCGGTTATTTTCTCAGCCAAATCTCCCTCAATAAAGTTAGATTTGTTATCAACTAAATTAATCTCGGCATTTTCTTTTGCAACCCTTACACTTGTGGCATCGATATCAACGCCATCGGCTTTTTTTGCGCCTAAAAGACATGCTGCGATGCTGAGAATTCCGCTGCCGCAACCTATATCCAAAACGGTTGCATCATTTTTAGTATATTTTTCTAAAAGTTCAAGACAAAGCGAAGTTGTCGCATGTGTGCCTGTTCCAAAAGCGGCACCGGGGTCGATTTTCAAAACAGCTTTATTTTCGGTATTTTTATATTCTTCCCAACTAGGACAAATAACGAGGCGTTTTCCTATTTCCGTCACCTTAAAATATTTCTTCCAATTATCCGCCCAATCGGTTTCATTTATTGCTGATTTATCAACACTATAATCAATATTAGCATTTTTTAGCGTTGGCTCTAAAAAAGAAAGCGCTTCGGCAATATTATCCTCTTCGGAAAAATAAAGATGGATAACCGAAATTGTTCTATCCTTTGCGGTTAATTCCTCATCAATTAAATCAATATGAGCAATTTCCCATGAAGACTCTTCCAAATCGGAATAATCTTCCACATAAACACCCGAACGCAACACCATATTACAAATATTTGTTGCAGTTTCGGTATCCTTATTTTTAACCGTTATTTTAAGTTCGGTCCAATCCATTTAATCACCTTTGAATAAATTTAACTATCATATCTATTTTATTATATAACGCGGTTTTTGTCAAATAAAATAAAAACTTGTTATATGAATAAATTTGTGTTATAATAATTTTAGATTTTTTGGAGGTCTAATTTATGAGTAATAAAAAAATTGCTATCACATCGGATAGCACAACCGATTTAAACCGCGAATTAATTGAAAGATATAACATTGGCATTCTCCCCCTTTTAGTAACCTTAGGAGATAAAACCTACACCGATGGCGTTGATATCGATGCCGACTTTATTTATGATTATCATTCAAAAACCGGCGAATTACCCAAAACCTCAGCCGTTAACATTCCTGCGGCTACCGATTTCTTTGAAAAATATGTAAATGAAGGAAATGCAGTAATTCATTTCACAATCAGCTCTGAAATGTCTTCAACATATCAAAACTGTTCAATCGCTGCAAGCGAATTTGAAGATGTTTATGTTATTGATACCAAAAACCTTTCAACAGGCGGCGGTCTTTTGGTTATAGCCGCAGCTGAAATGGCTCAAAAAGGAATGGATGCTAAAGAAATTGCTGAAGCCGTTACGAAGTTAGCAGATAATATTGATGCTTCTTTTGTTATTGACTCCCTTGAGTATCTTCATAAGGGTGGCAGATGCTCGGCTGTTGCCGCATTTGGTGCAAACCTTTTAAAGCTAAAGCCCTGCATAACCGTTAAAAACGGAAAGATGGGTGTTGAGAAGAAATACCGCGGTAAATATATTGATGTTCTAAAAGAATATACTATAGACCGCCTTACAAATGAATCAGACATTGACCTTGACAGAGTGTTTATTACCCATGCCGGTTGTGATGATGAGGTTGTTAATACCGTTGTAGATGCAGTAAAGAAAGCCCTTCCCTTTAAAGAAGTGTTTATAACTCGTGCAGGTTGCACCGTTTCTTCACACTGTGGAAGAAATACTTTAGGCGTTTTATTCATTCGCAAATCACCAATTGCTTAAAAATCCATATAATATTGCAGGGGGCAAAATTTAGGATATCCTGCAATATCGGCGATAGCCATGGTCTATCCTCAGATTACCGATAAGCCCCATTGATATATAAAGAGCCACCGAAATATCGGTGGCTCTCATTTTATTCTTCTAATATACCCATACTTCTGCGAAGTTCTAAATCTTCATCAGGATGGTCGTTATAATAAGGAATAATCATATATTTTTTAATGTTTTCAAATGTGTTAAACTGAACTGCCAATGAAATAAATCCCGGCAATGCAAACACTAAAAGCAAGGTTGCAACCAAGGTAATAATATTTACATTTATCATTAATAAGCCAAAGATTGCAGCTAGGCATAAAAGCATAATAAAAATTATTAAAACATTCCTTTTAAGACCGATTAATGCAAACTTAAAACTATTTACATAGATTTGTTTAAGTTTTAGTTTAAATGTTATCATAATGGTCCACATATAAAACTGCATCATAATAAAAAGCAAGAGCACAGTTACAACAACGGCAAGACCAATAAGTCTTACAGCGCCCTCCATTGAGTTAAAGAAAAACAAAATATCTCCAATAAGCACCATATAAATAATGAGATTAATTATACCTGCAGCAAGGGCTTGCTTCCAATTCTTTTTAACGGTATCAAAAAAATCACTTGTACCGAAAGAATGCCTATCTAAAGACATATTTCTTGTAACATTGGTAAATCCCGCGAAAGCAAGGCCATTAGTTATTATCGGAAAGCAAAGAGCAATAAACCAAATAGAGCAAACTGCCAATTTCCAAAAATTCTTAAAAAATATTTCAAAAAATATGATAAAACCTTTTTTTTCAGGGGCATCCTTTTCAACTCCCGGCCCCTCTTTATCATAATTGAAAAAACTACCGAATAAACCTGCCATTAATTTTTACACCTTTTTCTTTTTATAAACTATTTTTTCAGCAATATTAATTCTCTTGTAACCTAAAATATAGGTAATGGTTGCAAATAAAGGAATTATAACAAATGTTAATGCACCAAGTAAAGCATTAGTAAGCGTTATATCGGCGGCGGTTGATGTTGCTTGACCATATAGCGCATTAATTAAGGCAAATTGAGGGAAATTCAGGAATCTGAAAAGAGCATACCATCCACCCTTTATGATTCCCGCCTTTGCAATTAGGAAAACCACATAGCTTAAATAGATGGGTAAATTGGCTAACAAGCCAATTTTAAGTCCCCTAAATTTATCCTCGGCAGCATTACCTGTTAAAACTAAATTTCTATCGGCTTCGCCTAATTTATAAAGTGAATTATTGATAAACCCAAAAAGAATCACAATTCCTAAAACCTGAGTAATAGCATCCTGAAAAAACTTTGGCTTTCCTGATAAGCCTTCCCTGGTGTTTACCTTTTGGAGTTCTAATCCCTGAGCCTCATATTCTGCATAAAGGGTATCTTCCCCATCAACATAATAATATCTGTAAAGCTCGGTTGTTTTACCATCATCAATTCTATAAACGGTATAACCAACATTATTTGTGAAGAGTCCAACAAAAACAACGGTTACCGAAAGATAAATAAAAAAGGTTAAAAGCGCGGTAATTATATATCTTACGGCGCAACCAATGGCAACCTTAATATTTGAATTTTCCAAAAAATCACATCCCTTACTTTAGAATTATATATTCAAAAAATGAAAAAAGCAAGTATTTTAAAAGATACTTGCTTTTAATTTACATTTAGTTAAAAAATTAATATTAATGCCGTTACAACTGCCGCCACAAATATCGAACCGAAAATTACTCTAAAAAGTCGCCCGGAAGTTGCATCTTCTTTCTCATATTGAAACTCTTCAATTGAATAATTCTTTAAAATTTCCTTAGCTTCTCTTTTTAATTCTTTATTCTCAAGTAACGAATATTTTGGTTTTATATAAAGAACAATCTTTTCAAAAACATCATTGCCCGTATCGTTAATTTCAATAATTTTTTTATTAACTCCCTTTACCAAAAGCTCCACCAAACCTTTCAAGGCTATTTTTAACAGTAGGAGTAAATATTATACAGGTTAACATAAAAAAGTTGATAACTCGGTGGAAAAGTGGAAAAACCCTTTATTTTAAAGGGAAAAGTTATCAACATCGACAATTTTCGCGGTTTTATGTAAAGTAAAAATTATTTTTCTTTTCCTATTAAAAATGATATTGAGCGCTCAACAGAATCTTTAGCATTCTCCCAATCACAATTATCCTTGTTGTTTTGATAAGAATAAATTTTGCAATAATTTTTAACATCCTTAGATAAGTTTTCCGAATATTCTTTAACAATTTTAGTTATTGATTTTTGAAATTCGCTATGATATCTCGGCATATTCTTCTTACTTGCTCCCGATACCAAAAGCTCATAATGCGGAATGCAAAAACAGGTTTGATTATCAAACATATTTCTGAAATCTCTTTCGGTTTCATAGCACCTGTAAAGAGTATCAATCATTCTTTCCATTCCCCAATTAATTTTATCGCAAACAAAGCATTTATCGGAGAGTTTTCCCGCTTTTTCAGCCTTCATTTTTTTAGATTCAAAGAGTTTGAAATTTAGAACATTATCATTTATAAAATCAAGGTGTGTTTCGAGCATTAGCGCCAGGGATAATCTTCCCTTATGAGATAGCATCATATCATAATGCTCATTACAAAAGCCGGTTTTATTGGTTTCGATTCGAACATCAGGCTCCATCATTGCGGCTCCCATAATGTAATCAATAATATGTTCTTCAACAGTTCTCTTCATTCGGCAAATGGGGCAACCATCATTAACCTCAAAAACCTCACTTACGGGTATAGTGCAAATATCATCTCTCATTTTTATCATCTCCGCTTGTTATTATACTACAAATATGTTAAAATTAAAATATATTTTTTAAAGGAATAATAATTATGCAGGTAATTTTTAAGAATAACAACACATATATTTATGATTTAGAATGTTTTTCGGTTGCAGCAACGCTAGATTGCGGCCAGGCTTTTCGCTGGAACGAAATTAGTAAAGGCCTTTGGGAAGGCTTTGCAAACGATAAATATTTAAAGATAGAACAAAAAGAAAATGAAGTTATTTTATATGATGTAAATGAAGCCGAATATTCTACCTTTTGGGAAAATTATTTTGATTTCAAAAGAGATTATAAATTAATTATTGAGAAAATTGAAAATGAAAAACTAAAAACTGCCGCCACCTTTGGTTCAGGAATTCGAATTTTAAACCAAGACCCTTGGGAAACTCTTTGCTCATTTATTATTTCACAAAATAATAACATCCCTAGAATTAAGGGAATTATTGATAGACTTTGCTCAAATTTCGGAGAAAAAATTAATGGTGGTTATTCCTTCCCCACCGCAGAAAAATTAGCAGAGCTTAATTTAGATGATTTAAGTGTACTAAGAAGTGGCTTTAGAGCAAAATACATACTCGATGCCGCAAGAAAAGTTGCACGCAATGAAATAGATTTAGAAAAATTGAAATCTATTTCCACCGTTGACGCCAGAAATGAACTTCTTAAAATTTACGGCGTCGGTAATAAGGTTGCCGATTGTGTTCTCCTTTTCGGCCTAAATCATCTTGATGCATTTCCAAAAGATGTTTGGATAAAAAGGGCGCTTTTAGAAATGTTCGGCGGAGAATTAAAAGAAACTGAAAGCGAATTTGCGGGCGTGTACCAGCAGTACATTTTTTATTTTGCAAGAGAGAATAAAATATAAAAAAATAATCGGGGAAACCCGATTATTTTTTATGAATATTTTCCATTACTTTTCTATTATTAATAGCTCCATCACGGATAAAATCAAAATCAGCACCGGCTGAAAGCATATCCACCCCAAATGAGCTCCAATGTTTAATTATCTCTTCGCTATAGCCTCCGGAAGCTATTCCAACATATTTATCATTTTCTTTTAATTTTTTAACTACACCCTCTATAACCTCTGTTATCAGATTTTCAAAAGGTCTGCCAAGAAGTCCAAAAGAGGCTGATAGGTCATTGGGACCGATAATATAGCCATCAATTTCTTTAATTTGCATAATTTCATCAAGATTTTCAATAGCATCCTTATGCTCAATTTGAATAAAACGGCACATATTTTTATGTTCATTATCTATATACTCAGAGCAATCTGCAATGCCGTAATCAATAGCGCTCATTGGCCCAAATCCGCGCTCGCCATAAGGTGGATAGAGCGTAGTTGAAATTACCTCCCTTGCCTCTTTGGCATTTCTTATCATCGGGAATATCATACCATCGATACCCATTTCAATAATTTTTTTAGTGGCAGTTAAATCATTCTGTGGAGCCCTTACTATAATGGGTGTACCTGTACTTTTAAGGGCATAAATATGATTTAATAATGTTTCATAGGACATATAGCTATGCTCATTATCAACCCAAACAAAATCATACCCCGCAAGACCGGCAATTCTGGCAATACTTGAATCCGCAAGCTGAACATACATACCAATTAGTTTTTCCTTTTTTAAAATTCTTTCCTTTAGCATAACCTCACCTCACTTATAGTTTAGCTCCTTAGCAATGTTTGGTCAATCTATAAAAAAGACGAAAAATTTAATTTTTTGGACATTTTATTGACTTATTAAAAAGGTGAAATTATAATTTAGATATTGGGAGGTGTTTTATGAAAATTTCTGAATATTCCAAAAGCAGAGCTGAAGCCCTTATGCATCTTGATTTTGCCAAGTCTTCTTCCCCTTTTTCACTTAAGTGGTTTGAAATTATTAACTCTGCCGACCGATTAATTTCGATTTATTTAGGCACACACTCCCACACTTTTTATGAAATTCATTATGTTTTTTCAGGAAGTATTTCCTACAAAATCAACAATAAAATATATACTATTTCCGCCGGAGAAGCTTTACTGATACCACCCTCTACTCCACATAAATATCTTCCCAATTCCAAGCAGTTTTTTAAATCTTCTATCGGATTTACTCTAGATGATGACAGTAATTTGTTCTTCGATAACTGCCAATTCTTTAAAATAAATAACTCGATAACCGAAAACACTAATTACATTCTTAAAAAAGCTGATGATATTTCTGCTTTTTCAACCGTTTCAATCAATGGAAGAATTGCTGAAATTCTTGAGTACTCCTTAAAGGAATTAAATATTACTCTTAAATACAATAACACTTCAAGAAATTCACGAATTAACACCGCTATTTCTTTTATTGAAAAAAATGTTAATCGCCTGATCAAAAGCCAAGATGTAGCTGATGAATGCTGTATATCCCTTAAGCAATTAAATCGAATTTTCTTAAAAGAGATGAATGTTTCAATTCATTCATACATAGTAAGTTCTAAAATCCTTTTTGCTCAGAAGTTAATTAAAAACAGCGATCATTCTTTTAAGGAAATTGCCTATTTGCTTGGCTTTAACGGAGAAAGTAATTTTACAATTTTCTTTAAAAAACACACGGGCTGCACCCCTAGCGAATATAGAAAAATTAATTAAAAAAGCCGAGTCAAACGACTCGGCTTAAATAATAGCTAAAATTAAAGGAATTGTAATAAGTGAAGCTAAACTTGAAATTAATGCAAAAGATGCACCTAATTTATAGTTTTGATTATAGGCCTTAGCAACTACCACCGTATTTAGTCCGCAAGGCATTGCATAAAGCAAGGTTTCCGTTCTTACAATTTCGGCAGAAAAGAAAGGCTTTAGCAAAAGCATTATTGTAATTGGAATTATGAGAAGTCTTAATGCTGCAATTACATAAGCTTCTTTGCTAACTACCAAGCTTATTATATTAAACTTTCCAAACAAATAACCAACCGTTATAAAAACGAACAGAATTCCAACCTATTCAAATATAATGCCCACAATAAACTCCTTAAATTAAAGACAAGATTATCGGTAATGTTATTAAAGATAAAATATTTGAAACAACCGCAAATTTGGCTCCTAAAACATAGTTTTCGTTTGCCGATTTTGCATAAACTATAGTATTTAATCCGCAAGGAAGCGCATAATAAAGAACCGCGGTTGTTAAAATTTCGGTACTGAAAAAAGGTTTCATTGCAAAAAATACAAAAAGCGGAATTATAACAAGACGTAAAGCCGCAACTATATAGGCCTTTTTATCTGTAATTAAATCTTTGAAATGGAATTCGGAAATAACAATACCTGTAAGTAACATTGCGAGTGGGGATAGACAAGCCGCTGAAGTGTTAACAACATCACTTACTATTGATGGCATTGGGATTTGAGTTAAACCAAGGAAAATACCAATAATTAAACCGGCAAAGTTCGGTTTAACAAATAACTTCCAATTTATTTTTTGATTAGTAAGCATTATAAAACCAATAGATGCTATATAAACATTAATAAATAAGCAAAATACAACAATATTTAAAAGTCCTGCCGCGCCAAAAAGACCTTCAGCCAAGGCATAACCCATATAACCATAATTGGGGATAGTTAAAGTATAATGATAAACATTTCGCTCATAGCGATTTTTAGTAAATAATTTTGATAGGAAAAATGCTACAAAAATAAAGAATACTAATAAACCTACCGATACCAAAATCATTGGATAATATTCTTTTAAATATTGAATGGTAAAACCGCTTGCAAGAGATTTAACCGAAGTACAAGGCGACACAAAATATACCAAAATTACCGAAAGAATTTTGGAATGGCTTTTATCAACTATATTAAAATGCCCTAATATGTAACCTATTGCTATAAAAATTAATAGCTTCCCAACCTGTTCAAATGCTATGGTCATATCATCATCCCCCAAGATATAATACCACTATTTTTAAAAATGTAAATAGATTTTAATAAAAACCATAAAAAGACTGTGTAAATACACAGTCTTTTCAAAATTATACGGCTTTTTTTGTATGAGTTAATAAAGCCTTACCGCCATTAACAGTATCGGCAGTAATGACTATTTTAGAAACAGTTTCATCAGAGGGTGTATTGAACATTAAATCGGTTAATAAATCTTCGATTATTGCTCTAAGTCCTCTAGCGCCTGTTTTACGCTTAATAGCTAAATCAGCAATCGCTCCAAGCGCCTCCTTTTCAAAGGTAAGTTCAACATTATCCATTTTGAAAAGAGCCTGATATTGCTTTATAATTGAATTTTTCGGCTCGGTCATTATTCTTACTAAGGTATCTTTATCAAGCGCTGTAAGGCTTGTTATTACCGGTAAACGACCAACAAGCTCGGGTATCATTCCAAACTTTACCAAATCCTGAGGTGTGACCCTTGTTGAAGAAGTTTCGTTCTCGATATCTTCTTTAGACTTAACCTCGGCACCAAAGCCTAAACTGCTTCCACCAACTCGGCGCTCAATAACCTTTTCAAGACCATCAAAAGCACCTGCACAAATAAACAGGATATTAGTTGTGTCAATACTGATGAACTCTTGTTGAGGATGCTTTCTGCCACCCTGAGGGGGGACATTAGCAACAGTACCCTCTAAAATCTTAAGAAGTGCTTGTTGAACACCCTCTCCGCTTACATCACGGGTAATCGAAGTGTTTTCACTCTTTCTTCCGATTTTATCGATTTCATCAACATATATTATACCGTGCTCAGCCTTTTCAATATCAAAATCGGCAGCCTGAATTAATCTTAAGAGAATATTTTCAACATCCTCTCCAACATAGCCGGCTTCGGTAAGAGTTGTGGCATCGGTAATAGCTATCGGAACATCGATAATTTTAGCAAGAGTTTGGGCAAGCAAGGTTTTACCAACACCGGTAGGTCCTAGTAAAACAACATTGCTCTTATTCAATTCAACATCACTGTTTGTGTTTTTAAAAATTCGTTTATAGTGGTTATATACCGCCACCGCAAGAGCCTTTTTAGCATCCTCCTGCCCTATTACATAATCATCAAGGCGAGCCTTGATTTCGGCAGGTTTAAGCATTTTAAACTCTTCGGTTTTCTTTTTATTATTCTTTTTTTGTTTACCAAGGAACTCATCATCCTCGGTTAATAAAGAATTACAAAAGGATATGCAACCATCACAAATATACACGCCCGGACCCTCAATGAGTCTTACTGCTTCATCCTGCGTTTTACCGCAGAATGAACAGCGAACGGTTTTATCTTTATTTGTAGGCATTTTTATCTCCTATCTGTTGGTAATCACCTTATCAATAAGTCCATATTCAAGCGCCTCTTTAGCCGACATAAAGTTATCACGCTCGGTATCGCGGCGGATTTCTTCAAGCGGACGGCCAGTTCTCTCAGATAGGATATTATTGATATTCTCTCTGATTCTTTCAATATGGCGAGCATGAATTAAAATATCACTTGCCTGACCTTCTGCCGAGCCTAATGGCTGATGAATCATAATTTCACTATTAGGTAAAGCAAATCTTTTTCCCTTTGTGCCTGCTGCTAAAAGGAAAGCACCCATACTTGCCGCCATACCCATACAGATAGTGCTTACATCACACTTAATATATTGCATAGTATCATAAATTGCCATACCTGCCGAAACAGAGCCACCCGGACTATTGATATAGAAGCTAATGTCCTTATCAGGATCCTGAGCCTCTAAAAAGAGCATCTGAGCCACCACTAAACTTGCGGTAGTATCATTAACCTGATCGCAAAGCATAACAATTCTATCATTAAGCAAACGGGAGAAAATATCATAAGAGCGCTCTCCTCTGCTTGTCTGCTCAACTACATATGGAACAAAATTCATATCCATAACATACACCTCCGTAATATTAAGTATGAACAACTCTTAAAAATTATAAACAATTATTCAGCAGCCTTTTCTTCTGCTTTCTTTGTTGTTGTTTTTTTAGTAGTTGTGGTTTTCTTAGCGGTAGAAGTTGATTTCTTTGCTGCCGGCTTCTTAGCAGGAGCCTTTTCAGTTTTCTTTTCAACTTCCTTAATAACTGCTGCTGCCTTTACTAAATCAATAGCCTTGTTAACTGCTAAATCCTTAGCAATTTCCTTAGCAGGAACGGCAGCTTTAATCTGCTCAGCGGTCATGCCATAGCCTTCAGCCATTTTTGCAATCTGAGCATCAATATCCTCATCGCTAACGGTAATATTTTCAAGTTCAACAATCTTTTCAAGTGCTAAACGCATTTTAACCTGCTTTTCAGCTTGAGGACGGAATGTGTTCTTAAATTCTTCAAGAGTAGCGCCGGTGTACTGAACATAGGTTTCAATGTTCATACCCTGCATCTGAAGTCTATAAGCAAAATCCTGAACCATCTGATTAACACGATTTTCAATCATAGCAGCAGGAATTTCAGCCTTCATGCCATCAACAATAACATCAACTATATCATTTTCAGCCTGTTCATCGGCAGTTCTCTGCTTTCTCTCAAGAGCCTTTGCTTTAACATCAGCCTTTAATTCATCAAGAGTATCGAATTCGCTAACATCCTTTGCAAATTCATCATCGATTTCAGGTAACTCACGAACCTTAATTTCATGGAGTTTAACCTTAAATACTGCGGGCTTTCCTGCAAGTTCTTCAGCCTGATATTCAGCCGGGAATTCAACATTAACATCGAATTCTTCGCCGATATTATGACCTACTACCTGGTCTTCAAAGCCGGGAATAAACTGACCTGAACCAAGTGTTAATGAGAAGGATTCTCCCTTACCGCCATCGAATGCAACGCCATCAATAAAGCCTTCGAAATCGATAACTGCAATATCATCAAGCTTTGCAGCTCTATCTTCAACTGATACCATACGAGCATTACGGTCTGCCATGCGCTTGATTTCATCTTCAACTTCGCTATCGGTTACATCAACCTTTAACTTTTCAACATTGATACCCTTATAGTCGCCTAAAGTAACTTCAGGAGCAACGGTAATGGTAACCTTGAAATCTACGCCATCGGCACCAATAGATACAACCTCGGTATCGATTTTGTCATCAACATATGTAAGACCCGATTCTTCAATAGCAGCTTCAACTGCTTCAGGATAGAGAATGTTTAAAGCATCCTCATAGAAAACGCTCTCTCCATACATTTTCTCAATGAATTTTCTCGGAGCCTTGCCTTTTCTGAAGCCGGGAATGTTCATTTTCTTAACGTTCTGACGGTAAGCCTTTTCAATTGCCTCGCCGAATTTCACACCGTCAATAGCGATTTCGAGCTGATATCTGTTAGTATCAACCTTTTTTGTTCCTTTTAAACTCATTTATAAAACCTCCGTAGATTTTTTATCTCATATTATTATAACATATATATCTGAATTTTTCTACAATTTTTGTAAAAAAATTTATTTTTTATTTTTTAATGCAAACAGGAGTAAAATCAACACAATCGCAAGAAACTAATTTAAAAGAAATTCCATCATAATTCGATACTGATTTATTAAGTCCTGCGCCATGAATATGCCCATGATAAACCGTTTTGATGTTATATTTTTTAAGCACTTCAAAAATCTCTTCGCAAACCATATCGGAATACACAGGCGGATAATGAAGAAACACTATGGGCTCTTTACTAAATTTCAAAGCCTCTTTAATCGAGGTTTCAAGTCTCCCAACCTCTCTGAGTACTACCTTTTTATCGGTTTCAGCAGCATCATAAAACCAACCGCGAGTACCGCAAACGGCAACATTTTCAACCAAATAAGCATTATTAAAAAGCAATTTAACGGTTTTTATATCATTTTTTTCAAAAAATTCTTCAATTTTTTTCTTGGTGCTCCACCATAAATCGTGATTACCCTTTCCAATAATTTTTGTGCCGTTTAATTTTTCTAAAAAAAGGAAATCTTCTAGTGTTTCTTCTAATTTCAAACCCCAGGATAAATCTCCGGGTAAAATAACCGTATCTTCCTCTTTTACCAATCTATTCCAATTAGCAACTAATCTATCAACATAATTATCCCAACCGCGAAAAACATCCATTGGTTTATTGGTACCAAAAGATAAATGCAAATCAGAAATAGTATATATCGACAAAACAATCACCTCTTTTTTGAATAGTTAAATAAAATTTGCAAACAATAATAAAGCCATAAGGCCGAAAAATATTTGAAAGGAAAAAGAAAAATGGAACAAAATAAGATTAACGGCATTATCTGCCATGTAGAAACATGCGAATATCATTCTAAGGACGACCGCTGTGTTGCAGGAGAAATCAGCGTTGGCGGTTGCAAAGCTTGCGATTGCACCGAAACCTGTTGCAACACATTTAAGGCCAAAATGTAATTTTAACCCGACTGTTAACAGTCGGGTTATTTTTAAATATTTAGAAAATCAAAAACAACCTTTGCCATATCCTGCTTTTCGGCACAATTTGAAAATCTTACCTTTGCAGTTTTCAAGTTTGAAATTGGTGCAGGAATATCGGTTTTGGTAAACTCCGAAAGGTTATCTAAAATATCAAACTCATCCATATCGGTAGCTTCGCCCAATGCGGATAAAACGCTCTTTGCAAACTTATATGGAGACGCAGTTGAAGCTATAACAACCGGAGTGTTATCCCCTGTAGCCTTTACATAATCCTCATAAACACTAAAAGCAACGGCAGTATGAGTATCGGATAAATAACCATACTTTTCAAAAATTTCTTTAATGGTTGCTTTGGTTTTATCATCATCACAACAACCACCATAGAAAATGTTTTGAAGCTTTTCTAACATTTCGCCCTCAATTTTAAAGGTTCCGTTTTCACTTAAGGAATTTTGAATGGCGGTTATTTTTTCGCTGTCATTTCCTGATAATTCAAACAACATTCTCTCAAGATTGCTGGAAATTAAAATATCCATTGAAGGAGAAATAGTCGTGTGGAAAGGACGATTGCGGTCGTAAACACCGGTGTTGATAAAATCGGTAAGAACATTATTGGCATTTGAAGCACAAATAAGCTTCTTTATCGGCACGCCCATAACCTTTGCATAGTAAGCCGCGAGGATGTTACCGAAGTTACCAGTAGGAACTACAACATTAAAGCCGTCCTTCGCCTCATTATTGGCTAGTAAATCACAATAGGCTGATACATAGTAAATTATCTGTGGAACAAGTCTGCCCCAGTTAATTGAGTTAGCGCTAGAGAAAAGCTTATTCTTTTCGGCTAATTTTGCAATAATTTCCTTATTTGTGAAAATTTGTTTAACGCCTGTTTGAGCATCATCAAAATTGCCTTTAATAGAGCAAACGTAAACATTTTCGCCCGCTTGGGTATCCATTTGAAGCTTTTGCATTGGACTTACGCCATCGCAAGGATAGAAAACAATAATTTTAGTGTTTTCAACATCACGGAAGCCTTCCAAAGCAGCTTTACCCGTATCTCCGCTTGTTGCCACTAGGATAACTGTTTCTTTACCTTCATTTACCTTTTTAGCGGCAGTTGATAAAAGATAAGGCAAAAGCTGAAGTGCTAAGTCCTTAAAAGCGCAGGTTGGTCCATGCCAAAGTTCGAGCACATTAATCTTATCGCCTAGTTTTGCAATTGGTGCGGGTCTCTCTTCTTCAAAGCTTCCGGTATAAGCGCCCTCAACGCAATAATCAATATCGTTTTCGGTAAAATCGGTTAAAAAATATTTTAAAATATATTTTGCTCTGCCTTTATAATCAAGCTTTGCTAATGCGGAAAAATCTTCTGAATTCAAGGTTGGAATATGTTCGGGAACGAACAATCCTCCCTCTTTTGAAATTCCGTTTGCAATCGCCTCGGCAGCAGTTGCTGTTAGTTTGTTGTTTCTGGTACTGATATAATTCAAATTTATCGCTCCTTAAAAAGCATTTTTTATATAATTAATTCTTAATTTTTCGTTATTAAATTCATCTTCCATAAAAACTTCCGCAACATCGAATCTGGGCTGAAGTTCCGAAACATTTGCCTTTGCAAGAAAATCTTTTGCGGTTAGGGTTATTCTTCTTTGTTTATGAATATCTACAGCAGCAGCCGGAGAAACCAAGGAATGCTCATGCCTTAACTTAACCTCAACGAAAACAATATGTTTTCTATCCTCTGCTATAATATCAATCTCACCAAATCGGCTATGATAATTCATTTTGAAAATTATATAGCCTTTACTTCTAAGGTAACCTGCAACCATTAATTCGGCAGCTTTACCTACATCTCTTTTAGTTATCATACAATTCCCTTTAAAAAAGATTTTCTATGTATTGGTGTAATACCATACTTATTTATAGCCTCATAATGAGCCTTTGTACCATAGCCTTTATGGGCAGCAAATTTATATTCGGGATATTCTTTATCATATTCTAATAAGAGCCTGTCCCTTGTAACTTTAGCTAAAATCGAGGCTGCAGAAATCGACATAGAAAGTGCATCGCCCTTGATAACCGCTTTGGCATCAATCGATAAATTTGGCAGACGATTACCATCAATAATAGCAAAATCAACCTTTACCGATAAAGACTCCACAGCTCTTTTCATTGCTAAAAATGTTGCACCCAAAATATTAAGTTCCTCAATTTCTTCAACCGAGGCAAAAGCAATCGAATATGCCACAGCCTTTTCAGTTATAACATCAAAAAGCTGCTCTCTTTTCTTCTCACTTAATTTTTTAGAATCATTAAGTCCTTCAATTTCGGTATCAATCGGCAAAATAACTGCCGCCGCGCAAACAGGACCCGCAAGCGGACCTCTTCCCGCTTCATCAACACCGCAAATCGCCTTAAAACCGGCTAAATTTAATTCTTTTTCTATAGAATAATCAGGCATTATACTCTCTCCAAAGAAATTTTACCAAGTTTACAATTTCGATACTCCTCTAAGAGCATATTTGAGGCTCTTAAGGTATCAATTTCGCCACCGCGAATAACCATTGAACGTTTTTTACCGATTTGCTCTAAGAGTTCATAGGGCTCGGCTTCAAAATCGAGTTCACCAAACCTTGCTGTTAATAAATCTTTATAATCTTCTTTTAAAATTTCAAGAAGCCTTACAGCCAAAAGCTCAACATCTAAAACGCCATCCTTAACGGCACCTGTAAAAGCAAGCCTTTCCCCTACGGTTTCATCCTCAAATTTCGGCCAAAGAACACCGGGAGTATCTAAAAGTTCAAGTTCGCTATCAATGGTAAACCACTGGTTCCCTCTAGTAACTCCGGGGCGGTTTTCAACCTTTGCCTTTGTATTCTTCGCAATGCGATTAATAAAGGAAGATTTGCCAACGTTTGGAATTCCCACCACCATTACTCTTAGCGGTTTTCCAACCATCCCTTTTTGGCGATAACTTTCAAGTTTTTCGCTTAAAGACTCTTTTACTACTGTTTTAAATTTTTCAATTCCTTTTCCGCCTTTAGCATCAATGGCAATAGCAAAAACGCCCTGATTTTTATAGAAATTTATCCACTTTTCAGTTTCCTTTGCATCGGCCATATCGCATTTATTAAGGAGAATAATTCTGGTTTTTCCACCAATAATTTCGGGCAAATCAGGATTGCGACTGCTAAGCGGGATTCTGGCATCCACAACCTCTGCCACAGCATCAATTAGTGGGAGAATTTCTTGTATCTTTCTCTTGGTTTTGGCCATATGGCCGGGAAACCACTGAATAGTTTGTGAATTATTCATTTACAAGCACTCCGAATTCACTAATTGGCAACACCCTTAAAAGCGCTCTGCCTAAAACATTTCTGGTATCAACCATGCCCTCATTACCAAGCATGGTAAAGCGGCTATCAGATGAATTGTTACGGTTATCGCCTAACACAAAAATATGACCCTTCGGAACTATAACGGGAAACTCAACATCTCCACTTGTGTTGGTAGGGGTATACACATAACCTTCATGAAGTTCAACACCATCAACACTTACAACGCCGCTTCTAAAATCAATATCTACAACCTGACCCTCGGTGGCTATTACCCTTTTTATAATGCAGGTTTCTTTATTGGAATATTCAATGGAATTATCTTCATTACGGGAAATCACAACAATATCTCCGCGCTTTGGAGTATAGAAAAGATTTGAAATTAAAACCTTTTCTCCGTTATGCAGAGTATCGAGCATGGAATCACCACTAATTGTTACCACCTTAAAAACAAAGGTAAATAACAAAATAACAACCGAAAGCGCTATTACGATTATTTCAAGCCAATCAAAAATTTCGCGCTTTAATGCCTTATTTTCCTTCTTTTCAGCATTATCAACAACGTTTTTCTCTAATTCCATTATAAATATCCCACCTTTCATAAAAAAGCAAAAAAGGAGACATTAAAAAACGTCCCCTTTGTTTTTTAGCCGATAAGCTCTTTAACTTTTGCTGCTTTACCAACTCTATCGCGTAGGTAATATAACTTAGCACGACGGATTTTACCGTTACGAACAAGCTCTACCTTTGCAACGTTCGGTGAATGTACGGGGAAAACTCTTTCCACACCAACACCATAAGAAAGTCTTCTAACAGTGAAGGTTTCGGCAATGCCGCTGTTATTACGAGCAATAACAGTTCCCTCAAAAATCTGAATTCTTTCTCTTTCGCCTTCGCGAATCTTTACATGAACGCGAACTGTGCTACCAATTTTAATTTCAGGGGCATCAGCCTTAAGCATTCCTGCTGTTAAATTTTTTACAGCATCCATCTTTTTTCCTCCTTAAGACTTCTCAGATGTTCATACCTTTATTAGCAGAGGACCATCCGCTTCAATGTCGAATTTTTCGGCATCAAACCCACTTGTAAGGACCAAGTGAAATCAAATGCTAGAATATGATACCACAACTCAAAGAAAAAATCAAGTATTATTTTACCAAAGTTCCACCATTTGTTTTAAAAATTCTAAAAATTTGTTCCTCTTTCAAAGTTTCGGCATTCAAATAGATTAAAAACTCCTTATCATCAGCCGCTTTACAATAGAATTCAAAGCACACTTTTTCCATTTCGCCATCGGTTGGAATAACTGCCACCGAAGAGGAATTAACCTTCAAAGATTTTTCAACAAGGTCTTTTGCTTCCAATAATTTTTCCTCACTCGGCATTGTTATTTTACGCTCTTTATAATTCATAATATATGCTCTTGCATCGAAAAATACGATATCTCCATTTGACATATCCACCCCAACCTTAATTAAATCAGGATAATAAATTATACCGTTTTGTGTTCTTGCCATATTAAAAACACAGGTTCCGTTATCAGCAAAATAAAAATTCACCATAAAGGTTTCACTTAAATTTTCATTAACAAACTTTTCCGCCTTCTTTTGAGCCTCGGCGTAACTCAGATTATTTTGACCGCTAACATTATATTTCCTGAAATTGATAAGATAGCCGCCATTTAAAGAAACCGAAGCGCTCCCCTCTCCGTAAACAAAATTAATTGCAGAAATTTTTCCGTTATCATAACTATCAATACTAAGTTCTTCTCTATCAATTGAGAATGCATTTGAAATAATGCTGAAAGCGGTATCCTCACTAATAGGTTCAGCATTTTTTACAAGATATGATTCTCCCTGTCTAATATGATCGGAATAAGGACCATCATAAAGAAGTGTTGGATAATCGGTCATTGAATTTTCCAACACATCAAGTGAATTAACAAAAATATCATTTGAAAGCACTTCACCAATATTTTCATCTAAAACCTTAGACCAATATTTATGGCGATTAACATTAACCTGAATCTCTCCAAAACTATCGGTAATTTCTTCTGCCATTTCCGATAAAACATCAACTGCGGCTTTTTCAGTTTCACTAAGTTCTTCGCCATCAATCACTCTTTCGGCAAGATAAACTGTATAATTGCCAACCTGCGAAAAAAATTTATTAAGATTTTCGCATATATAATCTCCTGTTGGAAGTTGAGAAAATGCCTGCTTTGCAATTTTAGCCTCGGTATAAATATCGGCCGCTAATTTTGAAACTCCTGATGCCGATGTTACATAAGGAAGTTTTTCAAGAGCAACATTTATTTTATTCAAACTGGAACCTACCTCCTCTAAAGAACGGGAATAGGTATAGGTAATTTCACTTTCATAAACTTTTGCTTTTTTATAAAATTTAAAGAAATAAATACTTAGCACAAAAAGGGCCGCTAGCAAGTAGGATAAAATTCTAATTAAAGACCTTTTTTTCAAAAAAACACATCCTTTTTTATATTTATTCCCTTTTTTATCCTCACTAATCAAAAAATTTACATTTTTAGTGAAAAATAACAGTTGTTTATATTAAAAAATTATTGTATAATATATAAGTTAAAAGAGGTGTAATATGATTTACTTTGATAACAGCGCTACAACTAAACCTTGCGATACCGCAATTAAATACATAAACGAATGCCTAAATGATAATTGGGGTAATCCATCCTCACTTCACATTAAGGGCGTTTTTGCAGAAGAAATTTTAAACAACGCAAGAACAACCTTTGCCAAAAGCATATGTGCACAAAAAAATGAAATTTATTTTACAAGCGGAGGCACCGAGGCTAATAATATAGCCATATTAGGCGTCGCAAAAAAACTTCAAAGGCGCGGCAAAAAAATTGTTACTTCTTCTATAGAGCATCCATCGGTTAAAGAAACTATCGACCATCTTGAAGAAGAAGGTTATGAAATAGTTAGATTAAAACCTAATGAAAACGGAGTTATCAGCAAGGACGAATTATACCAAGTTATTGATGATAAAACAATTCTTGTAAGCATTATGTTGGTTAATAATGAGATTGGCAGCATTCAACCTATTGAAGAAGCGACTAATGCAATTAAATTTAATAACTCTCCGGCTTTACTTCACTGCGATGCCGTTCAAGCTTATGGAAAACTTCCAATTGATGTTAAAAAGCTGGGTGTTGATTTGTTGAGTGTAAGCTCGCATAAAATTCACGGGCCAAAAGGTAGCGGATTTTTATACATAAAAAAAGGCACACCTTTTTCCTCCCCTATTTTTGGCGGTGGTCAAGAAGCAGGAATTCGCTCAGGCACAGAATGCACACATAATATTGCAGGTTTTTATGGAGCTTTAAAAGAACTTACCGATATAAAATCCTCTCTTGAAAAAACAACCGATTTAAGAGATTACGCCACAGAAAAATTATCGGAAATTGAAAATATTAAAATTAACTCTTCAAAGGAATCCCTTCCCTATATTCTCAATATTTCGGTTATGGGATACAAATCCGAAACCATACTGCACTACCTTGAATCGAAAAACATTTTCGTTTCAAGCGGAAGCGCTTGCTCAAAGGGTAAAAAAAGTTATGTTTTAGAATCAATGGGCCTTGATGATAAAACTATTGACTCATCCTTAAGACTTAGTTTTTCGAGATACAACACAAAAGAGGAAATTGATGTTTTAGTTTCAGAACTTAAAAAGGCAACAAAATTTCTCAGAAAGGCATACTGAAATGAAAGAAATTATTCTAATTAAAAATGGCGAATTGGTGCTAAAAGGATTAAACCGAAATTCGTTTGAAGATACCCTCATAAGAAATATTAAAAAAAGCCTTTCTTCCATTGGAAGTTTCTCGGTTAAAAAGGCTCAGTCGACCATATATATAGAACCTCTTGAAGATGAATTTAAAATTGAAGAAGCTCTTGATAAAATCGGCAAAATATTCGGTATTGCGGCATATTCTCGCGCTTGTGTTTGTGAGAAAGATATGCAGAATATTTTGGATAACGCAGTTCCTTACCTTTCGGAAATATTAAAAACCGCCAAAACCTTTAAGGTTGAAGCAAAAAGAGCCGATAAAAAGTTCCCGCTCAAATCTCCCGAAATTTGCATGGAGCTTGGCGGTCATTTGCTTAAAAACTTCCCTCATTTGAAGGTTGATGTACATACTCCCGAAATTACAGTTTATGTAGAAATTCGTGATTTTGGCGCTTATATAAGGGCAGGTCAAATTCAGGGCGCAGGAGGACTTCCCGTTGGAACAGCGGGCAGAGCCGCAATTTTAATTTCGGGCGGTATTGATTCCCCCGTTGCCGCATGGACTATGGCCAAAAGAGGTCTTGAACTTAACGCTATACATTTTGCAAGCCCGCCATATACCAGCCTTAGAGCCGAGATGAAGGTTAAGAGTTTGCTTGAAAAGGTATCCCACTATAGCGGAATTATCCGCTTAGGTGTTGTTCCTTTTACCGAAATTCAGCAGCAAATTGCTGAAAATTGTCCTGAAGAATTCTTTACCCTCATTATGAGGCGAATGATGATGAGAATTTCGGTTGCACTAGCACGCGAGCGCAACTGCTTAGCGCTTATCACAGGAGAGAGTTTAGGTCAGGTTGCAAGCCAAACCCTACCCGCTCTCGCTGTTACCGATGCGGTTTGCACCATGCCGGTACTCCGCCCGTTAATTGGTATGGATAAGGAAGAAATTGTTGAAATTTCAAGAAAAATTGATACATTTGAAATTTCTATCCAGCCATACGAAGACTGTTGCACGGTCTTTACCCCTAGACACCCTAAAACAAGACCTACCATTGAGCAATGCATTGCCGCAGAAAAGAATTTAGATATTGAAAGATTAGTTGAAGAGGCCGTTCGCGGCACTGAATTTTCTTTAATCGGTCAGGAGTGATTTTTTGAAAAGCACACTTATTACCATGTGCAATAAGGAATTCAATTCAAAGCTCTTAAATTTACTGATGTCTGCTGTTGACAGCAAGATATCGGTTCAATCGGTTATGCCCGAAGATATAATAACCGCAATAAAAAAAGCCGCAAGGCGCAGCAAGTTTGTTTTCATAAGCAATGATTTTTTAGAGTTTAATGATATTTCCTATCTTCCATATCTATTTAAAGATAGCGAAACTTTAACTGATTCTAACGGTAGAATAACGGCCATTTATTCCGCTCTCTATCGCACTCCCGTTGGAGTTCTTCCGAAGGATACAGAAACGGCTGAAAAATTCATTTTTAATTATTTTTGCAATAAATCTGCTTTAAAATCTTTAAGTGGTTCAATTTTTATTGCAAACTGCAATTCTGAATATATTGAACAAACATTAAAAGAGTTTGAAAAGAAAGAAAACATAAAAATTCGTTTAAAAGCATCTTCAAATTTTTCCGAAATTTTTATTACAGTTACAGGAGAAAATGAGCTTGAAGCAACCGAACTTTTAAAAGAAACTAAAGAAAAGGTTGCCTTACTTTTAGGCGATGATGTTTTTTCGGCCCAAAACAGCCGCATAGAAGAAAATGTTGTTAATTTACTAATTGAAAGAAACAAAAAAATCGCCACAGCCGAATCATGTACGGGTGGCTTAATGTCAGAACTTATAACCAAGGTTCCGAATTCTTCTAAGGTTTTCGAAATAGGCATTACTTCTTATTCAAACCGAATTAAGCAATATGCCCTTTCGGTTAATAAAGATACCATTAAAAATTATGGTGCTGTGAGCCATCAAACCGCTGCGCAAATGGCGCTCGGAGTTAAAAATTTAAGTGGCGCAGATATAGGCGTTGGTATCACAGGCGTTGCAGGTCCCGCTTCAAGCGAAGGCAAGCCTGTAGGAACTGTTTATGTTGCCATTACCGATGGAGAGTATTTTTGGGTAAGGCTTTTATCTCTACCGCACTTTTCTTCAAGAGATGAAATCAGAGCCTCCGCTTGCTTTACCGCCTTTGATTTAGTAAGGCGTTTTATTGAAGCGTCTCCTTCCCTTTTGCCTGAATATTCAACCGATATAGATGACATCACCGTTCTTCATTCGCAACCGCATTATAAAAATTCAAGCCTAACCTTTATGAAGGATTCATTAGATGAATTCCTAAAAGCTCAGGCTGCAGAACACCAATCCGAATCAGAAGAAAAACTAACATTTTCTCCTGTTAGAAATGTCATTAATATCAATTCACCACTATATAAGCTGCAGAAAAAGGTTATTAAAAAACATAGGGTTAAATTTAAACTAACTATTCCTAAGTTCTCGTTTAAGAATTATTTTAACAGTCTTATGAATTCTAACGATATGATGAAAATCATATCCTCTTCCCTTGTTAAAATTACCGCCCTTATTTTAGTTTCACTTATTGCTATGACCTCAGTGATTTCGGTTAATTATTTTTATGAAAATCGTGAATCTATTAAATCTTTAAATAAAATAACAAATTTAAGTCCAAAAAGCAATAAGATAAATGAACAAGGTTATTATACTGCCTTTGCTCCGCTAAAAGAAATTAATCCCGATATTACTGCTTGGCTAAAAATCGGCGGCACCGCCATTAATTACCCAGTTTGCTCATATAAGGCTAATAATTATTATGAAACCCGAGACTATTATAATAAAAAAAGTGATTATGGAGCAATTCATTTTTCAGATCAATCGGCTTTAGATAAAGATGTTATTAACACCGTTATTGAAGGTAATAATCTTGAGAATTCAAAAATGTTCTCAACCCTTACAAATTATCGCAATAAAGATTTTGCAAACAACGCTCAACTAATAGAACTTAAAACCGAAAAAGAAACCCTTAAATATGAGGTTTTTGCGGTTGCGATTCTAACCGATAACGAGCTTCATGAAATGGAAGGCTCATTCTTTGATTATAAAAAAACAACTTTCCAAAACGAATTGGAATTTGTTTTTTGGCTCAACGAAATAAAATTGCGAAGCCTTTATCACTGCAATATTTATGTTAATTATCAAGAAAAAGTTCTAACCCTTGTTACCGATTCTTATGAGTTCCCTTCTGCCAAAACTGTTGTTTTTGCAAAACTTACTAACGATAATACCGTTATAGGCGCTAATCCATTAAGCGTTAACTCTTCTCCAAAGTATCCAGATATATGGTATAAAATCAACAACATTAAAAATCCTTACGATTACACCCCAGATTATATTGTCAGCACAAATTAATTTTTAAGAGGTAAAATTATGAATAGCAATATTAAAACCGAAATTATCTATTATGGTTTATCGACAGATTTTGAATTTGAATTTAATTTATGCGGTTGCTGTAATATGCGGTTGCTTACAAATGTTGCCGAAGATAAAACCGAACTTTTGAAAGCGCTTCAAAGAAGTATTACAAGAAGCCGTGTTATATTAATAATTGGTAATATAGAAAAAGAAAATAATACTATTTCTTTTATTGCAGACTCCATCGGCTATAAAACCGAAAAAGTTGATACCGAAATTTATAATATTGCTAACTCGCAAAATGCGGTTATGGTAGAAGGTTCAGTGCCTCTTATTACCGATAGCGGAGTTTATGGAGGTTGCATAATTGAAAGTGGTCCGCAATCTATGATTTTCTTAACCGAAGAAAAAGAAATTCGCCGCGCACTTATGAAAGAACTTGTTCATTCATATATTAAAGATTTAAGCGAATATCCAATTGAGGCTGTTACTCCCTCTGCTTCTAATGAGGTTGTTCTTGAAAATGCGGAAACACCTGAAGCCGAAGAAACAACAGAGGAAGCAGCAATAGAAGAAATTGTTGAAGAGACCGTAGAAGAAGTTGTTGAAGAAATTATAGATGAGCCTATTATCGAAGAACAAAAGGTTGAAGAAGTTATTCCAAAAGAACCAAAACCCGACCCCTTTAAAATTGAAACGCTTCTTAAAAAGCCTCCAATCAGAATTGAAGAATATGAGGATAAACCTGAAGAGGACGCCGACGATAAAGATTTCTATAAGCCTAAAAAGCCGGCATCAATCAGCACCATCGATATCTTCACTTTAATTCTAAGTGTCGTTTTATTAATTATATTAGCCTTTGTTGTTTACTCATATATTTATTTGCCGTTAAGCCAAGGAATCTCAGTTTTTGATAACATTAAAAATATTTTCTCATTCTTAATTGGATAAAAAGCCGAGCGTACGCTCGGCTTTTTTATGTTAGAAAATTATTATTTGCATAGCCTGTAAACTCATTATATTTCACAAGGCTCCAATTTCCGTTATCAGAAAAAACCGAAACCCTGGCGCCATTTGGTATGGTTGCTATTACATTGCTATCAAAAGCTGGACGATCTCTTAAATTTAGATTTGAGCCACTTGTTAAAACGGTTGCAAAATATAACTCTTCAGGCGTTGAAAATGGTATAGCGAAGTAATCTGCCAATGATAGAACAATATTTTCGGCAATTGAATTAATATTATTTTTTATCCAAGCAGCATCCGCATAATTATCATGATAAGCAAATTCTATTAAAACAGAGGGTGCTCTTGTTCTTACCACTTCTCCAAGCGTTGTTGTGGGTATGGCTCTCACTAATTCGGGCAACGGATAAATTAATTTTAGATTATTTGCAATAATCTCTGCAGCACGCTTACTATTTGAACTTTGAGGATAAAAATACACTTCACTTCCTCTTAATGTTCCCTCTTTGCCCGCTCCCGCCGCATTAGAATGAAGAGCTAAATGCAAATCATAATTCCCTGAATTTGAAGCCGCTATTGAACTCGCAGCGGTCATAGATGGAGTGTTTCTTGAATAAGAAATTCCTGTTGCATTAAGATAAGGTATCATAGCATCGGCTATTAAATTCATAAAATATTCTTCATTTCCACCATTAACATAAGGATTAAACTCCTGTGTTGACGGACTTAAATATATTCTAGGCATAATAAAACCCCCTCACTTAAACCTATGTTAAGTTAAAGGGGGTTATTTCTATTTTTGAAGATTTAATTGCTCAACAGCCGCCTTAACAACCGAGGAGAACCAACAATAAAGAGTTTCCCCAAGTTCACCAAAAATGGGATCGCCATCATGGGAACATAGCATTGCAAAGGTTTGACCAATTCTGCGCTCTATATCATCTTTTCTTCTATAAGCTAAAAAGTAAAATGAAAAAGCGCCGGTATCGCTGCAAGAAAGATATAATTCTTGCGAATAACTCTTAATTTTATCAAGAAAACTCTTTTCGGCAATTCCCGCTATGCTATCACTTTTACAAAACTCATCAAGCGCTACCGAAACAGTAAAAGATAACAAAAGTTTTCTTTGCAAAATCATTTGCGAATCATCGGCATCACTTGGAGAAATAGCATCAGATTCACTTAAAAACTTTTCTGCAATAATAATTCCAAGCTCTTTTGCCGCTTTAATTTCAGTTGGAGAAAGATTGTCGTTATTAAGGTTAGCACCATTTTTAACGCTCTCGGAAGGATTTGAACCAACAATCTTCATATCGCTATCGTCAAACATTTTATTCACCTTTTTTATAGTTTTTTAAGGCTAAAGCCAACTGTGCAGGGCAAGATGTATTCTTAAAACCGCATTTAATATCTTCAAGTGTTTTAATAACATCCTCTGCTTTCATTCCTTTAACAAGAGCCGAAATACCCTGAAGGTTTCCATGGCAACCACCGTTAAAATGAACATTTTCAATAATACCGTTATCAGATACCTCTATTTCGATACTTCTAGAGCATACTCCGTTAGTTTTATATGTAAATTTCATAAAAACTATTCCTTTCCTGCGAAGGTGGCGCTACTGAATTTCTCGCGCATAAAATCACTTACATAATTAAATGTGTCTTTAAAAAGACAGTTACCTTTTGGGTGGGTGCAGGCCTTATCTATGCATTGGCATTGACTGAATGTTATAGGTCCACACATAAGCTCAATAACCTCTAAAAGAGTTATTTCTTCAGGCTTCCTGGCTAATATATAACCGCCTTTTGCACCCTTTACCGAGTTCACAATTCCGCCAACCATTAATTTTCTTAAAATTTTAAGAGCATAGTTTTGGGTAACACCTGTTAATGCCGATACAGTTCGAGCATCTATTACCTCATCTTTATCCGAAAGACAGGCAACAATTCTTATAGCATAATCTGTTTCGCTGTTTAGAATCATAATTATCTATCCTTAAACTTATTGCTTCTTACTGGATGGCGAAGTTTTCTAAGCGCCTTTGCCTCAATCTGACGAATACGCTCTCTGGTTACATTGAATTCGTTACCAACCTCTTCGAGAGTATGGCATCTACCATCCATAAGGCCAAAACGAAGTCTTATAACAGCTTCTTCTCTTGGAGTTAAAGTCTTTAAAACGCTATCAATATCTTCATTAGTGATGGTTTTAAGTGCAGCATCATCGGGTGCTAAAGCATCTTCATCACGAATAAAGTCCATAAGTCTGCTATCCTCCTCAGGACCTATGGGAGTTTCCATAGAAACGGGCTCCTGAGCAACGCGCATAATTTCTCTTACCCTTTCAACAGGTAAATTCATTTTTTCTGCAATTAATTCTTCGCTCGGTTCAAAACCATTTTCATGAAGCAATTGGCTTTGAACCTTCTTTAAACGATTAATGGTTTCAACCATATGAACAGGGATTCTGATAGTTCTAGCCTGATCAGCAATGGCTCTTGTAATGGCTTGACGAATCCACCAAGTAGCATAGGTTGAGAATTTAAATCCCTTGGTGTAATCAAACTTATCAACGGCTTTAATAAGGCCAACATTACCCTCTTGAATTAAATCAAGGAAGTACATACCTCTGCCAACATATTTTTTAGCAATACTAACAACAAGGCGAAGGTTTGCCTCGGTTAAACGCTTTTTAGCGCCTTCATCGCCATCGGCAATTTTAACAGCGAGTTCAATTTCCTCATTTGAAGATAAAAGCGGAACGCGACCGATTTCACGAAGATAAACCTTAACAGGATCATCTAAAGCCATTAAATCAATATTAATATCATCGGCATCGATATTATCAATATCCATTTCTTCGAGTTTTAACTCTTCATCTGTAGGTTCTTCATCAAAATCAAGAACAGTTGGCTCAATAAAAAGTTCTTCGAGGTCCTCAGGAGCATTTTCAAGTTCATCAATTGATGAAAGCGTTTTACTCTCGGTAAGTTCCTCAAGAGTTTCTTTTTCTAATTCCTTATTTTCCTTTTTCATTCCCTATTCTCCCTTTTTAGCATTTGCTATATTTTTAATTTTGCTTGTCCAGTCATCAAGCGATAAATTTGCAGTGTTTTCGGAAGAGAGCATACTCTCATTTAATATTACCCGAACACAGTCTTTTATAACATTTTCAGTATCGGGTCCTGTGTTAACACCATTTTGCAAAGACACGATATACCCCATTTGCGCTGCAGAAAATCCTTCGCCCAAAAGAGAAATATCAAGTGGCTCTCCATTTTCCAACAAATCGGTAATTGCTTTAAATATATCTCTGTTGAGTTTTGTTACCATATCATCAGGTTTAATTTCTTCAATAATTTTCTTATAGAAATTTGGATGCTGCAACAAAACCGATATCAGCGTTCTTTCGGCTGCCTCCGCCTTTATATGATTTTTCTTTTCGGGGTTTAAATCATTCGGCGAATATTTAGGGCTGACAACTTCCCTTATTTCTTTTTTTCTAACCGATTTTGCATTAATTTCCTTAATTCTTGAAACCTCGGATAAAATGGTTGATTTTGAAACCCCATATTTATCAGCGAGTTTTCCTGAATAAAGATCCGCCGTTATTTTATCGGTTGTGGCAAGAATTTCTGCCGCCTTTTTAAGATATTTAATCTTGGCATCATCTTCCGATAAATTTATACCTTCAGCCGCCATCAGCAATCTATAATCTATATCACTTACAGCGCCTTCTAAAAGAAGTTTAAAACGAGCCGCCCCGTTTTTCTTAATAAATTCATCAGGGTCCTTGCACTCAGGCAAAACCAAAACCCTTATAGGAAGGCCTAAATCTTTCATTGTTTCAAGCGCCCTCATAACCGCTTTTTGACCTGCGGCATCGGCATCAAGCGTTACAACAATTTCTTTGGTGTACCTTGCGAGAAGTCTTGCTTGCTCCTCGGTAAATGCAGTTCCAAGCGGTGCCACAGTATTAACAAAGCCTGCCTGTTGAAGTGAAACAACATCCATATTACCTTCAACTAAAATTATTCTTTCGGCACAATCATTCTTAGCAAAGTTAATACCGAAAAGATTTCGGCTTTTTTTATAAACGAGTGTGTCTGCCGAGTTTATGTATTTCGCGGCATCCTTTTCAGCGGGGTTAGCCCTTCCGCTAAAGGCGATAACATTTCCCCTTAAATCTATTACAGGGAACATAACCCTATTTCTGAATCTATCGAAATATCTACCCGTTCTTTGTGATTTTGAAGCAACATTTGCCTGTTCCATTTCGGCTTCGGTATAACCCTTTGATTTAAGATAATCAACAAGGCTTGTCCAAGAGTCCGGCGCGCAGCCGAGTCCAAAATGCTTAATTGTTTCAACCGTTAGTCCACGACCAAGCAAATATTCAAGCGCCCATTTACCCGCAGGAGTTTTTAATTGATTGTGATAAAACCTTGCGGTTTCCTTATTAATTTCATAAATTCTTTTTTTAAGATTAGATAGCGAATTATCATAATTATCTTCAGGAATAGTAATTCCCGAACGCTCGGCTAAGAGTTTTACAGCCTCAATATAATCAAGATTTTCAATAAGTCTTGTAAAGGTAAAGATATCGCCGCCAACTCCACAGCCAAAGCAATAGAATGAACCGTTTTCGGGATAAACCGTGAATGATGGGGTTTTCTCGTTATGGAATGGGCAAAGTCCTTTAAGGTTTTTGCCTGCCCTTTTTAAATTAACATAGGGCGCAATAACGGTTTCAATATCGTTTCTATATTTAATTTCAAGTAAAATATCCTCCGGTATCGCCACGGTTTTTCCCTCCTATCTTTTAAATATCCCAAGATTTTGGTATGTAAATATCTTTATATGTTTCAACAGCGTAATGGTCTGTCATACCGGCAACATAATCGGTAACAGCCTTTCTAACGCCATCCCTTTCAAGAATTCCGAGGTATTCATTTGAAAGTTTTTCAGGATGTTCTATAAAATAATCATAAAGGCCTTTTATTATACCAAAAACCTTGCTTTCCTCCCCTTTTGCAACGGGGTTTCGATAAACCCTATCAAAAAGGAATGTATGAAGCATTTCATAAACCTCGAATGTAGCATCATCCATTTTAATATCATCAAAACTATTCTCAACAACCGATGTTACCATTGAATTAATTCGGGCACTTTTTGAATTTCCAAGAAGTTTAACAGCGGCTTTTGGCAAATCATCAGCAGTGATTATGCCTGCGCGAATAGCATCATCAATATCATGGTTAATATAGGCAATTCTATCCGAAAACCTTACTACTCTGCCCTCTAAAGTTTTTGCCCATTCGCCTTTGGTATGACACATAATACCATCAAGCACCTCGGCTGTAAGATTAAGGCCTTTACCATTTTTTTCGATAAATTTGCAAACACGAACACTTTGGGCATAATGAGTAAAATCATCGCCTGTAATTTCGGCTAAGGCTCTTTCACCTGCATGGCCAAAAGGGGTATGTCCTAAATCATGACCCAGAGCAATAGCTTCGGTAAGGTCTTCATTAAGCCTTAACGCTCTGGCAATAGTTCTTGCAATTTGTGCCACCTCTAAGGTATGGGTAAGGCGGGTGCGGTAATGGTCAGACTCGGGAGACAAAAACACCTGAGTTTTATGCTTTAAGCGGCGAAAAGATTTTGAATGAATTATGCGGTCGCGGTCTCTTTGGAAATCGGTTCGCATATTGCATTTTTCTTCTGTTCTTTCACGACCTCGGCTATTAACACTTAAAACCGCTCTCTCGCTTAAAAGTTCCTTTTCTCTTAGTTCATACTGCTCGCGTAAATTCAAAACCCTCACCCCTTTAGAATCTCTTTATTAATATATTCGTAAATTAAAGTCGAAAACCTTTATTTTTCTAGATTAAATAAGATAAAAATTATTATTTAGTAATTTTGCAGTTATTTTACCATTAAAAGCATCGGTAATTTTCTTGCAAAAATGTTCTTTTTTATCTTCGGGAATATAAAAATTAACCAACACTTCATTAGAAAAATCGGTTGAAATTATATTCCCTGAAAAATCATTTATTATATTACTAAGCATGGTAAATATATTATATTCGCAGATAATTTGCATATCGGTGCATTCGGTCATTGTTTTAATGGTTGCTGAAGATACAGCCCCTTGAGTTGCCGAAGAATAAGCGCGAACAAGCCCGCCCGTACCTAAAAGAACGCCTCCGAAATATCTCGTTACCACAACCGCAACATTTAAAAGTTCGGCACCCTCTATAACATCAAGCATAGGCTTTCCTGCGGTGCCGTGAGGCTCGCCATCATCCGAAAAACGTTTTATGTTGCCGCTTTCCAATGCATATGCATAAACGTTATGCCTTGCATCCCAATATTTGCTTCGCATTTCGTTTATAAACTCAGTTGCCTCTTCCTCGGTTTCAACATGCCTTAGCGTTGCAATGAAACGGGAACGTTTTTCGGTTAATTCAAAAACGTTTTCGGTATCAATTGTTTTAAAAGATTTCATACTTTACCTCACGAAAAAAGAAAACCGCAACCTTAGGCGGTTACGGTATACTTTTAAACTTATTTTAAGCCAAAACGCTTGTTGAATCTATCAACACGTCCGCCTGTATCAACAAGTTTCTGTCTGCCTGTAAAGAACGGATGACATTTTGAGCAGATATCAAGATGGATTTCCTTCTTAGTCGA
>JAZOQP010000039.1:0-6331 GCA_045656145.1 Acutalibacteraceae bacterium
ACCAAGACTGGTGAGATCTCTGTGCGCACCAAGTCCATTGTGCTGCTGAGCAAGTCCCTGCTGCCCCTGCCCGAGAAGTACCACGGCCTGACCGATAAGGAGATCCGTTTCCGTCAGCGCTATGTGGATCTGATGGTGAACCCCGAGGTGAAGAAGAACTTCATCACCCGCTCCAAGTTCATCAAGCACCTGCGCAACTATCTGGACAACATGGGCTACATCGAAGTGGAGACCCCTGTCCTGAATACCATCGCCGGCGGCGCTTCCGCCCGGCCCTTCATCACCCACCACAACACCCTGGACATCGATATGTACATGCGCATCGCCACCGAGCTGCCCCTGAAGCGGCTCATCATCGGCGGCATGGACCGTGTCTATGAGATCGGCCGTATCTTCCGTAACGAAGGTATGGACCCCAAGCACAACCCCGAATTCACAAGTATTGAATTATATCAGGCTTATGCCGATTTCCACGATATGATGGATATTGCCGAGGGTATAATCTCGGGCGCCGCTAAAGAAATTCACGGCACCTATGAGGTTGAGTGGATGGGCGAGAAAATCGACCTTACTCCCGGTTGGCGCAGACTCACTATGGTGGATGCTGTTAAGGAATATGTTGGCATCGACTTTGGCGCAATTACCAGCGATGAAGAGGCTGTTGCCGCAGCCGAGGCTAAGGGCGTAGAGCTTGCCGACACAGCCGATAAAACTTGGGGTAATGCGCTTTATGCTTGCTTTGACCAGCGCGTTGAAGAAAAGTTAGTTCAGCCTACATTTATAACAATGTATCCTGTTGAAGTATCCCCCTTAACCAAGGCTTCCCCCGAAGACCCAAGGCTCACCGAGCGTTTTGAGCTCTTTATTTGCCATAGCGAGCTTGCAAATGCATATTCCGAGCTTAACGACCCGGGCGTTCAAAGAGAAAGATTTGAAAAGCAGTTAGAGCTCCGCGATAGAGGAGACGACGAGGCCGAAATGCTTGATGAAGACTTCTTAACAGCTCTTCAGTACGGTATGCCTCCAACAGGCGGTATGGGTATCGGCGTTGATAGAGCAGTAATGCTCCTCACCAATTCCGACACCATCCGTGAGGTTATCCTCTTCCCCACGATGAAGCCGCTGGACTAATAACAAGTTATAAGAACTTATAAGAAGATACAATAATTTACAATAATCTTCTTACCACAGTTTTGCAACGATTTCTTATCATTTCAAATTTAAAAAATAAAATGATGTTGCTCGATTTTAGAGCAACATCATTTTTCTATATAAGGCATTTATTGTTTCTAATGTCTCCTGTTCAAAATTGACAAGCATAGTATACTATGCTATAATATATTACACTGAAAATTAGGAGTGAAAACAAATGAATGAAAAGTTGAAAAAATTTTTAGATGCTAAAAAAGATTCCGAAACTAAAAAGTATGAAGAGACAAAACAAAAAACTTTAATTGATTTAGGGTTATATGAAAAAATTTATTCTCCCGATAATAAATATAGCGAGGAATTTTCTTCGTCCGAGTGGGATAGCGCTAATCAAACAAATAAATACTACAAAAAAGCCCCGATAGAAATTACTGATGAAGAATATCAAGAAGTGAGAAAATATTCAAAGGAAGAAGTTTCTACCGAAAACAATACTGTCGCTGTAGCACTAACAATTATAGCGTGGTTAATATTTATTGGAGGTTTTATCGCAGGTATTGTTTTGGGTACCGTTGAAGTCGAAAAAGGATACTATTATACATATACGGATACGGAATTTTCTTTTGCAATCGCTTTTGTTTATTGGTGTGTTTCTTTGATAAGTGGAACTATGTTCCTTGGATTTGCTGAAATTATTAAATTGTTAGATGCTATTAAAAGGAAATAATACATTTTATAATTTACCACAATTTTACCAGAGTTTAAAAACAAATTATAAAGAGTTATAAGAACATATAAGAAAATGCCCAATTTTGATAGTTCAAAAGGCAAGTAATAAAAGGTTATAAGAACTTATAAAACTTAATTGAAATTATTTTGGACGTTTCCCCACAATGAAACCGTTAGACTAAAAATTTTAACACCCTATGGCAAATGCCATAGGGTGTTTTTTATGTTATTAAACTGACCGACAAATTGGAATTTACTTACTGCAATACACCGCAATTGCTTCACAGATAAACGTAGCAGTGCCGTCAGCATGCTTATCAATATTATTCCTAAAACGCTCGTCCGCTACATACATCTGACCGAGACCTGCCAAAATTTCATTTGTGCATAAATAGTAATTCTCGGTAATATGGTTCTGCAATGTTTTTACCAGGTTCTGCGCTTCTGCGGAGTCAGGCGCTGTACCGTTTTTCATGCAGAGGGAAAACTCTTCCATAATGCAATCCATTCCCTCAACAAGGGTATTCCACTTCTGCTTGGAATAATTACTTGTCTTTTCTTCGTGCTGCTTATATGCGTCGGTATTGCCCCATTTTTCTTGTGTCTCAGCCTTATACTTTTCAAACTCGCTGTTGTCAAATGCTTTCATAACATTTTCTCCTTTCACGGCACTGTCAATAGCAGAAATTAACCGCTCTAACCGCTCTTTTTTGAGTGTGAGGAGGTGTTTTTGCTCGGTTAGTGCCTTGCTTTTGTCATAATTCGGGGATGACAAAATCTCTCCGATGCTCTTTAAGGAAAAGTCCAGTTCACGGTAAAAGAGAATCTCTTGCATACGAAGAAAAGATTTTTCATCATAAAAACGATAGCCGGTCGCCCTGTCAACAAAGGCAGGCCGCAACAATCCTATTTCGTCGTAATAATGCAGTGCGCGCACACTTACACCCGTAAATTCGGCAAATTCTTTAATCTGCATTTTCATGTTTTTCACCTCACAAGGAGAGTATACACTATGACGGAGCGTGAGAGTCAATACCTTTTTTTAAAGAAATGGATTACCATCCGTCAAATTGGAATTTACTTACTTAAATTTATCATTGAATAGACCATCAGACCAACACCAATACCGAATAATATACAACCATATACCTCGGTTAACTGATTTGCAAAGAATCCTACTGTTCCACTACCTAGAGCACATAATATTGCAAATAATAATTTTTTCTTTTTCATACAACTACACTCCTTCGCTAAATTCAAGTTTATCGAACTAACTGCATTATACCATATATCATTAAAAACTGCAATTTTCCGTTAAAGTATGAGTTTTGGGCCATTTCAGAGGTATGATATATCCCGAAAAGGTAATTTGAGGTAAGATATTTGCGTAAGATTTTTTAAGCCCTTTCATACTCCCCACAATGAAACCGTTAGACTAATATTAAACGGACTATGGAATTCCATAGTCCGTTTGGTTTTTTATTTGCGTGTTGGTTTCACATTCGAATCAGGTGTGATGGTTCCATCAATAATGCCGTTTGCTTCTTCAAAGGATTTAATGTTTTCTCTTATCAAAACAAGCACCTGACTATTTACACTTCTTCCTTCGTAATCGGCAATATGCGCAATCTTATTTAACATTTCTTCTTCAATTCTAATAGAAACACTTTTTATAGCCATAATACACCCTTTTTATTACATAGTTGTTTTTATACATAAAGTGTTTTGCAATGTAGTTGCTTATAAAGTATATAAGCGTTTTTAATCTTCTTCTAAAAGTTTGCTGGGAGAAACATTAAGAACTTGTGCCATTTTAAATAAGGTTTCAAGAGAAACGCCACGAACCGTACCTGTTCCCTCAACCTGACCTACAAAGCTTACGCTTTTGTCAATGAGTTCGGCAAAGTATTCCTGAGTAAAACCCGCTTTTCTTCTATAATAAGCAATCTTTAAGCCAAGAGTAATATATTTATCTGAAAATTCTGTTTTCATTTTAATTCCCCTTTTCTTTACACATATATTTTACCCAAAAAAGGAATGAATTATTATAGAGCAAAATTGCAGATATATTTACTTTAAGTGAAAGATAATGTATAATAAGTAAAAAATTATTTACTTTGGAGAAATGGGAATGCAAGAAAACACCTGTTGCTTTATAGGGCATAGGAATATTAATGAAACGAAAGAATTAAAAAATGAGTTAAGAAAAGCTGTTTTGGAATTGATAGCAAAAAACAATATTGATACATTTCTTTTTGGCAGCAAAAGCCAATTCAATGAATTGTGTTATAAAATTGTAAGCGAATTAAAAGAAAAATATCCATATATTAAACGAATTTATGTAAGGGCGGAATATCCTGAAATAAATGAAGAATATAAAAATTATTTGCTTGAAAGATATGAGCATACATATTATCCCGAAAGGATATTGAATTCCGGCAAGGCGGTTTATGTTGAACGCAACTGTGAAATGATAGATAAAAGTCGGTTTTGCATTATATATTATAATGAGTCAAAAGTTACCTTTGGCAGAAAAAGCGGAACAAAGAAAGCTTACCTTTATGCCCTTAAGGAAAAGAAAAATATTACATTATATAAATAGGTTAAGTTCTTGACACAAATTATCTTGAAGTGTATAATGAAAATGTAAATAAATCATTTTATAAAGGAAGATGTTTATGAAAAAGTTATTGGCAATTATTTTATGCTTAGCGCTTGTTTTCTCTCTTGCTGCTTGCGGAGGCGAAGAGGCGCAGGAACCGGCGGGTGATGTTGGAAATACCGAGCAGACCTCCGGAACTTCTGAACAGCCTGATAACCAAGAACAACCGAGTAATCAGGAACAGCAGCCGGAACAGCAACCGGAACAAGAGCCGGAACAAGAGCCTGAGCAACAACCGGAACAAGAGCCGGAACAGCAGCCAGAACACCAGCCTGAGCAACAACCGGAACAGCAGCCGGAGCAACAGCCGGAACAGCAGCCGGAACAGCAGCCTGAAATACCGGCTGTAACCGAAACAGTATTTGAGAGCGAACGCACCCTCAATAAATCGGGCGCCGTAAAAAAGGTTGATACACTCGCTAATACATATTATAAATTAACAAAAGAAAAGAAACTCAATGTTGCATACTTTGGTGGTTCGGTAACCGGGGGCACAGGCAGCACATCGGGCTATTGCTGGAGAACTGCAACAACAAAGTGGTTCCAGGATAACTTCCCGGGTGCTCAGATTAATGAAATCGATAATTCGTGGGGTGGCACCAGCTCGTTATGGGGCTACAACCGTATGGATAGAGATGATTCGGGCAGCAAGGTAAATCTTATTGCTTCAAAACCCGACCTCGTGTTTATCGAGTTCTCAATCAATGATGTTTATGCGCATTTAACAAGAATGCAGTCTACCTATTATATGGAAGGTATTATAAAGAAACTCCGCAAGGCTAATCCTAAGGTTGATATTGTTATTGTATTCGTAACCGATAAGAGTTCTCAAGGCAAAGAGCATGATAACATTTTAGCTCATAAGGATGTAGCGGCTCACTATGGTATCCCCACCATTAATGTAGGCGATGCTCTCGTTGCCGAGCTTAAAAAGACAGGCGGCGTTTGGGAAGATTACGTAACCGATATAGTTCATCCGAACGAAAAGGGTTATAAGGTATATGCTGACTGCATTGCTCAGTATCTAAAGAAAACCTTTGTTACCTCTCCCGATAAATCGGGTGTGAAAGACCATACAAATCCCGCGAATGATTTAGTATCGAACGCCATTCAGGGCTCGCAGATTATCCCTGCAAGCCAAATCACAACATATACAGGTTTTGTTCCGATTAATGGTAAGAGCGTTAATTGTCCCTCCTTTGGTGGCAAGCACCTCTTTGGTAAAAGAGGAGACACCATCACTGTTGAATTCGAAGGCAGAGGCTTAGGTCTTCTCATTGATGGTGGCGGCTCAAGTAAAATTATTGTTAAAATTGGTAACGAAACCAATGTATTCAGCGCTGCGGGCGGCAATAATTTCGAATATGTAGGTATCGAAAACCTTAAATATGGCAAGCATACCGCAGAAATAACCGTTGATATGGGCTCAAAGGTAGCCGTTGGCGGAATTATGATTGAAAAATAAATCTTAAATTCAGGCAAAAACTCGGGGTTTTCCCCGAGTTTTTTGTGTTGTTTAGCCTGTTAAAGTACAATATATAGTGCTATCAAAAAATATGAAAAAATTTTTTAAAAAAATGCAAAAAAAGGCTTGACAAAAGGGCTTTACTTTGGTATTATAGTTAGGCTGTCGCAAAAAGCGAGGGCAACCTGAACCTTGAAAATTAAACAACGACAATAATAAGGACCCGACAATTCCGAGCGAGAAATCGCAGGAATAAGTCAAGTACTTTTTAAAAGTAAACGGACAAAAAAGACAGAAATGTCAGAGTTTTAAAATGAGCTAAAAAG
>JAZOQP010000040.1:0-65520 GCA_045656145.1 Acutalibacteraceae bacterium
TACCGAAGCAAAGGTAATTATCGCCGCAGGCTTGCCCCTAACTTGGACAAGCGGACAGAAAAAGGATTTCGCCGCTTACCTTGCTAAGAATAAGGAAGTTGCCTTTACCTATCAAAAGGTAGATTACCACATCACCATTGAAGACGTGCGTATCTATCCGCAGGGGTATGACGGTATTGCGAGTTTTGCTTCTACTATGAACGGCGTGAATTTAGTTGCAGATATTGGCAACGGCACGATGAATGTACTGTATATGATTAACGGCAGACCGCAGGCCGGTAAGATGTATACCGAAAAGTTTGGCACCTATCAATGCACCCTCGCCGTCAGAGAGATGTTTATGCAGAAAACTCAGCGTGAGATTAACGATGCCATCATTGAAAAAGTCCTCATTACAGGTTCTGCCAACATCACTCCCGCCGATCAAAAGATTATCCGCAGTATCGCAATGGAATATGTGAAAGACATTTTTCGTCGCCTTCGTGAGCACGGTTATGATGAAGGTACAATGGTGCTGTATATCACCGGCGGTGGCGGTTGCCTTGTAAAGAACTTCTACAAGTTCAATGCAGACCGAGTGAGATTTGTGGACGATATTTCTGCCGCCGCAAAAGGATATGAATATATGGCAGAGATTCAGCTTAAGTCGGGTGTGACGGTATGAGTGATTACCGAATCAACGTAAGGTTCCACGATGATATTCCTGCCGAGCAAAAAGCCGTCGAGCATCTTAAAACTTTAAAGAAGTCCCGTAACAAGTTTATTGTGGATGCCGTTATCGCCTATATAAATAATAAAACATCCAACCGTGCATTACTTGAAAATATACGGCAGATATTTCGTGAGGAGGTTCAAGCGGTGGCGGTGGTATCAACCCCGCCCACCGCAGTAACTCTTACAACCGAACTAACCGAAGAACAAGAGGAAGAAAATAAGCGAAACGTCCTTGTAGATTTAGATATGTTCGGCTGAGCCAAAACCTTGATATTTGGCTCAAATAAACATTTTCGCCACCTATATTGCGCCAAAATGGCTCAATAGATTATTCCCGTTATATGTGTATACGGTGCAAGTCACGGAGAATGGAAGATATACGCTAAATAGCGTGTGTCTTACACCGTAACAAGCAGGACATTTGGGCGCCCAAATATCTGCTCCGCCCCTATGTTTAGGGCGGAAACTTTAGGGGCGAACCCCTAATACCCCATTAGAAAGGATGATTGAATGAAAAGACAAGAAACACGCATTTTTGCCCGCATTACTCCAAAGGAAAAGGAACGTATAAACGGCCTTACCAAACAATGCGGACTTACAACAAATGAATATCTACGTCAAAGAGCATTAGGATACGAACCTCACACGGTTCCGCCTGATGCTCTTTTCCATTTCTGCGAAAGGCTGGATGCTCTGATTGAAACTTCATTTTCTACGGAAGTAAATAAGGCGGCGATGATATTACTCAAAGAAATAACAAAAGAAATTATCTTACCGAGAAAGGAGAATACCCGCCGATGGCAACCACAGGCTTCTGGCCCGTCAAAGGACGATTAAAGGAAGTTATTGACTATGCTAACAATCCCGATAAAACCACCGCTAAGGAATACCTTGACGAGGATTTGTATGCGGCGATTCGTTACGCGGAGAATGACGATAAAACCGACCAAACGATGTATGTATCGGGAATCAACTGCTCCAAGCATAATGCCTATAACGAAATGATTGCCGTAAAGCGCCGTTTCGGTGAACGAGGCAAGAATATTGCTTATCACGGGTTTCAGAGCTTTGCTCCCGGTGAAGTCACTCCTGAAGAAGCACACTGCATAGGGAAAGAAACCGCACGGCGCATGTGGGGAGCTCAATATCAAGTTGTGGTTACTACCCATCTCAACACCGATAAAATCCACAACCACTTTGTATTAAACAGCGTTTCCTTTAAGACAGGCAAAAAATTCCGTAATGGTATCGGGGATCGCCTTGAGCTTCGCAAGATTTCTGATGCTATCTGTGCTGAACGAAACAAATCGGTTATTCAAGGTCGGAAATTTTACAGCAACAAAAAGGAATATTGGATAAAGAAAAACGGTGGTATGACCCACCGAGATATTCTGCGAAAAGACATTGACTCTATCATTAAAAACTCAACGGCTTGGACTCATTTCAAACAGAACTTAAAGGGTTTCGGTTACGAAATTGTAAGAAACGAAGATTATCGTCACATCTCAATTATTGCAAAAGGATGGAAACGTCCTGTTCGTCTTGCTTCACTCGGCGCTAACTACACCATAGAGGCTATTGAAAGAAGAATGGAGCATAATTTCCAAACAGAGAATTATGCAGCTATTTACCGAATTCAGAAAAGTCCTTTGTTACAGTTGGAGCGAGAACTCGAATTTAACATTAACCACTCTCACGATACAATCACCATTTTGGTTGACACCGTGTTCTATATTATTCTGCAACTCCTAAAACTCACAAGGGACATAGATGCTTGGGGTGATGGCGGTCAGGTACACTCTCCATTACTGCGAGAAACCTTAACCTTTGAACGGCAACTTGAAAAGGAATATTTCTTACTCAAAGAAAACAATCTTCGAACCGTTGGAGATATTACTGCTTACTGTCGTGAAAAGGAAAGCGAAATTGATGCACTAGAAGCTGAAAGGTCTAAAATCCGCAATAGTAACCGCCGCCCAAAGACAACCAAAGAACGACAAGAAAAACTGCGATCCGCAAGGGAGATTACAAAGAAGATAAAACCCTTGCGAGAACAACTGAAAATGGCAGACTCTGCATTACAGCGTTTCCCCAAAGTTTGGAGTTTGCTCAAAACCGAACACGACATTGAAATAGATGCACTTACAAAAACAAAACGAAAGGATTTGAAAGATAATGAAAAGTACTAATAAAATTATATCTATTGATAAATTGCGCCCATTTGAAAACCACCCCTACAAGGTTCAGGACAACGAGGAAATGGAATCCCTTGCCGAAAGTATTAAGGTGCACGGTATTGTTTCTCCCGTTATAGTCCGACCACTCAAAAATACCACAGATGAATATGAGATCATATCCGGTCACAGACGGGTTATGGCAAGCAGAAAGGCAGGGATTACGGAAGTCCCTGCCTTAGTTGTATCACTTGATCGTGATGCGGCGGCGATTGTACTTGTAGATAGTAATCTCCACAGAGAGCATATTCTACCAAGCGAAAAAGCCTTTGCTTACAAAATGAAAGCCGAAGCATTGGAACACAAAGGGTTCCGAAGTGATCTAACCTCGGTGCAAGTTGCACCGAGGTTGGCTACCGAACAAATTGCAGAGGATGTTGGCACGAGCAAGGATACGATTAAACGTTATATCCGTCTTACAAATCTCATCCCTGGAATTCTGCAATATGTGGATGAGGGTCGTATTTCATTCACTCCCGCTGTCGAACTTTCCTATCTCAACGAACAGGAACAGCAAGACCTATTGGAGCAAATAGTGCAAAGTGATTGTACTCCGTCACTTTCGCAGGCTTGTCGTTTCAAGAAGATAAGTCAAGCAGAAGGTCTCACTCCTGAAGTAATTGCGGAGATTATGGAGGAAGAAAAAGCAAATCAAAAAGAAATGTTTAAGGTGCCGATGGAGAATATTCGCAAGTTTATACCCAAAGGCAACGGACAGCAGACAAAGGAGTTTGTGTTGAAAGCCTGTGAGCATTATCACAAATATTTACGTCAGCGCAACCGCGATGAAAGATAAGGTGAGCCTATGGAGAAATGCGAAATTATTGATTACTCCATGATAGAATTGCCCGATGAACTTCTCACGTCCTTTGCTGAGGCTTTTGCACCACAACTACGTAAGTTTTACGAGAGTGATGAAGGCAAAGCATACTTTGAAAAATGGCTCAAAAACCATCCCGAATATGACAAAGGCAAAACCGCAGAATCGACAAAGAAAGGAGGTGAAATATAATTATATATGGATACGAATGGAGGAAATAAAATGAAGGTTGTAATATATGCTCGATTTTCAAGTCATAGTCAAACCGAGCAGTCCATAGAAGGACAATTAAAGGTTTGTTATCAATACGCCGAGCAAAACAATCTTACCGTTATTGGTGAATATATTGACCGAGCTTTTAGCGGTAAGACTGATGATCGTCCGGCGTTTCAGAAAATGATAAGTGACAGTGATAAACACACCTTTGAAGGGGTCCTCGTTTATCAGCTTGACCGATTTGCCCGTGACAGATACGCAAGCGCCATTTATAAAACCAGACTAAAACGAAATGGTGTGCGAGTTATGTCAGCAAGAGAAAATATCGCCGATGATGCTTCGGGTATTCTTATTGAGGGTGTACTTGAAAGTATGGCGGAATATTACTCAGTTGAGCTTTCCCAAAAGATTAACCGAGGAATGCAACTTAACGCTGAAAAGTGCCTGTCCAATGGAAGCAATCCCGGTCTTGGGTTTAAGGTCAGTAAAGAAGATAAAACCTTTTATGTTGATGAGGAAGAAGCTGCTATCGTGCGTGAAATATTTGAGCGTTATGCAAGCGGTGAAACAAAGACTGAAATTATCAACGATATGAAACGGCGAAAAATCAAAACATCACTCGGACGAGAATTTAGCCCCAACAGTTTGAGCCGAATGCTCTCTAACAAACGTTATATTGGAACATATTTATATAAAGGAGTTGAAACACCCGGTGGAATGCCAAGAATCATTGATGATGATTTATTCTACCGAGTACAAAACATTATGAACAAGAATAAATCTGCACCTGCAAGAACTCATGGCGAAGGCGAATATCTGTTGACTACCAAACTGTTTTGCGGTCACTGTAAGGAAATGATGATAGGCTATGGTGGTACGAGCAAATCCAAAAAGCAATATCATTATTACATCTGCAAACAAGCACGCAAGAAAAACTGCGATAAAAAGATTGTAAGCAAAACCTATATTGAAGACCGAGTAATAGCCGAGTGTCTGAAAATACTGACAGACGATAAGATGAAAATCATTGCTCAAAAGGTTGCTGAAGCGTGTAAAACCGCACCCGATAACCTAACTATTAGATCCTTAAAGAAGTCGATTAAAGAAGCTGAACTTGCCATAGAAAACTTATGGAACGCTATTGAGCAAGGCGAAGCGGTTGATATGTTAAGCGAACGCTTGAACAAAAGAAAGGCAGAAAAGGAAGCACTCGAAAACCAACTCGCTATCGAAGAACACAAGCGTGTCTATTTAAACGAGGCGCAAATTTTAGCCTTCCTTGACTACGTATGTGAAATGCCGTTTGATGACTTTGAAAAGCGCCGAGCAATCATCAATATATTTGTGCATTCAGTCTATTTGTACGATGACCATTTTACTTTGATTATCAATGCAAGCAAGAAACCAATCAATATCGAAAACATACCGCTTGACGATATTGAAGCCGCCTTTGAGGGCGAAAACAACCAGATGGAGGGGTGTTCGTCTATGACGACACCCGTTCCACCAAAAAATTCCTCGAACTAAGTTTCGGGGAATTTTTCACTTCTTACCTCTTACTTTTTCACTCTTCCCTCAAAAGTTCTCGGAATTTTTTAAAGTAATAAGTAAGAGGTAATACTGAAAAGGTTAGGTATCGGCTTTGCCAAGAAATTCTTGAATATACAGGCGTTCAAACTCATAGGCCAAAAACTCAACAAACATTGATTTTTTGAAACCTCTCAACCATTATTTTATTGACATTTTTAAACTTTATAGTAAAATAAAATTAAGAAAATTTTGGAGGTTTTTATATGCGCGAGAAATTACATATTATGGCGGTTGGAGCTCATATTTTAGATGCTGAGCTTACCTGCGGCAAAACACTTGCAAAACACGCTATGATGGGCGATAAAATCACTACCGTTGCCATCACTGCTGGCGAAGGCGGACATCCTGCTGAATTCTCGGTTGAAGAGTTCCGCAAAATTAACATTGAGGGTGCTACCAAGTTTGCAGAAGAACTTGGCGGCAATTTTATTTGCATGAACTACCCTGATGCAAGTGTTCCTGAAAATGAAGAAATTTATAACGCTATGGCCGATATTATTCGCTCCGAAAAGCCTGATATTATATTAACCCATTGGGATGGAAGCTACCATGAGGACCATATTTTAGCTCCGAAAATTGTTCGCAAGGCAGTGCGCCGCGCAGCCTTTTCAAGCGGAGACCTCCCGCCTCACAGCGTTAAGAAGGTTTTATATGCTGAAAATTGGGAAGATATGAAAGATTTTGTTCCCTTCATTTATGTTGATGTTACCGATTCTTTTGCTCTTTGGCAAAAGGCCATTAAGCATATTTATTTAGCAACCCACGCTAAATATTTCAATTATTTAGGTTATTACGAAACTCTTAGCAAACTTCGCGGCTATCTTGCAGCCAGAGAAATGAAAGAATGCGTTTATGCCGAATGTTTTTGCTATGGAGAACTCGACCATTTCAGATTAACTGATATGAAGAAAGATGGATTAGTTCTATAAAGGAGTTAAACTATGACTGAAGCAAAATTAATTGACCATAATGGCTCTCCTGCCATTAAAATCGGCGATAAAATCTTTCCGCCAATGACCGCTACGGTTACTACATGCAGAGCACGTTATAATGAATACGGCAGAACACTCGATAAAGAATATTTCAAGGAACTCGGCGATGCAGGAATTAAAATTTATTACGTTATGTGTAATAATTTAAGTCTTGATGAAAATGCTATTGAAGATTTTGAAACCGAGGCTAATGCTATTTTCGAGGCCGTTCCGGATGCCTACATAATGGTGCGTTTTTGCGTTCATCCGAATGAAAAATGGTGCGAAGAAAACCCCGATGAAATGGTTCAATATACCGATGGTAGAGAAATTCCAACACTTCTTACCGCCGAATCATACCACGTTCATTTAAAGGGCATGCATTCCTTATGCTCTCAAAAATGGCGAGATGATATGGGCGAATGTATGGTTGAAACTATAAAACGCCTAAAGGCCTTGCCTTGCGGAGATAGAATTGTTGGTATCTTCCTTGCGGGCGGCGGCACAAGTGAATGGTATTACATTAATAGAATTGAAGATTTTAGTAATGGAGCCTATGCAGATGTTTCCCCTGCTTTCAGACGCGAGTTTAAACTTTATCTTGATGAAAAATACGGGAAAGATGTAAAGGAACCCGTTATTCCTAACACCGAAGAGCGTTTTTATTCCGAAGAGGTAGATTTCGAGCTTGGCAGACCTAAAAGACTTTACGCTACCGAGCCCGTTCCCCCACCTCCGCTTAACGGCACCAATCACGGTGTTTTTGTTGACTTTGATACCAATGAAAATACATTCGATTTTTACCGTGCTTGGCACCAAGGCACAGCCAACACCATTATTCACTTTGCAAAGCTTGTTAAGGAAAACTTCCCAGGAACTCTTGTTGGCTCATTCTTTGGCGCAGTTGGAAGCAGCGAAGTAATATATGGCTCTAATGCAACAAATGTATTAAAGGTTTTAGATAGCGGATTTGTTGATTTCCTTGCCAACCCCGGTGTTTATGAAAACCGTCAACCCGGTGGTTTCACAGGGCAACGCCAATGCCCTGATTCTTACAGACTCCGCAATACTATGTATATTGTTGAAGACGATACAAGAACCTGCCAGGAAAACACCTATTATCGCGGTAGATATATGGTATTCAATGAGAAAGATACCATAAATATCTTAAAGCGTGATTTTGGTAGAAACATTTGCGAGGATCTCCAAAGCTGGTGGTTTGACCAGGTTATAGGCGGCAGACGCTATAAAGTTCCTGCATTTTACAGTTTATTTAAAAGACAGCAAGAAATTGGTCATTTAGCTTATAGCCTAGACCGTAAGAAAAACAGCGAAATTGCCTTTATTTGCGATGAAGAAAGTATTCTTGCCGTTTCCAAGCATACAACCAACGACTGCATTGAGCAGTTCAGAAGTTACGATATTGCTAACATCGGGGCACCTGTGGACAGTTATTTCCATAACGATTTATCAAATCCAAATATGCCCGATTATAAGCTATATATCTTTGCAAACTGTATGTATTTATCGGACAAGGAACGCGAAGAAATCAAGGCAAAATTACGCCGCAATAACGCTACCGCTCTTTTCCTATATGGCGGCGGTGTTATTAATCCCGATAAAGCTAAGAAACTAAGTCCCGATAATATGGAGGATATTTTAGGATTTAAATGCGCTGAAGTTATGGAAGCCCATTCTCCGCTTCTCCATTTTGATGGTGAAACCCATCCCCTAACCCAAAACATTGATTCGGCAGAATTCTATGGCGAATTCTTAAAATACCGCTATGGCCATCAAGGCTTTGTTGCCGATGGTTATATGCCGGCTCAGGTTTGCCCGATGATTTACCCAACAGGCGAAGATTCAACCGTTCTTGGTTACTTCTGCTCCAACGGTAAACCCGCAGTTGCCTATAAAGAAAACGATGGCTACAATGCTATTTACTATGGCGCGAAATACATAACCGCCGATGTTGTTCGTGAATTCGCAAGATACGCAGGTGTTCATATTTACGAAGAAACAGGCCATGTACTTCATGTTAATAAAAACTTCTTAACTCTCCACGCAGCACATTCCGGAACAGTCAACATAAAGTTACCTAAAAAGTGTTCTGCCTTTGAGTTATATGAAGAAAAAAATTATAGTGAAAATAGCGACACCCTTTCCTTTGATATCAAAAAAGGACAAACTAAAATGTTTCAGTTTAAATAATTTTTAAAATTTCGGTTGATAAAATTTTCGTTTTATGATAAAATTTTATCAACCGATAGTTGTTTTACGGTGGTTTTTAGAGAGAAAGTTGCTGGACTGCACTATTTCAATATGATAAAATTAAGGAAAAGGAGTTGATTTTCATGTTAAAAACTGAAATGAGAAACGAAAAAACCACACATATTGATAAAATGAGCACCCTCGAAATGCTAAAATGCATTAGCGAAGAGAACTTTAATGCAGCAAAGGCTGTTGATGAGGCCATTGATGATATTGCAAAGGCTGTTGATATTATTGCCGAAGCTTTAGATAAAGGCGGCAGACTCATCTACGTTGGAGCCGGTACATCAGGCCGACTTGCAGTTACCGATGCTTCCGAATGCCCCCCCACCTACGGCGTTGATTACGATACCGTTCGTGCTGTTATTGCAGGTGGTGAAAAGGCTTTAGTTAGAGCAAGTGAAAATGTTGAAGACCAGGCCGATACAGGCGCTAATGATGTTAACGCTTTAAACCTTACTCCCAATGATGTTATTTGCGGTATTTCTGCTTCAGGCGGAGCTGCTTATGTTGCCGCCGCTATGAACGAAGGCAAAAAAATCGGTTGCAAAACCATTTCAATAAGCTCCAATAAAGGCACTTTAATTGGCTCTATTGCCGATGTTGAAATCTTTACCGATACAGGCGCTGAGGTTATTCAGGGGTCTACCAGAATGAAGGCAGGTACTGCTCAAAAATTAACCCTTAATATGCTTTCAACCTGCGCTATGATAAAGACCGGCAAGGTTTATGAAAACGTAATGGTAAACCTAAAACCCACCAACATTAAATTAAGACAAAGAATGATCAACATTGTTTGCTCAATTTTAAACATTAATGAAAAAGATAGCGAAGCCTTACTTGAAAAGAATAATTGGGTAATTCGCGATGCTATGGAAGATTACAATAAATAAATGGAGGGAACATTATGTTTAACCCCCAGGTTCTTGCTAAAAATATAAAAATTTACCGCAAAAAATCAGGTTTTACCCAATCGGAACTTGCTAATAGGCTTTTTATTTCAAGTCAGGCAATTTCTAAATGGGAATCCGGTCAAAGCGTGCCCGACCTAGCAAATCTTTATTTGCTCTCGGAGATTTTTGGTATTTCAATAGATAAGCTTGTTGGAAACACCAAATTATCCGATAAAGGAAGCACCTATATCGGCATTGATGGCGGCGCTACCAAAACCGAATTTGTGCTTTTTAATGATTCGGGAGCTATTTTAAAGCGCATAGTTTTAAAGGGCACTAACCCGAATGTTAGTGGCCTTGATAACGCTACCGCAATTTTAACCGATGGTATTGAATCTTTATTATCGGTTAACCGAAATGTTGCAGGTGTTTTTGCGGGTGTTGCAGGTTGCAGCAGCGGAAACAATGCCACCTTGCTTTTCGATAACCTTACAAAAGCCTTCCCACTCCTCCCAATTTCAATTCAAAGCGATATTGCAAATGTTTTCGCATCTGCCACCGATAAGGAAAACTGCATTGCCGTTATTTGCGGAACAGGTTTTTCAATTTTCGCAAAGGATAAGGAAACACTTCATCGCGTTGGCGGATGGGGATATTTGCTTGATGATATCGGCGGTGGTTTCGGCATCGGCAGACAGGCTATAAGAGCCGCTTTGGCTGACCGTGATGGCTTTGGCAAAAAAACCATTATTACAAGAATGGTTGAAGAAAAACTAGGAAGTGAAGTTTGGAAAAGCATTGGCACCATTTATTCAGGGGGAGATAGCTTTATTGCCTCCTTTGCCCCAATTGTTTTTGATGCCTACGATTTAGGCGATAAATGTGCCGAAGAAATTTTAGATAATCACACAAAATACATATCTGAGCTTCTCCGTTTCACACTTGATAATTACGATAGCTCAGGAACAATTGTTATTGCGGGTGGACTTCTTAAAAACAACACCGTTTTGCTCGAAAAAATCAAAATGCATCTGGGCAGAAATGTTGATTTCATTACCCCTGCTTTGCCACAAATTTATGGCGCTTGTAACAAAAGCCTATCGCTTTATGGCAAGCTAACCCCCGATTTCGCCGCTAACTTCAAGGCGAATTATGAAAAGATTATATAGAAAAACTCCCGTGGAAACACGGGAGTTTTTCATCTTGCCTTATATGATTTTTGGAATTTTTTAGGTGGCATACCGTATACCGTTTTAAACTTTTCGCAAAAATAGTTGCTATCATTAAAGCCACAGGCAAAAGCAATTTCGGATATGCTCATTCTGGTATCCAATTTAAGGATGGACTCGGCCTTTTTAAGCCTTAATAGCGATAGATATTCATTAAATCCAAGTCCCGTTTCCTTTTTGAAAATTCTCGATAAATGCTCAGGACTTACCGAAAACTTTTCGGCAAGGCTAGAGAGTGTAATCTCGCCGGTATAATTATTTCTTAAATAATCTAGCACCTTTAAGGCGTATTTATTTTGAACTCGTGTATTTTCAAACTCATTAACGGTTCTTGAAACTATGGCAAGAATTTGCTGCATATATCCCTCTATAAGTCTATCGGAAAAGCTATCGGAATTAAGATGCTCTTTTTCGATATTCTTTAAGATTGAATAAATTTCGGAAGAATACTGTTTGTTTCTATAAACGAAGGCCTTTTGAATATCAAAGCCCTTTAAATAATCATCGGAGCAGTTTATTAAAAGCCTTGAATAGATATTATCATAAACCGTTTTATGAATTATTCCTTTAGGTATAAAAACTAAATCTCCGCTTGAAATTTCAACTAATTTTTCCTCTACAAGATATTTGCAATCTCCCTCTTCAAGATAATAAATTTCGCAAAGGGAATGATAGTGTTTTACGTTTTTGTTTTCTCTTGTAAGGGCGGTTGAATTATAATAAAATACCCTTTTTTCAGCCTCGTTATTCTCCATTTTTTCCACCGCATATTCTTTATATTATTAAACTATATATATATTTATATCACAAAATATCAAAAAAGTAAAGAAAATAAACCAAATTTGTCAATTATTTCAAGGAAAACTGCGATAATTTGATATATAATGAAATCATAAAAATAATTGGAGGTATTTCTATGAAATATGTAGGAAACAAAGTAGAAGACATTAAAATTGCCTATATTGGCGGCGGCTCACGTGGTTGGGCTTGGGGATTTATGAGTGATTTGGTATCTGCTGAAGATATTAGCGGTAGTGTTTATCTTTATGATATCGATATCCCTGCGGCTAAAAACAATGAAATCATTGGTAACCGCTACAATAATGTTGAGGGCGCTAAAACTCATTGGGATTACAAGGCTGTTGATACTATTGATAAGGCACTAGATGGCGCAGACTTCGTTATTATTTCAATTCTTCCCGGCACATTTGATGAAATGGCATCTGATGTACATACACCTGAAAAATATGGTATTTATCAGTCTGTTGGCGATACTTCCGGCCCCGGCGGTATTGTTCGCGCAATGCGTTGCTTACCTATGTATGAAGGTTTTGCTGAAAACATTAAGAAATACTGTCCTAACGCTTGGGTTATTAACTACACCAACCCCATGACCCTTTGCGTTAGAGCTCTTTACAAAACATTCCCCGAAATCAAGGCTTTCGGTTGCTGCCACGAAGTATTCGGCACACAGCGTTTCCTTGAAAGAATGGTTAGAGAAGATATTGATGAGGCTATTAAGGACTTCTCTGAAGTTAAGGTTAACCCCGTTGCTATCAACCACTTCACTTGGCTCACAGAAGCTAAATGGCGCAATATCGACCTCTTCCCCTACTACAAAGAATTTTGCAAAAAATATGTAAAAGATGGTTACGGTTCAGATGAAGAAGGTCCGGTTGATAACACCTGGATGAACTCTGCTTTCAAATCCAAAGAAGTAGTTAAAATGGATCTCTTCAACCGCTATGGCTATATTGCCGCTGCAGGCGACCGCCACCTTGCTGAGTTCTGCGAGGGCAAATGGTATTTAGAGAGCCCTGAAAAAGTTGCTGAATATAAATTTGGCCTTACCGATGTTGATTACAGAAAGAACGATTTAAAGAAGCGTCTTGCAAGAGCCGATAGATTAATTTCAGGCGAAGAAGCTCTTGAAATTGCTCCCACAGGTGAGGAAGGCGTTGAGCAAATCAGAGCATTACTCGGCCTTACAACACTTGTTACCAACGTTAATATTCCAAACCTAGGTCAAATCCCGAACCTCCCGATTGATGCAGTTGTTGAAACCAACGCTGTATTCAGAGGCGATAGCTTAACACCTGTTTTCGCAGGCGAAGTTCCGCAGGAAATTTATCCGATGGTTCAGCGCATTTGCTCTGAACAGGAAGTTTTAGCTGATGGCATTCAAAAGCGCGACCTTACCAAGATTTTCGGTGCATTCGCTAACGACCCGCTAGTAACATGTTCTCTTGATGATGCTAAGAAGCTTTTCAAAGAGATGTGCGAAAACACTAAGGAATACTTAACAATGTATAACCTTGATGAATTAAACTAAGTAGAGGGAAAAGATATGTTAAATAAAGTTTCACGCCCTGAAAGAATTATTCAGTTTGGCGAAGGCGGTTTCTTACGCGGCTTTGTTGACTGGATTTTACAAATCACAAATGAAAAAACCGATTTTAATGGTTCGGTAGTTGTTGTTCAGCCTATCGATAAGGGCCTTTGCGATATGCTACAGGCTCAGGACTGCGTTTACACACATATTATGCGCGGCCTACAAAACGGTGTTCCTACCGTTGATAAAAAGGTAGTTGACGTTATCTCTCGCACAATTAAGCCCTATGATAATTGGGATAGTTATATGGCACTTGCCGAGAACCCGGATTTCAGATTCATTGTTTCAAACACAACCGAATCAGGTATTGAATTCAATGAAAACGATAAGGTTGATGCGGCTCCCTTTGTTACCTTCCCCGCTAAAGTTACTCTTCTTTTAAAAAAGCGTTTCGATTTAGGCCTTGGCGGATTTGTTTTCCTACCCTGCGAGCTTATTGATAAAAACGGCGAAACCCTTAAAAAGTATATTTTAAAATATGCTGATTTATGGAATTTAGGTTGTGATTTCAAAGAGTTTATAGAAGAAAAGAATACTTTTTGCAACACCCTTGTTGACCGAATTGTTACAGGTTATCCGAGAGATGAGAAAATTGACCTCGGTTATACCGATAATATGTTAAACACAAGCGAACTCTTCCACCTTTGGGTAATTGAAGGAGATTCAAGCTTTACTAAAGAGTTGCCTTTAGATAAGACCGGTCTTAACATTATCTTTACCGATAATCTTGAAAGATACAGAACAAGAAAGGTTAGAATTCTTAATGGTGCTCACACCTCTATGATCCCTTATGCTATGCTTAGTTCCTTAGAAACTGTTGGCGACTGCATGGATGACAAGGATATGAGCGAATTTGTGAAACATTGTGTTTATGATGAAATCATCCCTACACTTGATTTACCGAAAGAAGAGCTCATAGATTATGCCGATAACGTATTTGAGCGTTTCCGCAATCCATTTATTAAGCATCTTTGTTCTTCAATCGCTCTTAACAGTGTTAGCAAATTTAAGGTTCGCGTTTTACCGAGTTTGCTAGAATACATTAAGAGAACAGGCAAAATGCCCGAATATTTACTTACCTCTTTTGCAAAGTTAATTGAATTCTATAAAACCGATATGACCAACGATGACCCGCAGGTTACCGAATTTATGAAGAATTCAAGTGTTGAAGAAATTTTAGCAAACACTAAGCTTTGGGATGAAGATTTATCTTTCTTAAGCGATGAAATTGTTAGGAGAATGAAATAATGAAAATTCATTATCTTGATAACGTTGAGGTTAATTTGTCCGACGGCCATAAATATGCCCTTACCGATATTAAATCGGGAGAAAATATCATTAAATACGGCAACCCTATAGGTCACGCCGTTACCGATATTAAAAAAGGCGACCATGTTCATAGCCACAATATGAAAACTAACCTCTCCTCTAACCTTACCTACACCTATGAGCCCGATTACACTCCCACTGAGAAAAAGCAAACCGATAAAACCTTTATGGGATATGTAAGAGAAAACGGAGATATTGGTATTCGTAACGAAATCTGGATTATTCCTACTGTTGGTTGCGTTAATAAAATTGCAAAAACCTTAGCAGACAGAACCGGTGCTCATCAGTTCGAGCATCCGTTTGGTTGCTCTCAACTTGGTGAAGACCAATCTAAAACTCAGCTCATTTTAAAGGGACTTATTAATCATCCCAATGCCGCAGGTGTTTTAGTTCTAGGCCTTGGCTGCGAAAATAACAATATTCCCCTTTTCAAGACCGTTCTTGGAGAATGGAATGAAAAGAGGGTTAAGTTCTTAAATGTTCAGGACTGCGAAGATGAGCTTGAAGAAGGCATTAAGCTAATTAATGAACTTAAGGAATATGCTAACACCTTTAAAAGAGAGCCCATCCCCGTTAGCAAACTTAAAATTGGTCTTAAATGCGGCGGTAGTGATGGCTTTAGCGGTATTACCGCAAACCCACTCGTTGGCTCCTTCTCGGATAGCCTTATCTCCTTAGGCGGCAGTTGCATTATGACCGAAGTTCCCGAAATGTTTGGCGCAGAACACCTTCTTATGAAGCGTTGCCCGAATGAAGAACTTTTCAATAAATGCGTTGCTTTAATTAACAACTTTAAGGACTACTTTACAAGACACAATCAGGTAATCTATGAAAACCCCTCGCCGGGAAACAAAGCAGGCGGTATTACAACTCTTGAAGAAAAGTCTTTAGGCTGTATTCAAAAAGGAGGGCTAAGCGAGGTTGTTGACGTTCTTGATTATGGCGATATCGTTTGCAAGAATGGTCTTAACCTATTAAACGGCCCCGGTAATGATATTGTTGCTATTACAAATCTTACCGCCGCCGGCGTTCATATCATTCTGTTTACAACCGGCAGAGGCACCCCTGTTGGTGCTCCTGTACCGACCGTTAAGATTGCTACAAATCATAACATTGCCACAAAGAAGTCGAACTGGATGGATTTTGATGCCTCTCCGCTTCTTGAAAATACCTCTATGGAAGAACTAACCGATAGTTTAACCGATTATATTATAGAGGTGGCTTCGGGCAAGGAAACAAAGAATGAAATTAACGGTTATAGAGAAATTTCTATATTTAAAGATGGTATAGTGCTGTAAAATTACAGCACTATACTTATAATTCAAGGAGAATTGTTATGGGTATTATAAACAAAGATTTCTTTCTAAAAACTGAAACTGCAAAGCGTCTTTATCATGATTTTGCAGAAAATCTACCGATTATCGATTACCACTGCCATTTAGTTCCCAAAATGATAGCCGAAGACTATCGCTTCCAGGATGCCTACGATTTATTCTTGGGCGGAGACCATTATAAATGGAGACAAATGCGCACATTTGGTATTGATGAAAAATATATAACAGGAGACGCCGACCGCTATGAAAAATGGGTTGGTTTTTGCCGCGTTATGCCCTATCTTATCGGAAATCCAATTTATCACTGGACCGCTTTGGAATTAAAGCGTTATTTTGATATTGATGAACCTTTATCAGAAAAGAACGCCAAAGAAGTTTGGGATAAATGTAACGAATATTTAAAGCGCGAAGATTTTTCGGCTCAGAATTTAATCAAAAAATCTAATGTTGAGGTTATCTGCACTACCGATGACCCCGCTGATGATCTTCGCTACCACAAAGCTTTAAAAGAACAGGGCTTTACAACTAAGGTACTCCCCACCTTCCGCCCCGATAAATTAGTTAATATTGATAAGCCTGAATTCCTAGGCTACCTTGAAGCTAACGGAATTGACTCCTATGAAAAGGCTGAAAAGTGGATGGTTGAGCGCCTTTATTTCTTTAATGACAATGGCTGCCGCCTTTCCGACCACGCTTTAGAATATGTACCCTTCGCTGTTGGAGATGCAAAGGCTGTATTCGAAAAGAAAATTAAGGGAGAAACCCTTACTACCGAGGAAATTGATGCCTACAAGACCGCTATGCTTCGCGTTTGCGCTAATGAATATACAAAACTCGGTTGGACTATGCAGCTTCACATTGGTGCTCTTAGAAATAACAACTCTCGTATGTTTGCTTCTCTTGGCGCCGATACAGGTTTTGACTCTATCAATGACCTTTGCATAGCTGAAAAATTATCGGCATTTATGAACTATCTTGATACCGATGATATTCTTCCTAAAACCATTCTTTATACCCTAAATCCCAAAGATAACTATGTTTTGGGCACAATGCTCGGAAACTTCCAGAGAGCTCCTTATGTTTCTAAAATTCAGTTTGGCTCAGGTTGGTGGTTTAACGATAATGCAAGCGGTATGATGGCTCAGATGGATGCTCTTGCAAATCTTGGAAATTTAGGTAAATTTGTTGGTATGCTTACCGACTCTCGCAGTTTTGTATCCTATCCTAGACACGAATATTTCCGCAGAATTCTCTGCAATATGATTGGCGACTGGGTTGAAGACGGACTTTATCCTAATGATAACGAAGCACTTAAAGATATTGTTGAAGGAGTTTGCTACAAGAACGCTAAAGAATACTTTAATTTTTAGGAGACTTTAATATGTATTTTAAAAATTCCACACCTGAAAAAGTTGGTATTAAATCAAGCAACGTAAAGGCTTTATTAGAACAACTTAACTACACCGGAATTCCTATGCACAGCGTTTTAATCGCCCGTGGCGATAAACTTTTTTGCGAGGCGTATTGGGAGCCGAACACGGCCGATGATAACCATAGAATGTATTCCCAAACTAAAAGCTATGTTGGTATTGCTTTATCTCAGCTTGCAGAAGAGGGTAAAATTAATCTTGATGATAAGATTATTAACTACTTCCCCGAATATTTACCAAAAGAAGTACACCCCTATCTCGCGGCTCAAACTATTCGCAATATGCTTGAAATGAAAACCTGCTTTGCAAATTATGGCGGCATTCCTATACCGAATAAAGACCGCATCAGGTTTTACTTTTCCCTTACCCCCGTGCGTTACCCGGGAACCACTTTTTACTATGACTCTACAGGTTCCCTTGTGTTAACCGCCCTTGTGGAAAAGGTTACGGGAAAGCCCTTCTTGGAATATCTTAAAGAAAAATGCTTAAATGAGATTGGTTGGTCACAAAATTCCACCATTTTAAAGGTGGTTGGAGGCTACGCCTGGGGCGACTCGGCTTTACTTTGCACAAGTAGGGATATGCTTAAATTTGGGCGCCTTCTTGCAAATAAAGGCGAATGGAACGGCAAGCAACTCTTAGATAAAAATGCGGTTACGAAAGCCATAAACACCCCTGTTCACTTTATTTCATTTGGTATGCACCTTAAAAAGCAGGGCTATGGCTATCAAATTTGGGGTAGTTATGATGGTAGTTTTATGTTCTCAGGTATGCACGGACAGTTTACTATTTATCATCCGAAAACAGATATTTTGTTTGTTTGCACTGCAGGTCATCCAATGGAAGATATTGGCTATTCCGAAATTATTTTTAAAACCTTTTTTGATGAAATAATTTTCAAAGCCAATAATACCGAGGAGCCAAATGAAACCGCCAACAAAGAACTTAATGATTATATAAATTCTTTGGAACTAATTACCGTTAAGGGAGAAAAGACAAGCGATTTAGCCGCTAAAATAAACGGCAAACGCTTTGTAGCACAAGAAAATCCCATGGGCATTAAAGAATTTACCTTGAACTTCTCAGAAAACGAGGGCGAATTTAACTACATAAATGCTCAGGGAGAAAAAACTATTAAATTCGGTTTCCAAAAAAATCTTGCTCAGTTATTCCCTGAGAAAGGTTACCCGCACGAAATTTGCGGAATTACCACCGATGAAAACTTTATGCACAAGTGCTATGCTTCGGCAGGCTGGGTTGAGAAAACTACCCTATCAATTCTAGTTCATATTATTGATGACTATATTGGTACACTTGATATTACCATCGCCTTTAACGGCGATATGGCAGTTATAGAAATGAGGAAAAGTGCCGAAGGATTCTTGGATGAATACAACGGCTACTTAACAGCTAAATAAATTTTGGAGTTTAACTATGTATTTTCAAACAGTAAAACCCGAAGAGGTTGGAATTAAATCAAGTCAGGTTCAAAAACTGATTGCGGCCTATCAAAAAAACGGACTTGCTATGCACAGCGTTTTAATGGCAAGAGGCGATAAACTCTTTTGCGAAGCTTATTGGGCTCCTTTTAAAGCCGAAGATAATCATAGAATGTATTCCCAAACCAAAAGCTATGTAGGCATTGCTGTGGCACAATTAGCCGAGGAAGGCAAAATTAGCCTTGATGATAAGATAATCGACTACTTCCCCGAGAAGTTACCAAAGGAAGTTCATCCTTATCTTGCGGCTCAAACTATTCGCAATATGCTTAATATGCAAACCTGTTTTTCAGGCGACTGTTGGTTTAAAGACCACGGTGGAGATAGAGTTAAATACTACTTCTCAATGAAACCCACCCACTACCCCGGAACAACATTTTTCTATGATTCAACAGGTTCCTTCATTTTAGGCGCACTGGTTGAAAAGGTAACGGGCAAAACATTCCTCGAGTACCTCAGAGATAAATGTTTAAATGAAATCGGCTTCTCGAAAAACGCCCGCGCCCTTACCGCTGTTGGCGGATATTCCTGGGGCGATTCGGCTCTTATTTGCAGACCTTTAGATATGCTTCTTTTCGGCAGACTCCTTGCTAATAAGGGTAACTGGAACGGCAAGCAATTATTAAGCGCAAAGGCTGTAACAAAGGCTACTAACACCAATATTTATAATAAAAACTTTGGCACTGAGAACAGAAAGCAGGGTTACGGTTATCAAATTTGGGGAACCCATAAAAACGGCTTTGCTTTCTTTGGAATGCATGGACAATTTACCATTTATAACCCCGATACCGATATTCTTTTCGTTTGCACCGCAGGTTATCAGATGGAGGACGTTGGCTATGCCGAAAAGCTTTTCGAAACATTCTTTGCGGAGATAGTAGATACCGCTATAGATACACCTATCCAAAATAGTGAAGAATACACCGCTCTTTCCGATTACTTAGGCGCTCTTAAACTATTAACGGTGGGCGGCGAGGCTTATTCTAAAAAGGCAGATGAAATCAGCGGCAAACGCTTTATTGCCGAAGATAACCCAATGAGCATCACCGAATTCACTCTTCATTTTAGCGGAAACTCGGGCGAATTTGCCTATAAAAACGCTCAGGGCGATAAGGTTATAAAATTCGGAATGAAAGAAAATGCTTTCCAACTTTTTCCGGAGAAAAACTATTCTAAGGAAATCGGCGGAATAGAATGCGAGGGGCACCAATATAAATGCGGTGCTTCAGCCGCCTGGGTTGAAGAAGAGAAACTTGTTATTTTGGTTCAGATTATTGATGAATATATTGGTATTCTCGAAATAACGGTTGGCTTCAATGGCGATATCGCAGTTATTGATATGAAGAAAAACGCCGAATATTTCCTTGAAGAATATAGCGGATATTTAACAGCTAAATAAGCAAAAATAAAAGGATGTAAGTTTTAACTTACATCCTTTTTTGTTTTACCAATTATTAAAAATCATAACCCATCTTTAATGCGTTAATATTGGCTTCAAGTTTATCGGCATGTTTTGCCGATACAACCTTTTTCATAGCTTCAGCAGCGCTCTCAAAAGAAACAATGCCTGTTTCCTTAATCATTTTGCCAAGCATTATCATATTAGCAAGAGAGGGAGTGCCGGCCTCCGCCGCCATCTTAGTTGCGGGGATGTAATAGGCATCAACATCTTCCCTTTCAACCTTTCTGCCGATAAGTGTGCTATCAATAATGATTTTACCGCCTACTACAGTATCATTCTCATATTTATCAAGAGAAGGAAGATTCATAGCGAGTAAAACGTCTGGCTTTGAAACAATGGGAGAGCCTACGGGCTCATCGCTTAAAATTACGCTGCAGTTAGCTGTACCACCGCGCATTTCAGGGCCATAAGAAGGAAGCCAAGAAACCTGCTTGTTTTCAAACATTCCCTCATAAGCCAAGCACTTTCCTGCAAAAAGAACACCCTGACCGCCAAAGCCTGCAATTAGAATTTGTGTAGTCATATATTTAGTCCTCCTTGCTCTTATCTTTATAAACGCCAAGCGGATAATAAGGAATCATCTTTTCATCTATCCACTCTAGTGCCTTTGAAGGTGTCATACCCCAGTTGGTAGGACAGCTTGATACAACCTCTATAAGAGAGAAGCCTTTACCCTCAACCTGATTCTTAAATGCCTTTAAGATAGCCTTCTTAGCATTTTTAACATTCTTTACGTTATTTACTGCTACTCTTTCAATATAATAAGGAGCATCTAAAGAAGAAAGCATTTCGCTAACCTTTACAGGATAACCTGCCTTTTCAACATCTCTACCATAAGGAGAAGTCTGGGTTACCTGACCGGGTAAGGATGTAGGAGCCATCTGACCGCCTGTCATACCATAAATTGCATTGTTAACGAATATAATTGTTATGTTTTCATTTCTTGTTGCGGCGTGAACTGTTTCAGCCATACCGATTGATGCTAAGTCGCCATCGCCCTGATATGTAAATACAATATTTTCAGGCATACGACGCTTTAAGCCTGTTGCTACTGCAGGAGCACGGCCATGAGCCGCCTCAACCATATCGCAAGCAAAATAATCATAAGCCATAACTGCGCAACCAACAGGTGCCACACCAATGGTTTTGCCTTCAATGCCAAGTTCATCAATAGCTTCGGCTACCAAGCGATGAATAATACCGTGGGTGCAACCGGGACAGTAATGAAGCGGAGCATCTGTTAAGGACTTCGGTTTTTCAAAAACTACCATTATTTTGCCTCCTTTACAAGATTTTCAATAGCCTCAAGCACCTCTTCGGGAGAAACTATCATACCGCCTGTGCGGTTACAAAGTTCAACCGGCTTTGAGCAATTGATTGATAATTTAATATCCTCTATCATTTGACCCATAGAAAGTTCTACCGATAAGAAGCCCTTAACCTTTTTAGCGGCTTCAGCTAAAACTTTTTTTGGGAACGGCCAAAGTGTTATGGGGCGGATAAGACCTACCTTTATGCCCTGCTTTCTTGCGGCTACAATAGCATTCTTTGCTACACGTGCGGCAATACCGAAGGCAACAACGCAGTACTCAGCATCCTCCATCATAAACTCTTCATACATACATTCATTTTCTTCGATTGTTTTATAACGCTCAAAGCGCTCGAAGTTGGTCTGCTCAAGAATTTCAGGCTTTAGGTAAAGAGAATTAACAATATTATGCTTTCTCTCCCCTTTAGTTCCTCTAACAGCCCAAGAAATATCATAATCCTTCTTCTGGACTTCAGGAAGCTCAACAGGTTCCATCATTTGACCCATAGTACCATCGGCTAAAAGCATTGCAGGTACGCGATATTTTTCGGATAAATCAAATGCCTTTACAGTAAGGTCTGCCATTTCCTGAACCGATGCGGGTGCAACAACGATTAAACGATAATCGCCATGTCCGCCGCCCTTAGTTGCCTGAAAATAATCAGACTGTGAAGGCTGAATTCCGCCAAGACCGGGGCCACCACGCTGAACGTTCACTATTAAAGCGGGTAAATCTGCACCTGCGATATAGGAAATACCCTCCTGCTTTAAGGATACACCGGGGGAAGATGATGAAGTCATAACACGGAAACCTGCCGCTGCAACACCATAAACCATATTAATTGCGGCTACTTCACTCTCAGCCTGTAAAAATGTGCCGCCGATTTTAGGCATTCTCTTTGCCATATATGCGGCAATTTCAGTTTGGGGGGTAATGGGATAGCCAAAGTAATGCATACAGCCTGCCTTAATAGCGGCTTCAGCAATGGCTTCATTACCCTTCATTAATACTTTCTCTGCCATTATACTTCCCTACCTTTCAACCGTGATTACACAATCAGGACACATTGTTGCGCAGAATGCACAGGCAATGCATGCCTCCTGATTTGTAATTTCTGCGGGGGAATGCCCCTTAGCGTTAATCTTATCTTTTGCGATTGCTATAATCTTTTTAGGACAAGCATCTACACAAAGGCCACAACCCTTGCATAAATCTTCATTAAAGGTTACTTTAGCCATATTAGTTCTCCTTTATATCAAAATATTTATCCTGCAATTTAAGCGGGAATACATTTTCTAAATTCACCTCATCGGCTATGCTTTCTTGTGCCGAAGTGTAAATCAGTTTAAGTCCCGATAAATTTGCTAATTCTTTTGCCTTAATATCGGTCTTCACAATATCTAAAGCGGTTGTATCGTTGCCAAGATTTGAATTATTGATAATTGCTGTAAATGGAATTTTTGAAGCCGCCTCAATCTCTCGCATAACCTCCAGCGCCTCTTCAGCGGTTTTAGTTAAGGGTCTAAAGAAATTAGCAACAAAAACCATTTCATAATTATCTTCTTCTAATATATAATCACGGTAACGGCCAAGCGCGTAAGCACCGCGGTCATCCCCGCCGATATCTAAAACGGCATATTCATTTTTGTTTTGCATGAGTGAATAAATCTCGGCAGGAAGAGCAGGTAAATCAACATTTGTGTTAGCAAAGGTAGGCGAAATTAATTCAATTCCGTTTTCCTCCAACTGCTTTGCGCTATCCTTAGTTCTAAAATAAGGATTAACTATATCAAGGTCGGCAATTTTAACATTCTTGCCCTGAGCCTTTAGATAAAGCGCATAATTTACAGCAATATTTGTTTTACCGCTTCCATAATGTCCTGCAAAAAGCGTTATTCTCTTAGGCATTGCAAACTTCATCCGTCCAACCGTGTTTATCTTCTCTCTTTCCCCACTGAATTCCGGTTAATTCATCATAGAGCTTCTGAGTAAGTTCGCCGATTTTATTTCCTGCCACGGTATATTCCTTGTTATTATAATAAAGATGTCCTATAGGAGATACTACCGCAGCAGTACCTGTTCCCCAAGCTTCTTCTAAGGTGCCGTTTTCAGCGGCTTCAAATAATTCATCAACCGAGAAAGCACGCTCCTCAACTGTATAACCCCAATCTTTAAGGAGTTCAACACAAGATTTTCTGGTAATTCCGGGAAGTACCGAGCCTGTAAGCGCGGGGGTAATAATTTTACCGCCGATTTTGAACATTACGTTCATAGCGCCAACCTCTTCAATATACTTTCTGTGAACACCATCAAGCCATAATACCTGGGTGTAACCCTTTTCTTCGGCACGCTGACCTGCTCTAAGGCTTGCCGCATAGTTACCGCCGCATTTAGCATAACCTGTACCGCCTCTAACTGCTCTTACATCCTCAGACTCAATAGCAATTTTAACAGGATTAATACCCTCAGCATAATAAGCGCCAACGGGTGAGCAAATAACTGCAAACACAGCATTTTTAACGGCGTGAACACCTAAATGAGGGTCGTTACCATAAAGGAAGGGACGAATATAAAGAGAAGTTCCCTCGCTCTTCGGAACCCAATCCTTCTCGAGTTCTACCATTGTCTTTAAAATATCAAGGCAACCCTCTTCATCAAGCTGAGGAAGGCATAAACGCTCAGCAGAATTGTTAAGGCGCTTAATATTTTCCATGGGTCTGAAAAGTTGAATTTTGCCGTTTGCAGCTCTATATGCCTTCATACCCTCGAAAATTTCAGCACCATAATGGAATACTGTTGAAGCGGGGTTGGTTGGAATAGGACCAAAGGGAACTATTCTTCCGTTATGCCAGCCCTTATCCTCGCTGTAGTCCATTAAAAACATATGGTCTGTAAAGATTTTACCAAAACCTAATTTGCTTTCATCTTGAGGCTTTGCTTTAGGGCATGTAGTTTTTGTTACCTGAATCTCATATTTCATAATTACACTCTCCTAACTATATATTCATTATAATTTATTTCGCTGAATTTTACCACTCGCAGTTTTTGGAAGTTCATCACGGAAAACAACCACTCTCGGATATTTATAAGGAGCAGTTCTCTCCTTAACATAATCCTGAATCTGCTTTTTAAGTTCCTCGGTAGGCTCGGTGCCCTTTGTGAGCACAATGCTTGCCTTTACTACCTGACCGCGAACCTCATCAGGCATAGCCGATACTCCGCATTCGAGAACATAAGGTAATTCCATAATAACATTCTCTATTTCGAATGGTCCTATGCGGTAGCCCGATGACTTAATAACATCGTCAACTCTACCAACATACCAGAAATATCCATCCTCATCACGCCAAGCGGTATCGCCTGTATGATAAAGGCCGTTTTTACGGCATTCATTGGTTTTTTCTTCATCTTCAAAATAGCCTATAAAGAGTCCGCACGGGTTACCCTTTGAAATATCAATAACTATTTCTCCAACCTCACCGGTTGCTACCTCGTTATCATCGGCATCAACAAGTTTTATGTTGTATAGTGGAACAGGTTTACCCATTGAACCAATCTTTGTTTTGGTGCCTGCAAGATTAGCTAAAGCAACCGTTGTTTCGGTTTGACCAAAACCTTCCATAATTTGAAGACCTGTTGCCTTTTCAAACTGACGGAATACTTCGGGGTTTAGAGCCTCGCCCGCAGTTGTCATATGCTCAATGCTTGAAAGGTTAAACCTTGATAAATCCTGCTTTATCATAAGCCTTAACATTGTGGGTGGTGCGCAGAAGGTTGTGATGCCGTATTTCTCGAACATCGGCATAATATCGTTAGCATCAAAGCGGTCAAAATCATAAGCGAAAATCGGGGCTTCGCATAGCCACTGGCCATAAATTTTACCCCAAGCCGCCTTTGCCCAACCGGTATCGGAAATGGAAAGGTGCAATCCATCAGGATTAACACAATGCCAATATTTAGCGGTAATAAAATGTCCTAACGGATATTTATAATTATGCATTGCAATTTTTGGGTTGCCTGTTGTACCGGAAGTAAAGTACATAAGCATTAAATCTTCTCCGCAAGGCGAATCTTCCTTACGCTCAAATTTACCGGTATAAAGGGCAAACTCTTCATCAAAGCTTCTCCAACCATCTCTTTCGCCATTAACAATTAATTTATACTCAAGAGTTGGAGCATTTTCTGCTGCCTTTTCGATTTCTTCGGGGATATTATCATCAGGTGTTGCAATTATCATCTTAACACCTGCTTTATTAAACCTATAGGTAATATCATGCTCTTTAAGCTGATTAGATGCAGGAATTGCAACTGCGCCTAACTTATGAAGCGCTATCATGGCTATCCAGAACTGATAATGGCGCTTTAGGATAAGCATTACCTTATCGCCCTTGGTAACTCCCAAAGATTTAAAATAGTTAGCCGTTTGGTTAGATGCTCTCTTTAAATCTTTAAAGGTTATCCTAGTTTCAGTTTTATCCTTACCGATATGTAAAAGAGCTGTTTTTTCAGGCTCCTTATCGGCAATTTTATCAATAACATCAAATGCAAAGTTGAAATTATCTTCATTTTTAAAGGAGATTTCCTTTAATGTGCCATTTTTATCGGTGGAAGTGATAATAAAATCTTTCCAAACTCTCTTCTTGCCGCTGCTTTTCTTAAGCGGAGTTGCAACGAACTCTCTGGCACCTGAATGAAGGAGGGTTGAAATTGGCTCGTGAGCAGGGTTTAAAACGATTGCATAGAATATACATTCGCCCTTTTCTACCGACACCATACCATGAGGCACCGAGCTATCATAATAAATGCTATCTCCCTCATGGAGCACTTCAATATGGTCTCCAACCTGAACCTTAAGGGTTCCTTTTACTACGATATCGCACTCCTGACCCTCATGAGTTGTGAGTTCAATATCATTATTAGCCTTATTTTCATCATAATCGCAAACAACATAAAGTGGTTCTGCAATACGATTTTTAAAGGATGCAGCCAGGTTATAATAGGTCATTGAATGAGCCTTTTGAATTTCTTGACCATTTCCCTTTCTTGTTACGGTATATCCTGCAAGTTTTGGTGCTTTACCCTCGATAATTTCGGTAACGTCTACACCGAGCGCTAAAGCGCAACGATAAAGAAACGCGAAGTTTAAATCACTCTTTCCCTGTTCGCAAGCAAGATATTCTTCTAGGCTCACATCGGTCTTTTGAGCCATTTCGGACTCTGTTAAACCTACGATTTCTCTAAGCGTTTTTATACGCTGAGCCATTTCAGTTATTTTAAATTGTAAACCGGTTGCCGTGTTCATTTTTTAGTCTCCTATTCTTTTCTCCGGAGGCGAAATTTTAAATAGCTCGCCTCAAAGATAAAATTCTTTGAGACGAGCTATAAGATAAACTTATATCCCGCGGTACCACTCAAATTGTGTGAAATTCACACCACTCAGGCTCTGACAAGCCGTATACATTAACGCAGTAATCACGGAAAGGGTCTACTAAGAAATATCTTTTCTTCCTTTCGGCTCAGAAGCTACAAACAATGCTTTTTTACAGCGGTTTTCACCTGCCACCGCCTCTCTGAAGTAATTATAGCATTGCACTCTTCGTCCACGCCTTTATATATATTGAAATTATAACATAATATATTTATAAAAGTCAATATTTTTTTGCTAATTAAAGCTTATTTCGTTGAATTTTGCCGCTTATGGTTTTTGGAAGTTCATCACGGAAAACCACAACTCTCGGATACTTATAAGGTGCGGTATGAGATTTAACATACTGCTGAATTTCTTTTTTAAGTTCCTCGGTAGGTTCGGTGCCCTTTGTAAGCACGATGCTCGCCTTTACAACCTGACCTCTAAGTTCATCAGGAGCCGCTGATACACCGCATTCCGCAACATACGGAAGCTCCATAATGACGCTCTCAATTTCGAATGGTCCTATACGATAACCTGATGACTTAATAACATCATCAATTCGGCTTACATACCAGAAATATCCATCCTCATCACGCCAAGCGGTATCGCCTGTATGATAAATATTATCATAAATTGCATCATTTGTTTTCTCTTCATCGAGATAGTATTCACGGAAGAGTCCGCAAGGAGTGTTTTTATCAAGTCTTACAACGATTTCTCCAACCTCACCTGCAGGAAGTGAATTTCCATCGGGGTCAACAATATCTATATCATACTGCGGAGATGCCTTACCCATTGAGCCAATTTTCGGAACAGTTCCGCAAAGATTTGCAATGGTAAGGGTTGTTTCGGTTTGACCAAAGCCTTCCATAATTTCAAGGCCTGTTGCATCCTTAAAGAGCTTGAACACCTCGGGATTCAAAGCCTCGCCTGCAGTTGTCATATGGTGGATTGAAGATAAATCGAATTTTGATAAATCTCCTCTAACCAGCATTCTGAGCATTGTGGGCGGTGCGCAGAAGGTTGTTATTCCATATTTTTGGAACATTGGTAAAATTTCGTTTTCATCAAACTTATCGAAATCATAAACGAAAACTGCGCCCTCACATAGCCACTGACCATAGAGTTTTCCCCAAAGAGATTTACCCCAACCGGTATCGGAAATGGTTAAATGGAGGCCATCTCTTTCACAGCAATGCCAATATTTAGCGGTTACAAAATGACCTAGCGCATAGGTATGCTTATGCGCCGCCATTTTTGGATTACCTGTGGTGCCGGAAGTGAAGAACATAAGGGCTAAATCATCGCCTGCTGAGTTACCCTCTTCCCTTTCGTATTTGCGGGAGAAGAGTTTAAATTCCTCATCAAAATTATGCCAATTTTCTTTCTCTCCGCCAACTAAAATGAGGTTTTTAACCTGTGGGCATTCCTTTGCCGCATTCTCAGCTATATCGGCAGTATCGCCATCAGCGGTACAAACAAGGGTGTTTACACCTGCCGCATTGAAACGATAAACAAAATCATGCTCCTTTAACTGATTGGTTGCAGGAATTGCAACAGCGCCGATTTTATGAAGCGCAACCATACAGAACCAGAACTGATAATGTCTTTTCAAAACAAGCATTACCTTATCTCCGCGCTTAATACCGAGAGATTTAAAGTAATTTGCAGTTTGATTGGTATAATGCTTAATATCACGGAAGGTAAATCTACGCTCATTTTTATTTTTATCAAGATGAAGCATAGCCAATTTTTCGGGATATTTATTTGCGATTTCATCAACTATATCGAAGCCGAAATTGAAGGTATCGGTATTTTTGAAATTGATTTCCTGAAGAGCACCGTTTGCATCTTCTTTACAATCAACAAACTTTTCGCAGATTAGGTTTTCGCTGGTTTTAGCGGCGGCAATTGTTTTGCCAACTTCCTTTTCAGGAGTTTTTTCGCCGGGAAGTACAACAGCGCAGAAGACACAATCTTCCCCATTTATAGCAATCATACCATGCGGTGTTGAGCTATCATAATAAATGCTATCGCCCTCATTTAATATCTCGGTGTGTTCGCCGATTTGCACCTTTAAACTACCCGATAGCACAAGGTCAAACTCCTGACCTGAATGCTTTGCTAAATGAATTGGTTTATTTTGCTGAGCGGCAGAATATTCATAACGAACATAATAAGGCTCGGCAATTTTATTGCGGAATTTAGGTGCTAAATTCTTAATATCTATGCCCTCTTCCTTAGCAGTTTGCTGACCTTTGCCCTTTCTTGTTACGGTGTAACTTGAAAGCTTCGCGCTTCTACCCTCTAAAAGTTCGGTCATTTCAACTCCGAATACTAATGAACATTTATGAATAAAGGAAAAAGGTATATCGATTTTTCCGCTTTCGTAATTAATATATTGCTCTTCACTAACCTCTGTTTTTTTTGCCATTTCGGCAATGCTGAGTCCCATAATTTCGCGCATATCCGAAATTCGCTTCGCTACCTCTAAAAGTTCGGACATTATGGTTTGGTTACTCATTAAAAAACACTCCTTTAATAAAAAAATAAAAAACCCGTCTCAAATTTCTTTGAGACGAGTTTGAAAATTCAATACCCGCGGTACCACTCAAATTGTGTGAACTTCACACCACTCAGGCTCCAACAAGCCTTATGCATTTACGCAGCAATCACGAAAGGACCTACTAGGTTTTTCCGTTTGGACCTTCAGCTCGGAAGTGATAAGTTTTTAATCTTAATTTATCGGCTCGCACCTTACCCGACTCTCTGAGAAACGCTGATTAAAACCGTCTTCGTCATAGCTTTTATATTCAACTTTAAAGAGATTATACTACCGCTAATGCCTTTTGTCAAGCATTTTTTTACTTTTTAATTCCTAACTGTTCAACCGACATATCCTTCATTTTATATTTAAGGATTTTGCCTGCGGCATTCATTGGGAATTCTTTAGCAAAAATAAAGTAACGCGGAACCTTATGCTTAGCCATACTTGCTTCGCCATACTCACGCATTTCCGCTTCTGTTGCGGTTTCGCCCTTTTTAAGAATAATCCAAGCGCAACATTCTTCGCCATAGCGTTCATCAGGAACACCAACCACCTGAACATCACTTATCTTGCTGTTTGTTAAATAGAATTCCTCTATTTCTCTCGGATAAAGATTTTCGCCGCCGCGTATAATCATATCCTTAAGGCGACCCGTTATTTTATAATAGCCATCCTCAGTTCTGCAGGCAATATCGCCCGAATGAAGCCAACCATCTTTATCTATGGTCTGCTCGGTGGCCTTAGGCATTTTATAATAGCCCTTCATAATATTAAATCCGCGGGCTACAAACTCGCCGTTAACACCATCCGGTAAATCTTCGCCTGTTTCCGGGTCGATAATCTTACATTCAACACCCGGGAATGCGCTTCCTACAGTTTCAGTACGGTGCCATAAATCTTCGTTTACCTCGCCCATTGTGCAGCCGGGAGAAGCCTCGGTTTGACCATAAACGCTTAAGATTTCCTTCATATTCATCTCATCTGCCGCTCTTCTCATAAGGTCAGCAGGACAATTAGCGCCCGCCATAATACCTGTTCTAATATGAGAAAAATCGGTTTTCTTGAAATCTTCATGGGCAAACATTGCTATAAACATTGTTGGAACACCATTAAAGCAGGTTATTTTTTCATCATTTATGCATGCCAAAGAAGATTTAGGAGAGAAATATGGCATAGGACAAATTGTGCCGCCATGAGTCATTAAATTGGTCATTGAAAGCACCATTCCAAAGCAATGGAACATTGGCACCTGAATCATCATTCGGTCGGCAGTTGAAATATCCATTCTATCGCCAATAATCTTACCGTTATTAACTATGTTATTATGAGTGAGCATTACGCCCTTGGGGAAACCTGTTGTTCCCGAAGTATATTGCATATTGCAAACATCATCAGGTTTTACTGTTGCGGCAATTCTATGCACCTCTTGAACAGGAACCTTTGAAGAATATTCAAGCATTTCATCCCACTCAAGACAACCATCCATTTTAAATCCTACGGTTACAATATTTCTAAGGAATGGAAGTTTTTTAGAATAAAGAGGTTTACCGGGAGCTGTATTTTTAAGTTCGGGGCAAAGCTCCTCCATAATTTCTTTATAATTGGAATCCTTGCAGTCCTCAATCATAACGAGGGTATGTGTATCGGATTGACGAAGCAAATACTCAGTTTCGTGAATTTTATAGGCAGTGTTAACAGTTACCAAAACTGCGCCTATTTTAACGGTTGCCCAGAAGGTTATAAACCATTGCGGAATATTGGTTGCCCAAATAGCAACATGGTAACCCGGTTTTACACCGAGAGCCAAAAGCGCCGCCGCTGTTCTATCAACATCTTCTCTAAACTCGGAATATGTTCTTGTATAATCAAGGGTTGTATACTTAAATGCATATTGGTCAGGATATCTTTCAACCATTGTATCGAGCACCTGAGAAAAGGTTAAATCAACAACCTCATACTTTTTCCAAGGATGAGTGCCTGTATGGGCGCGGTTATAATAAATAGCGCTCTTTTTATTTGATTTTGAAAAGCGCTCCATAAAGCTTATGAAATGAGTGAGCACTATATCATAAGAGGTAATTTCATCATTCCAATCGGCGCAGATATATCCATCATAGTTAAGCGATTTGAGCGCATTAATAAACTCGCCCACAGGAAGTTCTCCCGAGCCGATAATAACATTCTTGCCCTCTTTTTTATCGCCAATTCTTACATACTCAATATATGAGCCGAGGGTTTGAATGGTGCTGTCTGCCGTTTCATTTGCTTCAAAGAATGTGTTTTTTATATTCCAGCTAACGCCAAGAGCTGCCGAAGCGAAGAAATTAATAAACTCAAGGATTTTTTCGGTTTTAGAATAAATTCCTGCGGTTTCAATTAAAATCATAACCGATAAAAGTTCAGCCTTTTTAATTGCGGGCAAAAGAACGGCCGATAAGCCTCTTAAATCATCGGTTTCTACGCTTATAATTACATTTGTGCCTATTTTAGCGGCATATTCTATATATTTTTCGATTAATTCCCCGTCAGTATCGCAGTTAACTGCTTTGGGAAAATTAATAGCAGATATTCCGATATGGCGATTAACGAGTTTTCTCTTTGCAGCAGAAAGCATATTGGAATGGAAAATGCTATCCTGCATATCACGCTTTACTGATTCTACATCATACACTTCAAAACCCGAAAAACCATATTCTGAAGTTATATTACAAAGTTCTAAAAAGGAATCGGCCTTTAAAAACCTTGTTGAAAATGAAAATTTCATAATTATTTTTCCTCGTAAACAATTTTATTAAGGGCATTAATATAGGCTCTGATACAAGCGCCTATAATATCGGTTGAAACGCCATTACCGGAATAAAGTTTTCCGAGCGCTCTTAATTTAATAATAGAGGAGCCAACTGCTTCTCTTCCTTTAGTTACTGCCTGAATCTGAAAATCATCAAGCTCATAATGATGGCCAATTATCTGCTCAATAGCCTGGAAAGCGGCATCAATAGGACCGTCTCCTATGCTGACACCCGATAACTGCTCGCCATCTTTTTCTAATGTAATATTAGCGGTAGCGTTTATGATATTACCGCTATTTACTACATAATTAATAAGATGATAGGTTGAGGGTACCTGCATAGCGCTACTTGCAATTATAGCTTCAAGCTCGCTCTTGCCTATTTGCTGCTTTTTAGCTACAACGCGCTTAAACTCTTCATAAACCTTGCCATTATCCTCGGCACTTAAATCATACCCAAATTCCTTAATCTTTTCGGTTATATCGGCAAGTGTTGCATTTTCGCCAATGCCACCTGCTTCTACGGTTTCCGAAGCAATTTCAATGGTTTCTTCACGGCCGATATTCTTAACGGTATTGCCGATTGCGGTTATATCAAGGTCGCTTTCTACACCTAATACCTCACCCTTAACGCGAAGAATATTGGCAAAATCGGCACTAGATATGCTATCGGGAATCTTGATAGCGGTTTTAATGCCATCTGCACCCGCATTAATCGCGGCAACAGCACAAGCCTGACCTAAACTCATTGCATCGGAAGGCTCTAGGAAAACCTTAATTTCGGCATTTTCTTTAATCACTTTAACGAGCTTTGAAATCTCTTCAGGGAAGAAAACTCCCGCATTATCGCAAAGTGTTATGGCATTAGCGCCATTATCCGAAGCCACCTTTGCACACTCTAAAACGAACTCTGCTTCTGCCCTTGTGGCATCCAAAGCGACAAACTCAACATTCTCGCAAAGAGTTTTTGCATAGGCTACAAGCTCTGCTATTTTAGGAAGCATTTTATTAGATTTTAAGTGATAGATATATTCCATTTGAACCGTTGATACAGGTAAAACTATCTGCAAAGTTACATCCTCTGCTGATTTAACACAATTATATGTTTTCTCTATTTGCTCTATAGTGGCGCCCGCATTAATGGATATTTTGATACCATCCGCACTATCAGCAATAGTCTTGCAAACTACTGCATCCTCGGTTTCATCATTCATTAAAGGAAGCTCTACAGCATCAAGCCCTGCCACAGCTAACTGCTTTACAATATTAAGTTTTTGGCGGAAGGTAAATTTCTTACCATTCTCCTTGGCTTTTGCTAAAGTAACATCTGATACAAATATTTTTTTCATTTTTCTTACCTCTCAACATTAAAAAATCCCGCAGAGAAATGCTCTGCGGGATGAACAAACTGATTTTGTCCACGGTACCACCCGTATTGCCGACAAAAGCCGACCACTCATTAGGGTTCCAACAAACCCCTAAGCTATTACGGGCTTACCCGGAATTTCTTACTAAATTTCGGAAATTCTGCTCCAATATGAGACCACATAAACAAAGTCCATTGCCTCGCACCAAACAGCAACTCTCTGAAAAAACTTATTAGTTTATGCTTAATATCTTCACAGCATTTAAATATATTTTTTGTTATTTTAACTTAAAACACCCAAAAAGTCAATACTTTTTTATAAGTTTAACAATATTTCGGCGTTTTTATAGGCGATTTTCTCGCGATCAGCATCCGAAAGTTCTAATTTTTTGAAGCGCTCAACCTCCACGGCTTGATCCCATAGAGGAGAATCGGTTCCGTAAAGCAGGCGATCTGGACCATAGGCACCTATATATTTCTTCTTTTGCTCTTCACTCATAAACATAAGTGAGGAAGAAATATCGAACATACACGAAGTGTTTTTAAGACTTTCTACCGCCTCATCCCACACCGAATATCCGCCGAAGTGAGCCGCAACAATTCTTAAATTTGGAAAATTATCAAGTAAATTTTTAATGCGCTTCGGATGAGAATAATCATACCTTTTATCGCCGCAATGGAACATAAATATTAACCTTTCGCCAATAAAATCATAAAGCGGGAAAAGGCGTTTATCATCAATGTTAAATTTTTGGGTATCGGGGTGCATTTTAATGCCTTTAAGGGCATTATTTAATATAAATTCGCCCTCTTCTATTATATTATTTTGTTCGGCATGAACCGTTCCAAAACCGATAAATTCGGGGTGTTTGGCGGTTTCAGAAAGAATAAATTCGTTTATATGCCTTACCCTATCGGCTTTTATAGCGACGGGCAGAACAACGAATTTTTCAATCCCTACGCTTTTACCTTTTTCTAAAAGCTCTTCGGCGGTACCTTCCATAGTACCGCCATCGATTTCATAAAATTCTTTTATGCTTTTTGTAGCCTTAGCGGCTATTTCTTTTGGATATATGTGGGTGTGAAAATCTATTATTTTCAAGGGAATTTCATCTCCGAAGTTTTGCTATTCTACTATTACTGTTCCATCAGCTTCAATAGTTATACTCATATCATCCTTAACATAATTTAAGAATTCTTCGCCTAAAGAATCAATAACAGGCATTGAAACATCATCAAGCCATACATCAGCCAAAACGCTTCCTGCGGCTGCCAAAGAATCAATAGGTTTTGAAAAGAGCATACAAGCGGGTTGACGCTTCATAGCGCAAGCGCAATATAAAACGAGGCCGCCCGTTGTGGAGCCGATAGTTTGAGGAAGGCATAAAGCCTTTCCTGCCATTTGTTTATTATATAAATCGGGGTTGTTTTGGTCGCCGCAGGTGGCATTTTTATCGCCAAACTGAAGCGCTTTTTGGAAGGAAGCAAGTGTGTTAAGTCCACCATGAGAAACAAGTGCCTTAGCGGTAACTGTTCCCTCGGCAATTACTCTGCCTTTAAACTTTTTCATTACTTTGTACCTCCCTTAGTGATTTGAACCAAAATCTCATCATCGGTATAATAACGCGCAGTTGTATAGGTGCGAAGCTTATTAGATGATGTAATTACAGGCATCTTTCCGCAAAGCGGGTTATTCATATACATAAGTGGGCAAATATAAGAGGTTATAACGCCTGTTGCCTTTAATCTTGCGGCATATTCGGTCTTTTCAAACTCTTTTAATACGGCCGGAGAAGATGTGAATACGGTTGGGATAACAACCTTCTTGTTTCCTACCTCTTTTAATGAAGCCTCAACCTTTACGGTCCAAGACTTTAACTGCTCTAAACTCATATGCGGACAACCCATAAAGCAAAGTTTGGGCTTAGCATTTTTGTTTTTCCAAATAACAGGATAATTCTTATAAACGCGCTCGAGTTCTGCATCATCAATGATATACTCTTTCGCACCCTCGGCTATTAATTTCTCTCCAATTTCCTTAGCTTCTGGGGTTAAATTATCAATATGATAAAGACCTACGGCGCCATTTGAAGCAGTTGCGGCACCAAAATCTTTAAGATATGTGCGGTTTTCATCATTGAGTTCGCTACCAATCCATTTATCAAGGCCCACAACGTAAGGAACCTCTTCCATAACCTTCATACCGATTGCGGAACCAAGCAACTGAGCCTCAGGCTTTTTGGTTGTTTCAATTTTTACAACCCATGTAGCTTTTCTTCCTTCATCGGTAAGCAAACCAAAATAAGGAACAAATCCTACAACAGAACCCATAATATCAATAATGCCTGAGTTACGGTTGCAGCGAGCTCCTAGCACCGAGTTTGCATAAACTACCGCCGAAGACTCTGCCCATGAAAGCACCTCGCCCTTTTCAGGCTTATTACCTACCTCATCCATATAGCAGGTGCAGGTAAAGGCATCGTCATCCATAAGGCCTAAACTTTTAAGCTGACCTTCATAGAAATCTTGGGTTGAATACATAAAATTATTGAAAATAAAATTCTGAAGGAATGATGAAGGAACATTCTTATCAATAGGACGCGGGTCAACCGAGAATTTCTGACCTGATAGAGCATCGGCATCTATAAGCTGCTGCATTAAATCAAACACAGGCTTCATCATTTTAAGGCCAAAAGATGTTACAAGATGGTTATATTTACTTGTTACGGGAACTAATTTTTCAGCGCCAAAGGCCTCACCATATTTAACCATTGTTTTCATAACCTTGGCAAGCACTTCGCCCTTTTCGCCATTTAATATTGCTTTTTGTTCATCGGTTAAAAACATAAACTTTTTTCTCCTTTTATTACAGTTTCATTGCAATATCCCAAGCCTGCCAAATAACAGTTCTTAGGTTGCCCACCTTTGAAGCATCGCCTATAATATGAACCTTGCCACTCTTCTTGGCTATGGGAGCAGGGTTATATCCAATAGAGGTAACAACGGTATCAACCTCAATTTCGCTCTCATTTCCTTCTTTATCGGTAACAACTATTGCATTTTCTTTGATTTCATTTAATGCAGTTTCAAGATAAACCGGAACGCTGTTTGTTTCAAAGAAATCTCTTAAATAACTTGTGTTTGCAAGGCATACTCCGGGTGTGGTTACAAGGTCATCCTGCATTTCAACAATAACAGGCTTCTTGCCCTTCAAATAAAGGTCATAAGCTATTTCGCAGCCTGTAAGACCGCCACCGATAACGGCAACCTTTTCGCCTACCTCGGCGCCTAAAAGATAATCTATTGCTTCAATAGCGTTTTCGCTTCCCTTAATGGGCAAACGCTTTGCCTTTGCTCCTGTTGCAATAATAACCTCATCGGCATTTAATGCCTTAATATCGGTAATAATTGTGTTAAACTTAATATCAATAGGATACTTTTTAATTTCTCTGTTATACCAAGCAATAAGCTCTCTATCCTTTTCCTTAAAGGAAGGCATAGCGGCAGCAATAAACACACCGCCAAGCTTATCGGTCTTTTCATATAGAGTTACATTATGTCCACGCTTAGCGCAAAGAATTGCAGCCTCCATACCGCCAATACCGCCGCCAATAACAGCAATATTTTTAACCTTCTTAGCAGGTTTAATGTTATATTTCTTAGACTGCATTGTCTCGGGATTTAGCGCGCAGCGAGCAAGTCCCATAGTATCGGTTAAGTCTTGAGTATTGGCATGGCCCTTGGAAGAAGAGAAGTTAAAGCATCCGCTATGACAACAAATACAAGGCTTAATATCCTCTATTCTTTCCTCAATTAGCTTGGTTATCCACTCAGGGTCGGTAAGGAATTGACGAGCAACGCCAACACCATCAATTTTGCCTTCTTTTACCGCTTCAGCACCTGTTTCAGCATCCATTCTACCCGCGCAAACAACAGGAATGTTAACAAACTTTTTAATGTGAGCTACATCCTCAAGGTTGCAGTTTTCAGGCATATACATCGGCGGATGAGCCCAATACCAGCTATCATAAGTACCATTATCGGCATTGAGCATATCATAACCCATATCCTCTAAGTATTTCGCGGCCTTTTCGGATTCTTCCATATTTCTGCCAACCTCGGTATATTCTTCGCCGGGCATAGCGCCTTTGCAGAAGCCCTTCATTTTGGTCTCTACCGAGTAACGAAGAGATACAGGGAAATCCTCTCCGCAAGAAGCCTTAATTGCCTTTACAACCTCGGCTGCAAAACGATATCTGTTTTCAAAGCTACCGCCATATTCATCAGTACGTTTATTGAAAAACTCAATAGCAAACTGGTCAAGCAAATAGCCCTCATGAACTGCATGCACTTCAACGCCATCAACACCTGCATCTCGGCAAAGTTTTGCTGTTTTTGCGAAGGCTTCGATTATCTCTTCGATCTGATGCTTGGTCATCTCAGGGCAAATTATATCATGTGCCCAACGAGAAGGCTGAGGAGAGGGACAAGCTAGTTCGTGAGAGGTATCGATTATAGGCTTTACAATAGCTCTAGTGAGTTTATTTTTATGTAAAGGAGCCACAAGTTCGGTAATTGCCCAGGAGCGTCCCATACCTGCGGTTAGCTGAATGAACAATTTTGCGCCTGTTTTATGAATTTCATCCATAAATTCCTTTAATTCATCAAACATTTTCGGGTTTTGCCAAAGCCACTTACCCCAAAATGTATCACGAAGAGGTGCAATACCCGGAATAATAAGGCCAACATTATTATTGGCTCTTTCTAAAAAGAGTTTTGCTGCCTCCTTATCAAAATGGCAACCGCCGAGCTCAAACCAACCAAAAAGTGAGGTGCCCCCCATTGGGCACATTACGATTCGGTTTTTAATCTCAACATTTCCTATTTTCCAAGGAGTAAATAAGGCTTCATATTTTTTATCCATACTGATTCCCTTTCTAAAATTAATATAAATAAATTATATAAGATTGTTAAAGAATTGTCAATGATTGCTACTTTTTAACTATTCCGACCAATACTTACGGTCAAGACTTCTGAATTGAATGGCCTCGGCTATATGCTCGGCCTCAATATTTTCGCTTCCTGCAAGGTCGGCAACCGTTCTTGCAACCTTTAAAATTCTATCATAAGCGCGCGCCGACATACCGAGTCTATCAAAAGATGCCTGCAAAAGCTTTGATGCGGCTTCACTCATTATGCAATGCTTTCTCAAAAGCGAAGGCGTAAGCCGTGCATTGCAGGAAACACCTGTGTCCTTATAGCGCTCATTTTGAATAGCCCTCGCTCTATTTACCCTTTCGCGAATTTGAGCCGAGGTTTCGGCATTTTCGTTAGTCCTAAGCTCATTATATTCAACAGGCGGTACCTCAATATGCAAATCAAGGCGGTCAAGCATCGGTCCTGAAATGCGGTTTAAATACTTTGAAACCATCTTAGGCGAGCAGGTACATTTCCTGGTTGGATGTCCAAAATATCCGCAAGGGCAAGGATTCATCGCCGCTACAAGCATTATGGAACTTGGATATGTAAGCGTTCCCGCCACTCTCGAAATCGTTATTTTAGCATCTTCAAGAGGTTGGCGAAGAGCCTCCATAACATCTCGATTAAATTCGGGAAGTTCATCCAAAAACAAAACTCCGTTATGCGCCAAAGATATTTCGCCCGGTTTTGGAATTGTGCCGCCACCCGAAAGCGCCACCGAAGAGGTTGTGTGATGCGGAGAACGGAAGGGTCTCGAAGTTATAAGCGGATTTTCGGATTTGGTAAGTCCTGCTATAGAATAAAGCTTGGTGGTTTCTATTATTTCATCATAGGTCATTTTAGGTAAAATGGTTGGGAAACGTTTAGCCAGCATACTTTTACCCGAACCCGGAGGGCCAATAAGCAAAATGTTATGACCTCCTGCCGCGGCTACCTCCAAAGCCTTCTTAGCAAGGGTTTGCCCCTTAACCTCGGAAAAATCAAGCCCTGTTTCAAAATAATCATAACTAATTTCTCCGCGCTCGGTTTTGGAAAGAGGTCTCTCTCCTTTAAAATGCAAAAATAAATCTTTTACATTTTCAAGGCCGAAAACATTAATTCCCTCAACATGAGAACCCTCCAAAGCATTTTCTATCGGCATATAGAAATTTTTTATTCTCTCCCCTGCTGCCTTAATAGCCATTGCAAGAATACCATTTACCTTGCGAAGATTACCATCTAGTGACATTTCGCCAATATAAACGCTGTTTTCGGTATCAATTTTAATTTGCTCGGATGCCGATAAAATGGCAAGCATAATGGGCAAATCATAAAATGAACCTTCTTTTCTTACATCTGCAGGAGCTAAATTAACGGTTATTTTACCTGTTGGGAATTTAAAACCATTATTTTTAATTGCGGCTCTTACGCGGTCTCGCGATTCCTTAACCGCCGCATCAGGAAGGCCAACAACATCAAAGCTTGGAAGTCCGCTCGAAATATCGGCCTCAACCTCAACTAAAAAAGCATCCATACCAAAAAGTCCGAGACTTTTAAGTTTTGCAAACATTTTTATCCCTCCAACCATTATTTTCCTATTAATTATACAATAAATTTAAATAAATAACAATAATTCTTGACATTTCCTTAAAAAATAAATATAATAGTTTGGTAACAAGGAGAGTTGTCCGAGTGGTCGAAGGTGCAGCACTCGAAATGCTGTGTTCCCAAAAGGAACCTAGGGTTCGAATCCCTAACTCTCCGCCAACACAAAAGGAACTTTTGGTATGCCAAAAGTTCCTTTTTTATTACATATTTTCATATTCGCCGTTATCGATTTTTTTGGCGATAGCGGCTACTACGGCATCCTTATCCTCTTTATATGTAACGCCGTACCATTTATCCTCGCTTGATAAAACCTTTGCCTGCTTTTCGCCGGTTTTTATAAGGGTATCAACAACACTCGGGAGATAAAATTCCGATTTTGGAACAGTTATTTTTTCATCCAAGAATTTTTTAAATTCTCTTTCTAAATAACCAAAAATATCGTTAGTAAAGCCCCACATATTCATTGAAACTATGGTATCTGGAGCAAGCGGCACCCAAATTTCATCATCTTCGGTATATTTGCAGTCAACTATCTTTGTGCGCTCGGTTATATTCTTTAAGAAGCCGTTTTCCTCTTCACAAACGCCACGGGAAACAGAACCATTTTCGGTTAGGGTGTTAGCGAGGCGGAAACCTACCATACAATAATTTTCGGTTTGCTCTTTTAGATAATCATAAATCTTCTTGAAAGCAGTTTTGCCATAGAAATCATCGGCATTAATAACTGCAAAAGGCTCATTCACATAGTCCTTACAGCAAAGAATTGCATGGCCTGTACCCCAAGGCTTTGCCCTATCTTCAGGACAGGCATAGCTATCCGGCAAATATTCTTTCTCTTGGAAAACATAAACGGTGTTTACCTTTTTCTCAATTCTCTTTCCAACAAATTCTTTAAACTCAGCTTCGATGCCATGGTTTATTACAAAAACAACCTTATTAAATCCTGCTTCTACCGCATCATAAACAGAAAAATCAAGTATGGCTTCTCCGTTTCTTCCAACTGGGGCAATTTGCTTTAATCCTCCGAAACGGCTTCCCATGCCTGCCGCCATTACTATGAGTGTTGCATTAAATTTCTCCATTTTAAATCTCCTCTAGCGATTTTGATTTTTGGACATCCTTGTTTTCTTCCACATTAAAACCCTCTGTGCTTTCCTTCATAAAGAGGATTTTAACCGTCATAAGCACAAGCTTTATATCCAAAAGTAAGGAATAACGCTCTATATAAATCAAGTCCATCTTGAGTTTATCTTCGGGACTTGTATTATATTTACCGTAAATTTGGGCGTAACCTGTAAGACCTGCCTTTACCCTATGGCGAAGGTCGAAATCAGGAAAGCGCTTAGTATATTCATAAACATTCTCTATTCTTTCAGGACGCGGACCCACAAATGACATAGAGCCGAAAAGAATATTAAATAACTGCGGAAGTTCATCAAGCCTTAGTGGACGAATAACTTTGCCTACAGCGGTTATTCTGTCATCATTATCTGTGGCCTTCTTAGCGCCATCCTTTTCGGCATCCTCAACCATTGAGCGAAACTTTAAAACATTGAAAATTTTACCGCCCTTAGTTATTCGGTTTTGCCTGAAAAAGATTTTCCCGCCATCACAAATTTTGATTGAAATTGCTATAATAAGCATAATTGGTGAAGAAACAATAATTCCTACAAGCGAAATAATTATATCAAGAAGTCGCTTAATTCCCTCCTGCTCAATAGTAAGGCCTCTATTTTTACACATAAGCACGGGAGTATCGGAAATTTGAATATGATAACTGCTGCCGATTATAATATCGGTGCTGGAAGGAAGCACATATACCCTCTTCATTTTTGAATAGCAATATCTTAAGATATCATATTTTTCTTCATTTCCAATATCGCAGATAATAACGCCATCATAATCCTTTATGAGTTCTTTAATTTCCTCAACACTCTTAGCTTTAAGAGAAACACCCAATGGAATTTCAAAGCGCTCGGGGATTTTTTTCATTTTGCGAATAAGGTCATCGCCCTTAGTTTCATTATCAAAAATGGCTAACATTCTTCTTGCAGGATAAAGCTTAAAATAAATGGTATTTGCGCAATAAACATTGAGAATGCATATACCTATTTGCAAAAGAAGCGCCCAAAAAATAGGCTGAAGAGGAACATAGGCTCGCGATAAAAGGCAAAGTTCAATATAAACAATAAAATTTGTAAAAAGAAGTGCTAAAGACTGGCTATAAATTATTTCATGAAGGCGATAAATTCCTATACGAAAACCGCCATATAATACATTAAATGTTACGAGAATAGCAATATAAGATATAACAATTAAAACATTCCCCATCAAGTTATAGGCAGAGAATGAATACACATTCTGCAAAATGCTTATAAATGAAAACAGCATTGCCATAATCATAAGCATTTTAACAGATAACATTATGCTCTTTCTGAATTTCACTAAAAATCTCATAAGAACCTCTAAATAAGGTAAAGTTTATACACTATTAATATATAATAAAACCTTGTGTTTTGTCAAGTGAAGAAACCTTCAAGGAAAGCCTTGAAGGTTTTACGCTAAATATTTAAATTTTCTTCGTTGATAATCATAATGCCGAGTTCTTTAGCTTTTGAAAGCTTGCTTCCTGCATTTTCGCCGCAAAGAACAATATCGGTTTTTTTAGAAACCGAGCCCGTTACCTTAGCACCTAATAGGCGGAGTTTATCGCCCAATTCATCCCTTGTGAAGTTCTTAAAAGAGCCTGTAATAACAACAGTTTTTCCATAAAATTCACTTGAAGTGTCAATAACTTTTTCTTGCTTTTCAAGCTCTAAAATGCCACATAATTCTTTAAATTCTTCCCTATTTTGCGGAATTTTAAACCAATTATGAATTTGGGTGTTAATACTTTCTCCAAAGCCCTGAATAGAGGTAAAATCGAAACTTTCTTCTATAGCTTTCAAGAATGCCTGCGCATCCCCAAAAAACCTTTCTTCAATAAGCCTTGCAGCATTTTTTCCAAGAAGTGAAATATTCATTGCAACAAGCAAATTTGAAAGGCTTGTTTTCTTAGCATTTTCCAAAGAATCACACAAATTATTATATGATTTTTCGCCAAAGCCTTCAAGGTTTATTATCTCCTCTTTAAAGCTTGGAAGAGCGAAAATATCGATTAATTTTTTAATAAATCCAAGCTTTACAAAGCGCTTAATGGTTGACTCGCTAAGCCCCTCAATATTCATTGCGCTTTTGCTTACAAAATGGGTGTATTTCTTAATTTGTTTGCCGGCGCAATTCTCATTTTCGCAATAAAGCACCTTTATAATACTATCGCCGTTATTAGTGGTTTTAACACGTGTCGGAGCCTTACAAATTGGGCAAAATTCAGGAAACGAAAGAGAATATTCTTCATTTTCCTTTGCCGAAAGATTCCTTTCAACATGCGGAATTATCATATTCCTTTTTGAAACTAAAATTTCATCCCCAATATTAAGCTTTAGGTTTTCAATAAAGGTCATATTATGAAGGCTTGCGCGCTCAACAATAGTGTTATCAATCTCCACTGCCGAAAACTCAGCAACGGGGGTTAACTGACCTGTTCGCGATATATTCCACTCAATAGAATTAAGCACGGTTTTAAACTGCGGGTCGGAAAATTTATAGGCAATTCCATCCTTAAAATGATGACTTGTTTTTCCCTGAGCCTTGCAATATTCAACATCATCAAAAGAGAAAACAATTCCATCAATGGGATAATTTTTCTCATTTGCAATATTTTTAAGGGTTATTATTTTTTCCTTGATGGTTTCTTTAATGTCATTCTTATCTGCCAATAAAATATCGAGCTTTGAAAAGCCAAAATCGGCTAACTTTTTAAGTTTTTCGGTTTTAGTGGGTAATTCTTCCAAGCCCTTTAAAACGTTAAAAGGAATAAACATTACACCGCGCGCAGCGCAAACCGAAGAATCAAGCTGACGAACCGAACCTGCCGCTAAATTTCTCGGAGTTGAATATTTTTCCTCATCATTCTCAATACTCTCATTGATAACATTAAAGGTTTCAATATCAATAAAGGCTTCGCCGCTGACGGTTAAGGGCTCTAAATACGGAATCTTCTTAGGAATTCCCGCTATTACCCTTGCATTATGGGTTATAACCTCGCCCTCGTTTCCATCTCCTCTTGTTGCCGCCTCAACCATTTCGCCGCCTGAATATGTGATTTTAACGGTAAGGCCATCAAGCTTTAGCGCCAAATAGCCATCCGATTTTAAGCACATATCCAAAACATCCTGCTCATCCTTTGTTTTAGCAAGGGATAAAAGCGGAATTTCATGGGTTGTTTTCTCAAGCGCACTCTTAACCTCATAGCCTGCCCTTTGGGTTGGAGAATTCTCCAATACATACCCTGTTTCACGCTCTAAAAGGCTTAATTCATCAAAGAGAGCATCAAATTCCGCATCTGACAAGGTGGGATTATTTTTATTATAATACTCATCCGAGCACTTATTTAAAAAAGCTACCAATTCTTCAATTCGTTTTTGTTTTTCCATAACCATACTCCGAAATTTTCTTTAAATTTATTATAACATATTTTATAATGAAAAAAAACAAATTTTTTGCAAAAATTAACCAATAGTTCATAAAGTTGTGTTATAATAGTAAAAACTGGCAAAAAAGGAGCACTCTAATGCTAAGATTGAAAAACATAGGCAAAAATTATAAGGTTGCCGAGGGCAAGGTTGAAGCCCTTAAAAACATTAATATTGATTTCCGTTCGAACGAGTTTGTGTCTGTCCTAGGTCAATCCGGTTGCGGCAAAACAACGCTTCTTAACATAATCGGCGGACTCGATGGTTATACCCATGGCGATCTCGTTATAAATGGAGTTTCTACCAAAAAATATAAGGACTGCGATTGGGATACCTATCGCAACCATAAGGTTGGCTTTATCTTCCAAAGTTATAATCTTATTCCGCATCAAAGTGTTTTAAAAAACGTTGAACTTGCCTTAACATTATCAGGTGTATCAAGAAAGGAAAGGCGCAAAAGAGCGGTTGACGCTTTAAATACAGTAGGTCTTGGCGACCAGCTTTATAAAAAGCCCAATCAAATGTCGGGCGGACAAATGCAGCGTGTTGCTATTGCAAGAGCTCTTGTTAATAATCCCGATATTCTCTTGGCCGATGAGCCGACAGGTGCGCTGGATTCGGCAACAAGCCTACAGGTTATGGAACTTTTAAAGGAAATTGCCAAGGACCGCCTTGTTATTATGGTAACACATAACCCTGATTTAGCCAAAGAATATTCAACACGAATTATAAAGCTTTTAGATGGCGAAATAATCAGCGATTCTATGCCGCTAAGCGCCGAAGAAGCCGCTAAAGAAGACGAAAAAGAGGCTTTACAAAAGGTTAAAAAGAGAAGAAAAGAAAAGAGTGTTTCGATGTCATTCTTCACAGCATTGGCACTCAGCTTCAATAACCTTATGACAAAAAAAGCCAGAACATTTATGACTTCGTTTGCGGGAAGTATAGGCATTATTGGTATTGCCCTTATTTTATCCCTTTCAAACGGAATTCAGCTTTATATTGATAAAGTACAAGAGGACACACTTTCCTCCTATCCGCTAACCCTTGAAGAAACAACACTTGATATGGCAGGCATGATGACCGCTATGATAGGCGCTCAAAATTCCGAGAAAAATATAGCCGATGGTCAAATACAATCAAACAACATTATGACCGATATGTTAAGCGCTGTATCAAAAGGGGCTACCGAAAATAATCTTAAAGAATTTAAGAAATATATCGAAAGCGGAAAATCGAATATTAATGATTTTGTGAGCGATATTCAGTATTCATATTCTACACAAATGAACATTTACTCCGCCGATACCAAAGAGGGACTCTATCAAGTAAACCCCGGTAAAGTTTTCGAAAATCTCGGTTTTGGCTCGATGAGTGGCGACTCTTCCTCCCTTATGGGCAGCGCGCAAAGTGCCATGAGCAACACAGATGTTTTTATGGAGATGCTCGATAACCCCGAACTGCTTAATAGCCAATACGATGTTTTAAGCGGTAAAATGCCCGAAAAATATAACGAAATAGTGCTTATTATTGATAAGGATAACACCGTTAGCGATTACACCCTTTACACCTTAGGACTTATGGATGAAAAAGAACTTGATAAGATGTCTAAGGCTATTTTAAACGGCGAAGAATTCGAATCGAAAACCGCAAAATTCACCCTTGATTACATTTTAAAGCAGGAATTTAAGTTGTTAATCAACACCGATTATTTTGAAAAAGAGGATAAAATTTGGGTGGATAAATCGGATGATGAGGTTTATATGCAAAAGAAAATCGATTCGGCAGAGAGCCTTAAAATCGTTGGAGTTTTGCGCCCGAAGGATGACACCTCAACTTCTACAACAGGTGGCAGAGTGGGTTACCTTAAAACCCTTTCTGAGCACCTCATTAACAAGGTAAATAATTCAGAGATTGTTAAAGAACAAAAGGAAAATAGCGATACCGATGTTTTCACGCTTCTCCCCTTTGAAACCGAAGAAAAGAAAACCTTAAAAGACATTTTGGATTATGGTGAAACCCTTCCCGAAAGCGAAAAAATGCAACTCAATATGTCTATCCAGAGTATGCGCCAAAACGGAATGAGTGATGAAAGAATCGCCGAAATGCTCTCTTCCACCATATTTAAAAGTTCTAAATCAACCTATGAAGAAAATCTCAAAATAATGGGCGTTTCTTCCCTGGACGAACCAAGCACAATAAACATTTACCCAAAAGATTTTGAAAGCAAAGAAAGCATTCTTAATATAATTGAAACATATAATGAGAACACCGAAGAGGAAAACAAAATTACCTACACCGATTATATAGGTATTATGATGTCCTCGGTTACAACCATCATTTCAGCTATAAGCTATATTCTGATAGCTTTCGTTGCAATTTCCCTTGTTGTTTCCTCAATTATGATAGGAATTATAACCTATATTTCGGTTTTGGAGCGCACAAAGGAAATTGGTATTTTGCGCGCAATTGGTGCTTCAAAGCGCGATATTTCCCGAGTTTTCAATGCTGAAACGCTTATTATAGGATTAATTTCCGGTGTTATAGGAATTGGCGGAACTCTGCTTTTGAACATTCCCATCAACTATATTGTTCATAATGTTGCTGAAATTTCAGCAAACGCCACCCTCCCAACCGCCGCCGCATTAATCTTAATTGCAATAAGTATGTTCCTAACCTTTATTGCAGGACTCTTCCCATCAAAAATCGCCGCTAATAAAGACCCTGTTGTTGCGCTCAGAACAGAATAGAGGTTTTAAAATGTTTTTTAGTAACTTTTTTAAAAACAACACATTTTGCCCTAAAAAACATCCTGATAAAAAGGATATTTCACACCTGTTATATCTTATCATTCTGCCTATATATCTTGCGCTTTTCTTTTTGGCAGAGCATTTGGTAACCGATAATTATTGGGTGTCGTTTATCCCGCTTGATAATGCTATTCCCTTCTGCGAATGGTTTATAATCCCCTACTGTGTTTGGTACCCATTTATGTTTTTTATGGGGCTTTACCTATTAAAAAACGACCATTTGGGATTTAAAAAATTTATGAGTTTTATTGGGCTTAGTTTTATTACAAGTGTGTTAATATTCTTAATTTTTCCAACAGGGCAAAACCTTCGTCCCGAAGTTTTTCAAAACGATAATATATTAACCAAAATTATAGCGAGCCTATATAAAAGCGATACTAACACCAATGTTTTGCCAAGTTTGCATGTGGTGGGTGCTTTAGCCGTTCCGTTTGCGGCACAAAATAATAAAAATCTTAAAAAGCCGTTTATTTTACTGCTCCTTTACCTTGTTGCCGCCGCTATTATAATCTCAACCGTTTTTATAAAGCAACACTCTGTTTTGGATGTTTTTGTGGCTATTCCCTATTCGCTGATTTTCTATTTTTTAGTGTATAAATTAATGTTTAAAAAAGCCTAGTTTCAAAACTAGGCTTTTTATTTTGCTTTACGACATTAAAATTCAAAAATTTACAGCAAAAATCGTGTTATTTTTTTAACAGTCCCATTGACCTATTTATATATATATGATATTATATCTATGTATGTAAAAAAGAGAGGTAGATTTTGTGTTTTACAGAGATTATGAAGGATGGTACGGTTTTGAAGACGGTACCTGGACAAAAGAAATTAATGTTAGAAGCTTTATCAAGCATAACTTCACCCCCTATGATGGAGATGAGGCTTTCTTGGCGGGCCCCACAAATGCCACAAAGGCATTATGGGAGCAGGTTTTAGAGCTTTCTAAGAAAGAAAGAGAAGCAGGCGGAGTTTTAGATATGGATACCAAAATTATATCCACTATCACTTCTCACGGCCCCGCTTATCTTGATAAAGAAAAGGAAAAGATTGTTGGTTTCCAAACGGACAAGCCATTTAAGCGCGCGCTTATGCCTTATGGCGGCATCCGTATGGCCGAAAAGGCTTGTAAGGATAATGGCTATGAATTAGACCCCACCGTTAAGGAGTTTTTCACAGTTCACAGAAAAACCCATAACGCAGGCGTGTTTGATGCATACACTCCCGAAATGAGAGCCTGTCGCTCAAGCCACATTATTACAGGTCTTCCCGATGCTTATGGCCGAGGCAGAATTATCGGCGACTACCGCAGAGTAGCACTCTATGGTGTAGACCGCCTTATTGAAGACAAGGAAGAACAAAAGGTTACAACCCGTTCGGCTATGTATGAGGATATTATTCGCGACCGCGAAGAACTATCCGAACAAATCAGAGCCTTGGAAGATTTAAAGAAAATGGCTGCTTCTTACGGCTTCGATATTTCTCTTCCCGCAACCGATACCAAAGAGGCTATTCAGTGGCTATACTTTGGTTATCTCGCTGCAGTTAAGGAACAAAACGGCGCCGCTATGTCTCTCGGACGCACCTCTACCTTTATCGATATTTATGCCGAGCGTGATTTAAAAGCAGGAAAATATACCGAAACCGAGCTTCAGGAAATGATAGACCATTTCATTATGAAGCTTCGCCTTATAAAGTTTGCAAGAACCCCCGAATATAACGCTTTATTCTCAGGCGATCCTCAATGGGTTACCGAATCAATAGGCGGTGTTGCGGTTGATGGCAGACACATGGTTACCAAAACCTCCTACCGCTATTTGCACACACTTCATAATCTCGGCGCTGCGCCCGAGCCCAACCTTACGGTTTTATGGTCAACAAGACTTCCTTTAAACTTTAAGCGTTTCTGCGCTAAGGTTTCGATAGAAACTTCATCGGTTCAATATGAAAATGATGACCTTATGCGCTTCCACCATGGCGATGACTATGCTATTGCTTGCTGCGTATCATCCATGCGCCTCGGTAAAGAAATGCAGTTCTTCGGAGCCCGCGCAAACCTGGCTAAATGCTTGCTTTATGCGATTAACGGCGGTATTGATGAAATTTCAGGAAAGCAGATAGGCCCAGCCTACCGCCCAATTACCAGCGAATATTTAGACTATGATGAGGTTATGAAAAAATATGATGCAATGATGGAATGGCTCGCAGGAGTTTATGTAAACACCCTTAATGTTATCCATTATATGCATGATAAATATTGTTACGAAAAGCTCCAAATGGCGCTTCACGATAAGGAAGTTACACGTTGGTTTGCAACAGGTATTGCAGGTCTGTCTGTCGTTGCCGACTCACTTTCGGCAATTAAATACGCTAAGGTTAAGGTTATCCGCAATGAAAATGGCGTTGCAACCGATTATGAAGTTGAGGGTGATTTCCCGAAATATGGTAACGATGATGACCGCGTTGACTCAATTGCTTATTCAATAGTTCATAAATTTATGGAGCACATAAGAAAATACCACACCTATAGAAACGGTATTGCAACCACCTCTATTTTAACCATTACTTCAAATGTTGTTTATGGTAAAAACACAGGTGCCACACCCGATGGCAGAAAGAAAGGCATTGCATTCGCTCCCGGCGCTAACCCAATGCACAGAAGAGATACCAATGGTGCTGTATCTTCCCTTGCCTCGGTTGCAAAACTTCCCTTCCGCGATGCGCAGGATGGCATTTCGAACACATTCTCAATCATTCCGGGCGCGCTCGGTAAGGATGATAAAATCTTTGCAGGCGATATCGAAGTGGATTTTGAATGCACCGATGGTGCTTGCATGTCCCCCACTCTTTTTGAAGGCCTTGATGCCGAATAATTTATAGGAGAATTTCAATGGATAAAAACAATCAGATAGATAACTTAGTATCCCTTTTAGATGGTTACTGTGAAAAAGGCGGACATCACTTAAATGTTAATGTTTTTACAAAAGAAACATTGCTTGATGCTCAGGCCCATCCCGAAAAATACCCGCAGCTCACCGTTCGAGTAAGCGGTTACGCAGTTAACTTCATTAAACTCACAAAGGAACAGCAGGACGAGGTTATTTCCCGTACCTTCCACGATAAAATCTAATGGGCAGAATTCATTCGATTGAAAGCTTCGGCACGGTTGATGGTCCGGGTATCAGACTTGTTGTTTTTTTGCAGGGCTGTACGCTCCGCTGCCTTTACTGCCATAACCCTGACACTTGGGAGTTAAACGGCGGCAAGGAAATATCGGCAGATGAAATAATAGAGTTGTTTTTAAAAAATCAATCATTTTATAAAAACGGTGGCATTACGTTGACCGGCGGAGAGCCATTACTTCAATGCGATTTTGCAACCGAAATTTTCAAAAAGGCAAAGGAACACTCCATCCACACCTGCCTTGATACATCAGGAGCTACATTTAATGAAAAAACGCTCGAAAAAATCGATGAATTATTAAATTATACAGACCTTGTTATGCTTGATATAAAGCATATAAATCCCGATTTTCACAAAACCCTCACAGGCGTATCTAACAAGAATGTTTTAGATTTTGCAAAACATCTTGAAAAGCGGAATATTCCCGTTTGGGTTCGCCATATTATTGTTGAGGGATATACCGATAAGCCGAACGATTTAATTGCTTTAGGCGAATTTATCGGAACACTAAAAAATCTTAAAGCATTAGATGTTCTCCCCTATCACACTATGGGGGTTAACAAATATAAAGAACTTTCCATTCCGTATTCGCTTCAAGGCATTAAGGCTTTGCCCTTAGAAAAAGCAATCGAAGCAAAGCAATTCATAATGAATGGAATTAAAAAAGTCCGTTAACATAAGAGAGATTACAATGAAAAAATTTTTATCAGTTTTTATTTGCATAATCCTTTTGCTTTCCCCTTTAAACATTGATGTTTTTGCGGAAAGCAACATAAAACTGAATATTAATGAGCCAAATGTTGCCGCAGGCAGCAATTTTACCGTTACCGCTAACCTAACTGGCGATATTATCGCTGCTGATAGGATTAACTTAACCGTTACCTGTTCACCTGAAATAAAGTTGGTTTCTGCCTCTTTCGCAGGCATAGTAGAGGTTTCGTCCTCTCTTGATTCAACCCCAGCCTCCGTTAGCGCGGTATATCCTGCCCCTTTTAATTTCAGCGGCAACTTTTTAACCCTTACCTTTTTGATGGTATCCCCTGAAAATGCGTTTGATGCAACTGTAAATTTCAGTTTTATAAGTGGCGGCAGCGAGATTTACAACACCACGGGTAGCTTTGGTAAAGCGGCCGACTGCGCAAGGCACACTTTTTCCGAATGGCAGACCATAACCGAAGCAACATGCCAAGTAGATGGCGTTAAAACAAGGTATTGCACTAATTGTGGAAAATCCGAAAATGATACTATTCCAAAAACCGAACATTTTTATCAAAACAAAGAAATTTTAAGGAATCCCACCTGTACCGCGCCGGGATATCAAAGAGGTTATTGCATTTACTGTCAGCAGAAGCTTCTTGAAGAAATTGCCCCAATATCACACGTGATGGGAACATCGATTATAGTTACCGCACCCTCCTGTTTGGCAAAAGGTTTAAATGAAACCGCATGTGTTGTTTGCGGATATAAAGAATATACCGAAACCGATGCTATAGGGCACAATATGGGTGCTTGGCAAACCATAATCGCTGCAACCTGCAACGAAGGTGGTTCTCTTGAGTCTACATGCCTTATATGCGGGCATAAAGAATATACCAAAACCGATGCTATAGGGCACAATATGGGTGCTTGGCAAACCATAACCGCTGCAACCTGCGACGAAGGTGGTTCTCTTGAGTCCACATGCCTTATATGCGGATACAAGGAATATAAAGTGTCCTACGCTTTAGGACATACTATGGGAGAATGGGTTATAGTAAAACCCGCTTCCTGCACCGAAAATGGTCTTAAAGAAAAAGCATGTTCTTATTGCGGACTCAAGGAAAATGAAGAGATTGCCGCTATAGGTCATAAAATGGGCGAATGGTTTATAGAAACCGAAGCTTCTTGCACAGTGAAAGAGGTAAAAGCTAAGGTTTGCGCCAACTGTTCTATGAAAGAAACCGAAGAGGGCGAAGCGCTTGGTCATAAATTTAAAGAGGCTGTTGTAACAACCGAGCCCACCATTGGTAAATACGGAATAAAAACAGGCTACTGCGAGCGTTGCGATGAAACGACCGAGGCAGATGTTGAATGCGCATACACTGATAAAGAAACTAACATACATATTGATACAACCCACGGTGTTTTCCCAGAAAATGCAAAAACCAAAATTCAATTCTTAAAAGAAGGTTCATCGGATTATAAAACCGTTAAAGAGGCATTGGCACATATCACCAACCAGTTTTACGGTTATAGCATAGATATCACAAATTTAGGTTTCACCGTATCTCCTGAAGGCGAAGCCTCCGTTACCTTCCCTGTTCCCGAAAAGTTTGGAAAGCGTTCAGCGTTTTATTATATAAACAGCGATGGAACGGTTAAAAAATTATCTGCCGACTTTAGCAAGGATGGCAAAACCGCAACGGTTAAATTTATTGATTCAGGCAGATATGCAATTTGCCGAACACAATATGCCGCCGGCACCGAGTTTATTTCCCCCGCCACCGTAAACGGAAGGCTTATCATTGTGATTGCAAGCCTTATTTTAGTTATTTGCTGGGCAATCGTTATACTTTCGATAATTAAGCAAAAAAATCCAAAATTATATAAGAAAATTAAAAATTTCTTCCCCACATTCAGCGAAATTAAAAATTTAATCAAAAGAAATATTTTTATTATTTCTGAAAAAATCAAAAAGCCGCATTAATATGCGGCTTTAATACTAAAGGAGAAATTATGTATAAAGCAGTAATTTTTGATTTAGACCACACCTTATTTGACCGCTATAAAACTCTTTCGAGTATTATTAATAGTGGAAAAGCATATACTATCTTTAAAGAAGAAATAGGCAAAGAAAAAATAAAAGAAAAATGGATATATGCCGATAAAAATTTTTGCACTATCTCTTGGGATTTAGTTTACGACTATATGAAAAAAGAAGATATCTTAAAGGAAAGCATTGAAAAAGAAGGCTTTTTCAAGAATCATATTGTGCCTTTATATGAGAATGTTGCCGAGCCATACGACTTTGCTATTCCAACACTAAAGGAACTTAAAAAAAGAGGATATAAAATAGGACTTATAACAAACGGAAGCCACTATCTTCAAATGAAAAAACTCGAAATGCTCAATATGGTGGACTGCTTTGATGAAATAATTATATCTAAAGACCTTAACACCGATAAGCCCGACCGCCTACTCTTTGATGAGATGGCTAGGCGCTTAGATTTACCCGCAAATGAAATGCTTTATGTTGGGGACAATCCCTTAAATGATGTTGATGCTTCAAGAAAGGCAGGCTACACTCCTGTATGGGTTAAAACAACAGGAATTTGGACATTCCCCGAAATAGAAAAATGTGATTTAGAGGTTGAAAACGTATCGGAGCTTTTAAAATTCCTATAAAGTAAACATACATAAAAGTTAAAAAACCGCATAAATAAAGGCTTTTTAAGAGCTGTCAACCAATAGTTGCCAAAAAGATGGCAACTTTAGGTGCTAGACTTTAAATGCCAATTTATGTAAACTATCTTGCAGGAGGTAACTTTTATGACTTTAGGACAAAAAATAGCAATTCTACGTACTGCGCAAAGACTATCCCAAGAACAATTAGCCGAAAAGCTTTCGGTTTCTCGCCAATCGGTTTCAAAATGGGAATCGGATAAAGCATTACCCGAAATTAACACCGTTTTAGAAATTTCAAGATTATTCGGTATCACAACCGATGATTTGCTTCATGATGAAACTCCGCTTGAGCCAACCTACACCGAGCCGCTTTTCAGGCCAAAAGAAAATATAGATTATAACCTAAAATATTTTGGCACCGATGGTTTTCGCGGCGAAGCAGGGACAAACCTTACCGCCGACCACGCTTACAAAATAGGCAGATTTTTAGGTTGGTATTATTCTTCAAGCTTTTTCACAGGAAAAAGAGATAACACAAAAAAGGTTAAGGTTGTTATTGGTAAAGACACCCGCCGTTCAAGCTATATGTTTGAATATGCAATTGTTGCAGGCCTTACCGCCTCGGGTGCGGATGCTTATTTATTGCATGTTACCACAACGCCGAGCGTTTCCTATGTTGTGCTTCAGGATAATTTCGATTGCGGAATTATGATTTCAGCTTCCCATAATCCGTTTTATGATAACGGAATTAAGCTCATTAATTCTTTTGGCGAAAAGATGGATGACTACACCCTATCTCTCATTGAAAAATATATTGATAACGATTTGGACTTCTTTTCGCTTGAATCCGATTTACCTTATGCAAAAAGAGAATATATCGGCAAAACTATCGACTACACTTCGGGTAGAAACCGATATGTAGGATATCTTATTTCCATTGCCGCTAATTCCTATAAAAATTTAAACATTGCGCTTGACTGCGCCAACGGTTCGGCATGGATGATAGCCCAATCGGTATTTAATGCTTTGGGCGCCAAGGCGCATATAATAAACGCTGAGCCTGATGGCGTTAATATTAATCTTCTTGCAGGCTCAACAAACATTGGCTCTCTTAGAAAATATGTAAGAGAAAACCATTGCGATGTTGGTTTTGCCTTTGATGGAGATGCCGACAGACTTATAGCCGTTGATGAAAACGGCGATATTGTAAACGGCGACCATGTTATTTATATCCTTGCAAATATGCTCAAAAAACGTGGTCTTTTGCATGGAAATCAGGTTGTGGCTACCGTTATGTCAAACCTCGGTCTATTTAAAGCATTAGAAGAAGCCGGCATTGATTATATTCAAACAACGGTTGGCGATAGATTTGTTCACGCCGCTATGATGGAAAATGATATAAGCATTGGCGGAGAGCAAAGCGGACACACCATTGTTCGCAAATATGCATCAACAGGCGATGGCATTTTAACCGCTATTTTGCTCGCAGAATGTATGGTTGATAACAAAACAACCCTTAGCCGCTTAGCCGCCCCCGTTAAAATGTATCCTCAGGTTGTTAAAAACATTACTGTTACTAGCAAAAGCGAGGTTGCAAATGATGATCGCATTTTAAAAGAGGTTGAAGAGATTAATAAAGCCCTTGAGGGTAACGGCAGAATTCTATTAAGAGAAAGCGGAACAGAACCCGTAATTCGCGTTATGGTTGAGAGTGATACCCAGAAAAAATGCGAAGCTTTTGCAGATAAAGTAATTAAACTTATAAACGATTTAGGTTATGCTAAATAATACAAAACGGACTCATTCATGATGAGTCCGTTATTTTATTAACAATGCCGAAAATACTTGTAATTTCTACAATAATATTGTATAATATATATAACTATATAAGTTAGGAGATAACTATATGAGATATATAACCGAGGCGATTCTAAAACCTGTTAAAAGAATTGCCGGTGGAGTAGACCTACCGCACCATAAAAACACAAATGATTGTGAAACGGTAACCCTTCCAACTCCCGAAAAAGTAATTATCCCATTAAAGCAACATATCGGAGCTCCCTGTGAGCCTAAGGTTAAGGTTGGAGATAAGGTTTTAATCGGTTCTCTTATAGCCGATAGCGATAAACCCTTCTCGGCGCCAATTCATTCAAGCGTTTCGGGAACGGTTAAGGCTATTACCGAAATTAATGTTTCTTCGGGCGAAAAAATCCCCGCAATAGAAATTGAATCGGATAAAGAGGATAAAACCATTGATTTATCGCCCATTATCGTTTATACAAGTAATGATGTTGTTAAAGCAGCGAGAGATTCAGGTCTTGTTGGTCTTGGAGGAGCAGGTTTCCCAACACATATTAAGCTTGCCCCTGCCGTTAATGAAGAAATTGATACTCTTATTGTTAACGGTGCCGAATGCGAGCCTTATATCACAAGTGATTACCGAACCTGCATTGAAGATTATGATGACCTTTTTGATGGGCTCTACCTTCTTAAAGAAAGATTCGATTTTAAAAACATTATAATCGCAGTTGAAGAAAATAAACCCGAGGCCATTAGAAAGCTTTATGAAATTGCGGCAGACCGCAAAGACACATTAAATGTTGTTAGGGTTATGAAGTTATCCACCCGCTATCCGCAGGGCGCTGAAAAGATGCTTGTTTACACAACAACAGGCCGAAAAATACCCGCAGGAAAGTTGCCGAGTGATGTTGGTTGCGTTGTAATGAATATAACAACCATTGCACAATTAAACAGATATATAAGAACAGGTATGCCCCTTGTAAATAAGCGAATAACCGTTGATGGTAACGGCGTTGAGAAACCGCAAAATCTATTAGTTCCGATTGGAACTCCGATTAAGGATATATTCGAATTTTGCGGTGGTAAAGAGGATACCGTAAAGGCTCTTTACGGCGGACCAATGATGGGTGTTGCTATTGATTCTGAAGATGCGGTTGTTTTAAAACAAAACAATGCAATTCTTTTCTTTAACCTCATAGAAATGCCCAAAACCACGCCTTGCATTAAATGCGGAAAATGCGCGGCCGCTTGCCCAATGCTCTTAACCCCCGCTCCCGTTAATGTGGCGGTTAAAAAACATAAAATTGAGGCTCTTAATTCACTTAATATTAACCACTGTATAGAATGTGGTTGCTGCAGTTACACCTGCCCCGCAGGAATACCCTTAACTCAGCAGATGCGAACAGCAAAATCACTTTTAAGGAGGAATAAATAATGAATAAATTAACCGTTTCCTCCTCCCCGCATATTCATTCCCCCGAAACAACCTCGGGAATTATGCTCGATGTAGTAATTGCGCTTCTCCCCGCCACGATTTACGGAATTATTTTATATGGACTTCGCGCGGCGATTATTTTAGGTGTCAGCATAGTGTCTGCATTGCTTTGTGAATTTATATGGAACAAACTTCTTAAAAAGGAAAATTCACTTTCCGACCTATCCGCTTTGGTTACAGGACTTTTGGTGGGCCTTAATGTCCCCTCCTCGTTGCCTATATGGATGGCGGCGCTCGGCTCTTTTATTGCAATAATAATAGTTAAGCAAATGTTCGGCGGACTCGGACATAACTTTGCAAACCCCGCTATGACAGCGAGAATTGTGCTAATGGTATCCTTCCCCGCCGCAATAACAAGCTACTATGAGCCGCTCGGCTCAATTGTTACCCAATCAACCCCGCTTACAGACCCTACCGCATTCACACTTAAAGAAATGGTTCTTGGCATGCATGGTGGTTGCATTGGCGAAGTTAATTCCCTTCTTTTACTTATAGGCGGAATTTATTTAGTTCTTCGCCGAGTGATTTCCCCCATAATTCCTGCTTCCTTTATTGGAACCGTATTTTTACTTTCCTTAGTGCTTGGAGCAAACCCCATTACCGCTATTTTCAGCGGCGGACTCTTCCTCGGCGCCATCTTTATGGCTACCGACTATGTAACGAGCCCCACATTTAAACTTGGAAAACTTATTTTTGGTATAGGTTGCGGAATTATAACGGTTATAATCCGCCTTTATGCAGCACTTCCCGAAGGCGTATCCTATGCAATACTCCTTATGAATTTAATTGTTCCTTACATTAACGATTTAACAAAGCGTAAGCCGTTTTTTGAGGAGGTAAAGGAAAATGCATAATCTTCTCAAAAAAGTAAAAGAATTATTAGGCAAAGCAAAACCGATATTTAAAAAATTGGCAAAGCTTTTAGAACCTATTGCGAATTATGTTAAGAAAAATGATGAAATCTTTAGGCCAATCTTTGTTTTAACCGCAATTTGTGTTATTATTGCGGCGGCGCTTTCTCTAACCAACTCACTTACTGCCGCCAGAATTGAGCAAATTAACCTAAAAAACAAAAATGCCGAAATGGCAGCCCTGCTTCCCGCTGAAAACTATGAGGAAGCCGTTGTTATGTTTGAAACTGCAGACCCTTCATTTTCAATTTATGAGGCTAAAACCGGCAAAGAGGTGTTAGGTTATATTATTACCTCCTCTTCCAAGGGTTATGGCGGCGAAATAGTTATTATGACCGCCTTTAATCCCGATAAATCGATTAAAGGTATCAGCATTTTAAATGCAGATAATGAAACCCCCGGCCTTGGACAAAATGTAACCACAGATGCTTTCACTTCGCAATTTAAAGGTGTATCCGAAAAATTAACGATTGTTAAAACCGCTCCTGATAATATCGCAGGCGAAATTAAGGCCGTAACCGGTGCCACAATTTCTTCAAAAGGCGCCGTTAATGCTGTAAATCTCGCCAAAGAATATCTTGAAGGTTATCTCACAATATCCGAAAATAAACAAACACAAAATGAGAACGGAGGTGCCACCATTGAAGAATAAAAATCTTAGCTACCTTACCAATGGTATCATCAAAGAAAACCCCGTTCTCCGCTTGGTGCTTGGCACCTGCCCCACCCTTGCAATTACCACCGCCGCCATTAACGGCATTGGCATGGGTGTTGCGGCTACGATAGTTTTGCTCGGCTCTAACATTGTTATTTCGCTTCTTCGCAACGTAATTCCAAACAAGGTTAGAATTCCCGCTTTTATCACTATTATTGCAGGCTTTGTAACCATAGTTCAGATGCTTGTAAAAGCATTTTTGCCCGCTATTGATGAAGCGCTCGGAATTTATTTGCCACTTATAGTTGTTAACTGTATCATCCTTGGCCGTGCCGAAATGTTCGCTTCTAAAAACGAGGTTGTTCCGAGCATTTTAGATGCTATCGGTATGGGAATTGGTTTCACAATCACCCTTACTCTTATGGGAATTATCAGAGAACTCATTGGTGCAGGAACAATTTTTGGAATCACTGTAACAGCAAATCTTATAAGCCCAATGGTTGTAATGCTTTTGCCACCCGGTGGATTCTTCGTGTTTGGCATTTTGGTTGCCCTTTCAAACGCTATTGCAAAGAAGCTCGGCAAAAAACAGGTTTGCTCGCTTGGTTGCGGCAACTGTGCTTTAAAAGACGCTTGCAAGGATGCTAAGGAGGTGGCAGAATGTTAACCAATATTATTTCTATTATTTTAGCAGGCCTCCTTACCGAAAATATGATTCTTTCGAAGTTCCTTGGTATTTGCCCATTTTTAGGCACCTCTAAAAAGGTTGGAACCGCTATTAGTATGAGTGTAGCGGTAACTGCAGTTATGGTTATAGCCACCGCCGTTACCTATCCGCTTTACAGCTATATTTTAGTACCCCTTGGGCTTGACTATTTGCAAACCATAGTTTTCATCCTGGTTATTGCGGCGCTTGTTCAGTTGCTTGAAATTATTTTGAAAAGATATTCTAAGGCTATTTATAATTCGCTCGGCATATATCTTCCGCTAATTACTACAAACTGCGCCGTTCTTGGTATCACAATTCTCAATTTCACAAAGGGTTATAACTATTTGGAATCTCTTATAAACGCTCTTGCGGCAGGCCTTGGATTTATGCTTGCAATGGTTATTTTTGCAGGCGTTAGAAAAAGGCTTGAATCCTCCGATATTCCTGAATTTTTAAAGGGCTTGCCTATAACACTTATTGCCGCCTCTATTGTGGCGCTTTCATTCTTAGGCTTTGCCGGAATAGGAGGTTAAGGCTATGGGATTTTTATACACAGTTTTAATTGTTGGATTGACAGGCCTTATCTTAGGCGTTGTGTTAAGCCTTGCTTCTAAGTTTTTTGCGGTTGAAACCGATGAAAAAACCGAGCAAATAAGGCAGTGCCTTCCCGGCGCTAACTGCGGCGCCTGCGGATATTCGGGTTGCGATGGATATGCTTCGGCTTTAAGCCGAGATGAGTGCGCCCCCAACCTTTGCACCGCGGGTGGAGATGACACCGCCAAGGCTCTATCAAAGGTTTTAGGCAAGGAAATTAAGGTAACCCAAAAAAGAGCCGTTATTCATTGCCGACACGGGTATGATAATGCAAAAAGCATTTTCGCCTATTCGGGAGCCGCTTCATGCTCCGCCGCTTCACTTCTTTATGGAGGACCTCTTAGCTGTAAATATGGTTGCCTCGGCTTTGGCGACTGCGTTAAGGTTTGCGAATATGGCGCATTACGCCTTGTTGATGGTAATATTGAGGTTGATAAATATAAATGCATTGCCTGCGGAAAATGTGCTAATATTTGTCCTAAAGGAATAATCTCGATAGAACCAAGAGACTATACACACTTTGTTGGTTGCTCAAATAAGGATAAGGGTGCCACCGCCAGAAAGGCTTGCACATCTGCTTGTATCGGTTGCGGTAAATGCGCTAAGGTTTGCCCAAATGGCGCTATTGATATAGTTAATAATCTCGCTATTATTAATTACGAAAAATGCACTTCCTGCGGCGAATGCGAGCGCAACTGCCCAACAAAAGCAATTAATACCTATTAAACAAAAAGCACATTGCTAAATGCAATGTGCTTTTTTAACTTGTTAAAGCGACCAGTCAATAGGCTCTAAACCTTCGCTTTTTAATATTTCATTAGTTAAAGAAAAGTGCTTACATCCGAAAAAACCACCATAAGCCGATAATGGACTTGGATGAACGCTTGTTAATTTCTTATGAATCGGATTATCTATAATCTTTGCCTTGGTTATGGCGTTATTTCCCCAAAGAAGAAAAACTATAGGCGTTTGCTTTTTATTAAGTTCACTAATTATTCTATCGGTTACCTTTTCCCAACCTTTACCCTTATGACTATTTGGAGAGGCTTCTCTAACGGTTAAAACATTGTTAAGCATAAGAACGCCCTGCTTTGCCCAGGAGGTAAGCTCGCCATGAGGTGGTATGATAAAACCCTCAATATCACTTTCGAGTTCCTTATAAATATTTTTAAGGGATGGTGGAGGCGCTATCCCCTTTTTTACCGAAAAGCAAAGGCCGTGCGCCTGGCCAAAGCCATGATAAGGGTCCTGACCAATAATCACAACCTTGGTATCAGAAAATGAGGTGTATCTAAGGGAATTGAAGATATCCTCCTTTGGTGGATAAACGGTGACATTCTCATATTCATTTTTAAGGAATTCTCGAAGCTCTTTATAATAAGGCTTTTCCCATTCATCAGCCAAAATATTATCCCAATCGTTTCCTATTTTAACCATATAATCACCCCATCAAACTATACCATACCCTAAAAAACTTGTCAATAGACATAAAAGAGTGTATAATAAATATAGAACTTTTTAGAGGTGATTTTCTTGATAAAATCTATTTTATTCGATTTGGATGGCACCCTTACCGATTCTTCAGAGGGGATTTTAAAAAGCTGTCTTTACACCTTTTCGCATTATGGAATAGAATTAACCGAAGAGGACAAGCCAAGCCTTATTGGCCCACCGCTAAGATACTCCTTTAAAAAATTTGGTGTGGCGGATAGCGAAATTGAAAACGCGCTTACAAGATACCGAGAAAGATATTTAAGGGTTGGAAAATTTGAAAACAAGCCCTATGAAAAAATTGAGGAAATGCTTAAAACATTAAAAGAAGAAGGCCACCGCCTTTTTGTTGCCACCTGTAAACCCGAAGAAACCTCAATTGAAATTTTGGAGCACTTTAATTTAATGCATTATTTTGAAGGCGTTTGTGGAGCAACCTTTGATAAAAGCCGAGATAATAAAGCGGCAGTTATTAATTATCTTCAAGATAAATATAACCCCACAAATATGATTATGGTCGGCGATACCGTTTTCGATGTTGAGGGAGCGAGTGAATGCGGAATTAACACAATTGGTGTTTCCTGGGGTTTTGGAAAACCTGAAGAATTATTAAATGCAGGAGCCGTTACCATTGCAAATTCGGTTGAAGAATTAACAAATATGCTAAAATAATTTTAAACTTACAAAAACCCTCCCTATTGACAAGAGAGGGTTTTAATGTTATAATACATTTAACAATTAGGTTAAATGTTAAACGAGGTGAATATAATGGGAATAGGCTCCGTTCTTAAAGCGCTTGATGACCCCATAAGGCGCGAAATACTCAATATGCTAAAAAAAGGCAAACTCTCTGCAGGAGAAATTACTAACCACTTCCCCGTTACCGCGGCTTCAATATCAAGGCATTTATCGGTTTTAAAAGATGCCGATTTAGTGAGAGATACAAGAGAAGGCAAGTTTATTTATTACACAATAAACACCTCAGTTCTTGAAGAAACGCTACTTTTCATAAAAGATTTGAAGGGAGATAATACTAATGATTAAGTTTTTTAAGAAGAATAAAATAAAATTTATTGTTTCTACATTGATTACCCTTTTGCCCATTTTAGCAGGCTTGCTCCTTTGGGATAAGCTACCCGAAACAGTACCTATTCATTGGAATGCAAAGGGCGAAATTGATGGCTATGCGCCAAAACTTTTCGCGGTTATTACCCTGCCGATTATTATGGCTACTTTAAACCTTGTTAGCATCTTTGCAATACACTCTGATAATAAAAACCGAAAGCAAAACAAAAAGCTTCTCGCAGTATCATATTTTATTTGCCCCGCTATCAGCATTATTATAAGCGGAATTATCTATTACACCGCCTTAGGACTTACCCTTAATGTTATTAAAGTGATGCCTATCCTACTTGGCGCTATCTTCCTTTTCATTGGCAACTATATACCAAAATGCCGCTATAATCACACGGTTGGAATCAGAATTCCAACAACGCTTAAAAGCGAAGAAAATTGGGATAAAACCCATTATTTTGCAGGCAAGATTTGGGTTGTGGGAGCTATTCTAATAATTCTATCGGCGCTTTTACCCGCTAACATTATGATTTGGGTGTTTATGCCAATAGTTTTTATAATAGCATTTTTGCCAATGATTTATTCAGTAATAATCAGTAAAAAATAAACAACAAAAAGGCTATCTCATAAATTTATGAGATAGCCTTTTAAATTTTTATTCCCTATAAAACCTTTTCTTCCATATATATTTAATACCGCTTTTGGCACCAAAAACAATGCCATACATTACTATATAAATACCAAGCTCAAGCCATAAATTTTCAGAATGAAACACCTTTATAAGCATAGCATCGGTAATGGCAAAAACTATCGCAATTAAAACAATATCTATTACCGCATTGATTATTTTCTTTTTCATATACTTTCTCCTTCAAAAATAAGACAGTGGCTTGAAATTAAATAATTTCAAGCCACTCATAAGCCACTCAGTATTATTCCCACTCGCTTAAATTCAAATAATACCTAGAAAAGCAAGTCGCTTTGAACCTAAAAATTGGGGTTTATAACCGAACGAACATTCGGTTTCTATAGGCTCTACAAATTTCAGTATCAACATAGTATCACAAAACGGCGAAAAAATCAACCCTTTTATAACGTTGAAACAAATTACCGGATAGACTTCAAAAACATCAGCCCCTGCTAAATAGGTAGCAGGGGCTGTATTCGTTATTAAGCTTTTTTCTTTCTGCTTAAGGTTTCTAAAACTACTATAAAGGTGGCGCTGAGTACAGCCAAGAGCCACCACCAAGAGAGGTTTGTGTTATCTCCCGTTTGGGGTGAGTTAGGTTCTGCTTTTTCGATGGTGCCAATCTCGGTCGGGGCAAGGGTACTCGCTTCCTCGTTCAGTACCAAATGCAGCTCCACGCCTGCGCCGTTTTGGTCAACGGACACGGTGTAGGTGCCGTCTTCCAACAATGCCACATCGGCTTTGTTGTCCTTTTTCAGTTCAAAGGACAGATAGCCAATGACCTTTTCGTCTTTTAGTGCCGTCAAGGAGTGTTTACCCGGCTCCACATCGGTAAAGACAAAGTTGCCGTTCTTGTCGGTCTTGGTGGTCTTTAAGGTGGAACGCAGTTCCAAGTCCACACCCTCAAGAGGCTGACCGTTCAGCGTAACCTTACCTTTTATGGTGTAGGTTTCATCACGCGCCACAGGTTCGTCCTCGGTGGTGACGGTAATCTCCTTATCCTCATAAACAGCGTCAAGGTCAAGATAGCCGCCGTGAAGCTCCTCGGTAACATCTTCGCCGTTTATCATAACCGACTTGATAACCTTGCCGCTTTCGGCGCGAATGAGAAGTCGCGGCTCGCTTAAACGTTCTACGATAAATTCCTCACCGCTGCCCCCACCGTAAAACACCGTTGCATTTTCTGCCGTAACGGTGATTTTATGGCTGTTGGGAACGGTAACAGTGATCTCGGCGCTCGGTATCTCGTCCTCCCGCTCTGCGGCAAAGGCGGTCACACTACACGTACATAGCAGTAAGAAGCATAACAGCAGCGCTGTTAATCTCTTCATAGTACCGCCTCCTTATTTATCTTCGTAGGAAACAGTGAAGGTAACGGTATCGGAATACTCGCCTGCGTAAGCGGCGTTCCAATCATCAGCGGTGATGTGGATGGAAAGCTCGGTCTTGTCGCCCTCTGTCAGATAAGTAGCAGATGTAAATGCAGCGCCTTCGCTATCCTTGATGGCGTAAGGAATCACCTTGGTAGCATCAATGCTGTTTTCCAGCTTGCCGTCAGAAGCCAAAGCCACCTTGATGCACTTGTCGGGATGGATCTGAGAAGCAGTCACTTCGATTGCGCCGAAAGCGGTCTCGGTAGCGTTGAAGGCTACGTTTTCATCAGCAGGAATGGACACGGTGTAGGTAGGCGCGATGCTGGTAGTGATGTCAGCCTTCCCCTCGGTGGTGTTAGCCGCAAAAGCGGTGACGGACAGGCTCGCGAGCAGTGCAAAAGTCAGAACAATA
>JAZOQP010000041.1:0-2074 GCA_045656145.1 Acutalibacteraceae bacterium
AAGCGGTAAATTCAGCGACATTAAGGTTTACACCGATAGCCTTGATACAGCAATTCCCGATAAGTTCTATAACGCTTTGAAGGACTGCGAATTAAACCCCGAAAAAATAGAAAAAAGGCTAAGTGAATTCTTCTCAAAGGAAGAAACGAAAGAAATTCTAGAATTCTTTAAAAACAATTTATTATAAAAGAAAAAACCGAGTTTTAAAAACTCGGTTTTTTGTTGCTTTTATTATGATTTAAGCATCAAAGCTTGAAAAGAAATGCCTATTCTCAAGAACAAAGCTTCTTATTGCCACAAAATAATATATAGAGCCTATAACACCTATAATACCGCCTATAACAAGGTTATAAATGAGGGTTATAATAGGTCCTGTAAGCGGTTCGAATCTTGCAACAATACCTCTTGGGTTTTCAAGCAAGGTTTTACTGTATTGCATATCCTGAATGGAAGAAATAATATTAAGTACACCTACAATCAGTAAAAACCAATTTATAAATATGCCGCCTAAAATTTGCAATATTCCAATAACCAACCAAATAGTACCATTGGTATTGAGCTTTTGAGATAGGGTGTTTAATAGTGCTTTTCCATCTGAGGATAAATCGTTCACACCGTTATTAACAGTAGCGTTCACAGGGCTTCCGCAAGCCACACAAAAGGCACCGCCCTCAACGATTTCTTTACCACACTTTGAACAATACATCAAAAAGCCTCCTTGTTTGATTTGTTATATTATATCACATAACAAACGAATTTTTCAATATTTTCTGGAATCTCACTTTTAATATTTTGAAAAAAAGGCACCAACCATTTGGTTGGCGCCTTGAAAATTTTAATCAATATTATTTTTCGTCTTTATAAATCTCTTTAAAGTATTTATAGGTGTCTACCTTTAACTCGCCGCAAGCAGCTTCATCACAAGCAATGATTCCGTCCTTATGCAACTGTAATGCGCTGATGGTCCAAGCGTGGTCAACGCCGCCCTCAACACAGTGGCGTAAAGCTCTTGCCTTGTTGTGTCCGTTAATAACGAGCATTACCTGCTTTGAATCGCAAACGGTGCCAACACCAACCGATAAAGCGGTTTTGGGAACCTTGTTCATATCGTTATCAAAGAAGCGAGAGTTTGCAATAAGGGTATCCTCGGTTAAGGCGCGGATGCCGGTTCTTGAGGTTAGCGAAGTAAAGGGCTCATTAAATGCAATATGGCCATCAACACCGCTGCCGCCCATGAATAAATCAATGCCGCCCAAGGCTGCAATTTTATCTTCATAACGCTGGCACTCGGCCTCTAAATCCTCTGCCATACCATTTAAAATGTTAATATTCTCTGCAGGAATATCGATATGATTAAAGAAATTATCATGCATAAAATACCAATAGCTTTGGTCATGCTCTCTTGGAAGTCCTACATATTCATCCATATTGAAGGTAACTACATTTTTAAAAGTAACCTCGCCTGCCTTGTTCATTTCAATTAATCTCTTGTAAACGCCAAGAGGAGAAGAACCTGTGGGTAAGCCAAGCACAAAAGGACGGTCTTCCTTATGATTATTTATGGCATTTGCAATATGCTGAGCTGCCCATTCGCTCATCTCTTGATAGTTTTCTTTGATAATTAGTTTCAACTTTATCACTCCAATATATATTATGGGTTTTTCCAACCAAAATTATTATACCACTTTTAAAAATTGCTGTCAATTAACTAAAGTTTACAAAAAGAGAAATTTTTTAAATTACAAATATTTTCACAAAAATTATCATAACAACTAAAAATATAAAGTTAATTAATGTGAAAAGCCAAAAATAGTTTTTGGTTTTTTCAGGATATAAAATGCGATATTCGCTAAAGGTTATAAGGCTCGCAAGCGAAGCAATTAACGTGCCTGTTCCACCAATATTAACACCTAAAAGCAGAGATTTATAATTAGTTGTGAATTTAGAAAGCAAAATTGCCGATGGCACATTGCTTATAAATTGACAGGAAATAACCGAGCTTAAAAGCGTATCCTTCTCCAGCAAAGATGAGAAAAGATTATTCACAACCTCCACCCTCGAAAGATTTCCCGAA
>JAZOQP010000042.1:0-9351 GCA_045656145.1 Acutalibacteraceae bacterium
GCTGTATACGCGTACGCGGGCAACAGAACTTTTTCTTCTGCCGGTACCGTAAAAATAAGGTTTTCCTTCAAACATTATTCTGTCTCCCTTTCATTAAAATTCGTACTTTTCAGGCTTCTGAGCAACCTGAGCGTACTCTGCGTTTTTGTAAACGTGAAGTCTGGTTAAAGCTTTTCTGCCGATAGTTGTATCGGGAACCATTCCCTTAACTGCTAATTCCATAGCAAGCTCAGGGCGGGTAGCCATAAGAGTTGAATACTGAACCTCTTTAAGACCGCCGATATAACCTGTGTGGCGACGATAATATTTCTTTTCAAGCTTTTTACCGGTTAAAACTGCATCTGCTGCGTTAATAACAACAACATGGTCTCCGCAGTCAACATGCGGTGTAAATTCAGGCTTACCCTTACCTCTTAAAAGGTCGGCAACCTTAGCAGCAGTACGGCCAAGAGGACGACCTGCAGCATCTACAATATACCAATTACGCTTAACTTCAGCAGGCTTTGCCATAAATGTAGACATAATTTTTACCTCCATAAAATTTTTCGAGCCTTAGTATGATACCATATAGAAAAGCAAATGTCAACACCTTTTTTGAAAAAAATTAATTTAAAAACCAATTGCTCTCATTTGCTCGTTTTTTCTCCGTTTTTCTCGCGTTTTCTCACTTGCAATTTTTAAAAAATCATATAAAAAACGGCTATGTTTTAACACATAACCGTTTTTCTCAGCTTATTTTAATTTGTTTCCACAGTTAGCGCAGAACATTTCCTCGCCAACCTTTGCGCCACATTTTGCGCAAAAAGAACCATTTGCAGCGGGAGTTTCTTTTTCGGAAGAAATTTCCTCTGCAGATTTCTCGGAGGCGGGTGCCTCGCCCGCAAAAGACACGGGAGAAGCCTCATTAACGCTCGCCGGGTTTGCCTTTAATTTGCCGTTTATTTCAATTACATTCTTAACTAGGAGAATTGCCATCATTAAGAACTCATAAGCTAAACGAACTGCTATCGGTCCCAAAAGCATTAATAAAATACCATAGCCACCATAATATTCATCGCTGTAATATCCTTCGTCAACATAGAAGAGCATAAAGAAGCCGACACAAACAACCGTGATTGTAGAGAAAATATAAAGCCCCTTTAAAATCTTCTCAATGATGAGATATTTAAAATTAAAAGTGTTATGTAGGAATTTGCCAAAATCATTAAGGCGATTGTATCTCGCCTGCGGCACAATATAAATAAATGCCAAAATTGTTAAAACAAGCGAAGCAACGCCTGCCAAGGTAAATAAAACTTCGATATCCATAACGGAACACCTCTTTCTTAGATTATACTTTCATTCCATCATTATTGACAAAATTTATCAATAAAGTGTTGCTTCGGTTATATCGCCTATTCCACTGTGAAATATTTTAAAATTTCAGCTGACTTATCGGTTTCTAAAGAAGCCACCGTAACATTTGCCATATAGTTGCCCTTTTGAAAGGAAAATATGGTTTCATAAAATTTCACAACCTGAAAAGGCGGTCATTATCATAATTAATGCTAAAATTAAGCATAAAATCTTTTTCATAAAAGTTACTACTTATCTTTTTTATCCTTAATATACCAAGGTAGATAAGCCAAAACAAATAACACCGTTACAGCCGCCACCATAATCAATATGCGCAAAGCAAAATTCGGAGGAAGTATATCCAAAATTGATGGGGTTGCTTCAGGCTTTGCCATAAATAAATAATTAGCCCCGGGACCTATAATAACATTTGCAAAATAAGCTATTACTGCCAACACAACAAGAGCTAGATATGCCCTTAAAAAAGATTTTTTATTGGGGCGCATTTTATGAACAAAAATCATATAGAAAACAGCTACGTAGCCTATTAGATGCTCCACCCAGAACTGATAATAACGAAATCGAGTAGGTCCTGTATATGTAATAACTGTTGGCGTAATAAGGGCGAAAATTGTTCCGCAAAGCGACCAAAAATAGCAAATATCAAAGAGAGCTTGCGATTTTCCAACCACCATATAACTTCCAAACACAGCCACCCAACCGCAAACCGAAATGGGTAAATGGTCAACTGGATTCGGGTTTAACGAGGGTACAGCAATAAGCCTCCAGTAATATGACATTTCGCTTATAATCATTGTAAAGGCTATAATATATCTGAAATACATCTCGTTTTTAGTCTCGCAAATATTATCGCGAAAACGATATATCACATAGATTACCGCCGCCGCTACCAAAATCGGTATAATATGCGCCAATGTAAAATTAGTGAACTCCTCTGTTTCACCTTTGCCAAAAAAGTATTTTAAAAATTCAACCATTTCTATCCCCCAAAAAATTTTTATCTCTTTGCCTTTTTGCTGTTCGCTACCTTTTCTATATCCTCTTTATCTATCCATTCCTCAGTAAAACCGCATTCAAGGCAGATGTAACGATTAACATTAACCGCAGAAAAAATGGTATTCTTAGTCATAATGTTGTTGCCTACGCCGTAAGGTCCTGCATAGCCATCAATTCTAACGATATTTCCCGAGTGACATTTGGGGCAAATTTTTGAGTTTTTCATAATTCCACCTATTTTGCTTTGTTATGATTTAGTTTCATCTAAACATAATTATATCACACTCAAAAATACAAATAAAGTTTTATTTCAAAATTTTTGACACAAACTGTCGAATTTGTGTTAAAATAGTATTCGTAAAATTCGTTTGGAGGAGAAAATATGAAAGAATTTTTTGCTTGGCTCTTTAGCCAAAATAATTCAAGTCTTAGAATAGATCTTTTTGATGGTTGGCATTTCCTTTATTTGTTCATCGTTTTTGGCGGAACTTTAGCCCTGTCCCTTTATGGCAGAAAACATACCGAGCACAAAGAAAAGCTCTTAAGACTCATGGCATACCTAACAGTAGGGCTTTATCTTATCGATTTTATGATTATGCCGCTATCCGATAGCTATAACGGTATCAGTTCTTATAAACTCCCCTTTAATATATGTACGATTATGGCGGTGCTTGTACCCTTTGTGCAGTTTAATAAGAGATTTGAAAAAATCAAGCAACCTGTGGTTACCCTCTCTATCGCCTCAAGCCTAATGTGGATGTGTTACCCCGGCACAGCGCTCGGCGGTCAACCGCCCTTTTGCTACTTGATTTTCCAAACCTTTATGTATCATGGCTTCCTCTTCTGCTGGGGCGTGCTTAACCTAAGCTTTGGCGAGGTAAAATATAATATTTGCAAAATTTGGAAAGAGTTTGTTGGAATATTAATGATTCTTGTTTGGGCGGCATTCGGAAACACCGTTTATGATATGGATTATAATTGGTTTTTCATAGAAAAAAGCATTTTCCCCTTCCTTTCGGATGAAATTATGCCGCTGATGGTTGTGTCCTGTGTGTTTGGCACCTGCCTTGTGGTTTACGGCGCTTATTACGCGCTCTGCGCACTCCAAAAAAAAACTAAATAATCCTTGCTTTTTATTTCCTTTATGTTATAATGAACTCAAAACACAGTTAAGGTGGTTATAAAAATGGCTGAATATATTGATAAATATGCAAAAACTAGCCTAACCGGCGAAGAATTCCGTTATGAAAAAGAAAAACTTCCCGAACCCGTTTTGGAGGGTTGCCAAGATTTTATAGACCTTTATTATACCGCTTGGGAAACAGCCTTTGAAAATGTTGATTATGTTAATAAAGAGGGTTGGAAGCCAATTTTAACCTGTATGCCCGGTTGCGGATTTATTTGGCAATGGGACAGCTGCTTTATGACCTTTATTACCAACTATTCCAACGGCACCTTTACTGCCTTTAATAATTTGGATAACCTTTATAGACTTCAGCGCGAGGATGGTTACATAAGCATGGCTTATGATATTGAAAAAGAAGAGCCGGCATACGGAGAGCTCATTAATCCGCCCCTTTATTCCTGGGTAGAATGGGAGCAGTATTTAATCAGCGGTGACAGTTCTCGCTTTAAAACCGTGTTGCCCGTTTTAGAAGGTCTTTATAAATATATTGAAAACAATTGGAAAAGAAACACCGGCCTTTATTATTATGCAAGCTGTGGCGCCGGCGGTATGGATAACGCACCGCGTGCCGCTTATGGCTCTTTTATGGATAACGGCAGTGATGTTGCCTTTGTTGATTTGGCTTGTCAGCAATCCTTAAATGCTAAATATATTGCTAAAATTTGCGAGGTTTTGGGAGAAACCGAAAAAGCCGAGTTTTATAAAAATGAAAATGAAAGAATCAATAACCTTATTAATAAGTTCCATTGGAGCAATAAAACAGGTTATTATTACGACTTTTTTGGCAGAACAAACCCTGAAGATAAGGTAAAACTCATAAATACCAAAACCGCGGCAGCATTTTGGTCACTTCTTTGCGGAGCCGTAACTAAAGATAACATTACCCAAATGCTTTCTCATTTGTTTAACCCCGAAGAGTTTTATGCTCATACACCCTTTGCTTCCCTTTCAAAGGATGATTTGAATTACGACCCCGATGGCGGTTATTGGTGTGGTAGCAGCTGGCACCCAACAACCTTTGCCGCTATCCGAGGCATATATGAGCAAGGTTATCCTCGCTTTGCTAGAGAGGCTTCAATAAAACTGTTAGAGGTTATGAGCGCAGTTGCAAAAAATCCTGCCTATGGCGGAATTTGGGAATGCTATTCGCCCGAAAAGGATAGACCCGCAACCCGTGAATGCGGCTTGCTAGTTAAACCCAACTTTGTTGGTTGGGGAGGATTAGCTCCCGTAACCTGTCTTATCGAGAATGTTATCGGATTTAATTTCAACGCACCCGAAAACAAAATCACTTTCGATGTAATAAACGATAAAAAAAGCGGTATTAGAAATATGAAATTCAATGGTGGAATGGTTTCAATTGAATGCACAAAATATGCCCGCAAACATGGCGACGCTATTTTTGAAATTGAAGCCGAAAAACCGTTTACTTTATTTATCAAAATGTCAAACAACCGCGAGCGCGAATTCTCAATTCCCGCAGGCAAAACCACAATTAATTTCTAAAAAACCATTAAGGCACCCTCAAAAAAGAGGGTGCCTTTTTTCATAATCAAGCCGTATATAAAAACTACCGACCTTTAATCTTCATTTTTTATATTAAATAATTTCAAAAGCTCATCAAAATTATGACGATATGTAGTTGCGGCATCTTTATCAAATTCATTCGCCCATATGATATCAAACCCTGCTTGTTGAAAACCAAGGTCAATGCCACCTATTCCGCTAAATAAGCTACATGCTTTCATATAAAAACTTCCTATATGTTCAAATCCGGAATTTGATTAAAAATATTGTTTCTATGATAATCAAGGTATTTAGCGCATTTTGTGGGAATACGATATTTTTTATTTTCACCCAACTGCAACCGGTTTTTATTCATATTGGACAAGAATGGAGAAATTAAAATTTCACCATTATCCCTAAACGAAATAAATCCCAAATCGAATAACACATGATATGTAGGTGTAAAAACCAAACCATTAGCCACATCATATTGTTCGTCTTCATTATCACATTTACTGAAAGGTTTAATATGACAAGCTTCAAGAATTCTATCTTCGGTTACGCCAGTAATCAAACAACTTGGCATACTATCTAAAAGTTCGTGTCTATATTGTACCTGCTTTTTCCTGTAAACTCTAGGAGCAGAGGTGTCTCCGGTTGCGATTTTGATTTCAACCTCTTTTTCTATTTTCTCTTTATCGTCGATATAGAAGAAAGGCTTAATATAAATATATAGTTTATTATTTTTAACATTTTGTATTTTAACAAACGAAAGTTTGGTCACACGTGGTAAAGCAATATTACGAAAATAATCATAATTATCTGAGCTGAATCCATCTTTTTTAAAATTTAAATAATATCTATGTTGTGAATCGTATTTTTTAGTGAAATGAAGTTCAATAATCTCATTGGGTATTGCGTTGGTTGCCGCAACATTTGAATCATAATAAGCAGCTATATTCTCTTTGTATGGCTGTACAGGATTATAATATTCTTCCTTAGCTTCAACCAAATAAACCTGCAAATCCTTTTTCAAAAATATAAAACTTTCAATGTTTTCCAAATCAAAGAACTCATCTAAAAGAGCTTCGTCATGCCCTACATATAGACGTTTTTCGCCAACTCCACTAGTATTGAGTTTATATTGAGCTTTGCAAGCACATTCTTCAAAGTTCATTTCAAATGCATCTATTCTTTTAAATTTCATTATACGCACTCCTTTATAATGCACCAGTATCAAAAATTGAATTCAATATTGCCATCATTACATCAACAACAATAGAATTCCCAGCTTGTCTAAGCATTTGCTGAGAAGAAACGACTATTTTAAACGAATCGGGAAATCCCATCAATCGCAAACATTCCCTGTCACTTAAACCTCTTAACATTTTTTGTCCATCTTCATCATATCCGATAGTTATATAATTATCTACACCTGCACGATGATGTTGAGTCATAGTTTTTAATAGGGTTCTAGCTATCGGTAAATCAGTCTTTGTAGAGGTTTTAAAGTTCTTAGTTCCTTCTTTTAAAACATAGTCTCTAACCTTAGGGGTTAAGTTAAACTTATCATTTGCTTTTCCTTTAACTTTTCTAATTATTAGATGTCCGTTTCGGTCAAAAGTGAAGTTTGGATCCTCTTCATCGTACTTACAATTATCTTCTAAGAAATCTTGCATTGTATATTTTAAATTTTCCATTCCTATAGGGATAGGATACTCAAAAGGTTTCGCAACGACATCTTCTCTAATTCCGATTACAAACAAACGCCTTCGTTGCTGTGGAATTCCATAGTCTGCAGCATTTAAAACTTGAGGACCGCTAATCTTATATCCTAATATGTTTTCAAAGGTATGTTTAATTTTTTTCCAAGTGTTACCTTTATCATGTGTTATTAAACCACGAACATTTTCGTATATAAAAACTTTTGGGCGAACTTCTTGTATAATTCTAGCATAGTCATAAAACAAAGTTCCTCGTGTATCTTCTAATCCGCCCTGAAAACCAACACTAGAAAAGGACTGACACGGACTTCCTCCAACAAGCAAGTCAACTTTATCACGGTAGGGTATTGCGTCTAAAAATCGTATATCATAATGAAAATGATCTTCGTCTATTTTATAATTGGCTAAATAACTTTGTTTGACATAATTTTGTTTTCTCGTAGATTTTTGATATAGATTATCAATATACTCTTTTTTTCGCTTTGGTTCGTCGATATTTAAAAGGTCTTTTTTTACTTTATCAACATCAATTTCAATATCTATTTCGCCATTATCACAAGCAAAAACTATTTCATAAGCTTTATTCATTCTGATTAACGCTTGTTCAATAGCACCTATTCCGCTAAATAGCGTCGCTAATTTAATCATGTTTCTCCCAAACTCCTGTTTTTTCTATAGATCTAACAAGTTCCATCAAAACATTTACAACTATTGAATTTCCGGATTGCCTATACATATTTGTATCGTTCATAACAATTTTAAAATCATCTTTAAATCCCATTAGACGTAAACATTCTCGTGGTGTTATTTGTCTAATGACACCTTCTTGCCCCTTCCATTCAGAGATATATGCACGTTGCATTATCTTCTGATTTTGCTCAACCTTGCATAAGGGCACAAAAATAAAATCGCCATTCCAATTAAATTGCTGATTTGCTTTTTGCGTTCTCATAATTGGTTCACTTACTTGAGCTCTGCTGGGATGGGTTGTTACAAACTCAAAGCCTTTTTGGCCAAGGTAATATTTGCTATCAACATTTTCATCTAAAAAATCAAATATTGTTTTTGTTAACTTTTTCTTTTTCGGGAATTCGAAAGATTCAATTTCCAAATCGTTTCTAAATCCTACAATAAATAATCTTTCTCGGTTTTGAGGGATTCCGTAATCTTTTGCATTTAAAATAGGATTCTCTTTTCCATCTTCTTTTTGTTGAATATATATGTTGTAATTTAGTTTCTCGAAGATGGACTTTACTATTTCCCATGTCTTTCCATTATCATGGGTTAACATCCCTTTTACATTCTCATATATAAAAGTTTTGGGTTGGGATTCTTCAATAATTCTTGCGAATTCATAAAACAAAGTTCCTCGAATATCTTTTAGTCCATATCTTTTTCCATTTACCGAAAATGATTGACAGGGGCTTCCGCCTACAAATAAATCTATTTGATTTTTATATTTTTTTGCATTAAGGAACCTTATGTCTTCATACCATTGTTCTTCACTAATATCATAATTTGCGAAGTAGCTTTCTTTCATAAGGTTTGGCTTGCCGGTATCTAAATAAAGTTTTTTGATATAGTTTTGTGCTTCTATATCAGACATTTTTTTAATTTCTTTTTCGATGATTTGTCTATTTTTATCGATTATGCGTTCTCCGTTGTCGCAGGCGAAAACGATATTGTGTTCCTTTTTTAACTGCTTTAATGCATATTCGATAGCACCTATTCCACTAAATGCGGTAGCAATACGTATCATTTCATTTGTTCTCCTATAAATTTTTCCTAACACAATCAATTTAACTCAATATTAGTAGAATAAGCACCCACTACTTATTTGGTACTATCTCAACAATATCATCCATAGTACAATCAAGTGCTGAGCATATCTTTACAAGAACATCGCTGGAGACAACGGCGCCGTCTTTGCCCATTTTGGTAATGGTGGCGATGCTGATGCCGGCTTTTTCTGCGAGTTCTTTTTTCTTCATGTCGCGGTCGATTAAGAGTTTAAATAACTTCTTATAACTTGCAGCCATAATACACCTCAAAGAAATTTATTTTTGCATATTATCATTAACTTGTATTATAGCACATTTAATTTCAATGCTCAACAGTTTTCAGCAAAAATCTTGCGTTTGCAGTATTTTTTTGTTTATATTTCTAATTCGGCGTTTTAATTTACAAATGAACAAACCTATTAGTGCCTATGTAAATAAACGAACCGATGGGTGACCCATCGGCTATATGATAAATTTACAACTCATAATCATCGGGATTTAAGCCAGCGTTTTCTAGAGCTTCGCGGCGTTCAAGGTAACCCATATCAGATAATTCTTGTGGGTCTAAACCTGCAGATAAAAGTTCATCATTTTTAACTGAATCCATCATCTGCATAAATGCGCTAAATTCTGCGACCTTTTCAAAAGAATCTAACTTTCCATCGTTATTAAAATCAAACAAATCACCAAATATACCCATAACAAAATCTCCTTATTTTAACATTATTAAATCCAACTTTTATAAGCTTTTTCGCACATTTCTTCTATATATTCACGCTTAATAAGAGTTTCGAGCCACTCT
>JAZOQP010000043.1:0-25365 GCA_045656145.1 Acutalibacteraceae bacterium
ATATAATAATTCGTTAGATAGGAGTGAATATGATTGTTAGGAAATTTTGTTGTTTTTGGAGATAGCTATTCTTCCCATGCCGATTTTATTCCATCAGGCCACATCCCTTGTTATAATTTAGCTGATGAAAGGGAATGGTACCGCTTAGATAAAACGGAAATGTGGTGGTATAGGTTATCGGAATTGGTAGGCGGAAACATAATTCTTAATGCTTCCGGCGGAGGTTCGGCTATTTCTTATTCAGGTTGGCATGGTCATGATCCTGCCTATTCCTTTATAGGCCGCTTTGAAAGGTTTCAAAGAGAAGGTTTTTTCAAAGAAAACAAGGTGGATACCTTAATCCTTTTCGGAGGAACAAATGATTTTTGGATACCCTCCCCCTTAGGCGAGCCTAAAAGTGAAAATATAACTGAGGAGGATAAAAAATTCGTTCTTCCTGCAATCGCTTTTCTATTAAATAAGATTAAAGAGGTTTTACCCGATACCAGAGTTCTTATCTTAGAAAACGATGTTCTTGAAGGACCTATTGTTGATACTCTGGATTACGAGGCTGGCCGTCATGGTTTTGAGGTTATAAAACTGAAGGATATATCGAAAATAGATAGCCACCCAGATAGAGAGGGTATGAAGACTATCGCAAATCAGATATGTGAATATTTAAAGGAGAATTAAAATGGTTAAACTTTCCCCATCTGTTTTATCGGCAGACTTTTTAACAATGAGAGATGATATTAAGAAACTCGAAGATGCCGGCGTTGAAATGCTTCATCTTGATGTTATGGATGGACTTTTTGTTCCTAATATGTCATTCGGTGTGCCGGTTATTAAGTCTATAAAAAAGCATTCCACAAAATGTCTTATGGATGTGCATCTAATGATAGACCGTCCGCATAGATACATAAAGGATTTTGCGCCCGTATCTGATTATTTAGGTTTTCATTTTGAAGCGGGCTCTCCCGTTGCCGAAACACTAAAGGAGATAAGGGAATTAGGCTGCAAATCTTGCCTTACAATTAAGCCCTGCACCACTCCTGAGCAGATTTATGAATTCCTACCCCTTTGCGATATGGTGCTTGTTATGAGCGTTGAGCCGGGATTCGGCGGTCAGGCATTTATGCCCCAAGCACTTGATAAGCTTCGTAAACTTCGCGCTAAAATTGACGAGCTTGGATTAGATATAGAACTTGAGGTTGATGGCGGAATAAATAAAGAAACCGCCCCCTTAGCAGTTGAGGCGGGAGCAACCGTTTTAGTTGCAGGAAGTTATATTTTCTCGGCTGAGGATATGAAGGCAACCGCGGAAGAAATCAGAAATCTTGGATAGGAATTCCATATTCCAATGTTTTAAAATATTCAATGTAATCACTTTTCCAAAGAGAGTTTTTACTATGTGTTTTATGAATAATGCGGTATTTGTTTTTTAAAAGATAAACATTATAAGATTTTAAATTTTTCGCATTTTCTTTGCATTCTTTCAAATTAGCAAAATCTTTAATTAAAATCTTTTCAACTTTGCATTTCATAAAAACACCTCGCAAAATAATTTATCAATTTTTACCTATAATAAAGGTGGAGTTGATAAAATGAAAATATTAGATAATAAATCAAAAACCGCTAAGGCAGTTTTCATAAAAACTGTTATAATAACCGCAACAGCATTAATGCTTATAGCAATAGGCTTTTTTGCGGCCGGTCTTTTCAGCGGGGAACTAGGAGTAATACTATGAACTATAATGAATTAAAAAGTGGTACCGATATTCGCGGAGTAGCGAGTGATTTAGGCGGCAAAGCAGTTAATCTTACCGATAATGCAGTTAAGGATATAACCGCCGCATTTATTTTATGGGTGGCTGAGAAGGTAGGCAAGAAGCCAAGTGAAATCAGCGTTGCTATCGGCCATGATTCAAGAATTTCCGCCGAAAGAATTAAAACTGCGGCACTCAGCGAACTTATATATGCAGGTGCTACTGTTTATGATTGCGGACTTTCTTCTACACCCGCTATGTTTATGACAACCGTTGAACTCGGCGTTGATGCCGCAATTCAAATTACGGCATCTCATCATCCCTTTGATCGAAACGGTCTTAAATTCTTTACCCGTGATGGCGGACTTGATTCAACCGATATTGCCGATATAGTGGTTGTTGCGAATGAGGGAAAGAGGGCAGAGGTGGCCGACGGAGAGGTTAAGAAAATCGACTTTATGACTACATACGCAGGAATTCTCCGCAAAACAATATGCGATAGCCTCGGCGTTAGCGAAGATTCTTTACCTCTTAAGAATAAGAAAATTATTGTCGATGCAGGCAATGGCGCCGGTGGCTTTTATGCCGAAAAGGTTTTAAAACCTCTTGGTGCCGATACCGAGGGAAGCCAATTCCTAGAGCCTGATGGTATGTTCCCAAATCACATTCCGAACCCCGAAAACAAGGAAGCTATGGAGAGCATTTGCTCAGCCGTTAAGGCAACAGGAGCCGAGCTTGGAATTATTTTCGATACCGATGTTGACAGAGCGGGCTGTGTTGATAAAAACGGTAATGAAATTAATCGTAACAGACTTATAGCCTTAGCCTCTATTATTGCTTTAAAGGGTAATGAGGGCGGAACTATCGTTACCGATTCGGTAACAAGCGATGGCTTAAAGAAGTTCATTAATGAAGATTTAGGCGGTAGCCACTATAGATTTAAGCGCGGTTACAAGAATGTTATAAACAAGGCTATTGAACTAAACAAGCAGGGAATTAACTGTCCGCTTGCTATTGAAACCAGTGGACATGCGGCTTTAAGAGAAAATTATTTCCTTGATGATGGCGCATATCTTGCAACCAAAATTGTAATTGAGGTATCTAAGGGTAATGATATCGATACCCTTCTTAAAAACCTTGAAATGCCTGCCGAAGAAAAGGAAATCCGCCTAAATATTAAGGCTGAAGACTTTAAAGCTTATGGAAACGATGTTATAGCGAAATTAGAAGAATTCGCTAAAAATAATAAGGATTGCATTATTGCAGATGATAACCGCGAGGGTATGAGAATAACAACACCTTATGGTTGGATGCTTTTAAGACTTAGCGTTCATGACCCCGTAATGCCTGTAAACTTTGAATCGGCAGAGGTTGGCGGTGTTGCTAAGGTAATAGAATTCTTTAAAGATTTCTATATGCAGTTTGAAAGCCTTGACCTTTCTGCTTATAAGTAATTTAAAACTAAACCCCAGAGATTTCTCTGGGGTTTTTATGTTCTTAATCTTTATTTTCATTGCAGCCGCAATTGTTGGGTATATCGCATGGGCGCGGTGGGAAGAAGTCATCGGTTGGGAACTTAATGCGCCTGAAAACATCACATGGGTGGTCTGCGGAATCGGTGCATTGCTTTTCGGGAACGCAGAAATCATAAACAGGAATAAGCATTTGCACTTGACGAATGAGTTGAACAATAGTGAAAAGACCGAGCGTTACATAAACTGTGGGGGTGCAGGCGGGAACATCGGTTACTACAGGACCTCCGAGAATATCGGTAACTGCCTTCGGGAATACGCAAACGCTGTCATAGCAATCGCGGACAACGCCAACGCGAGAGGAAAGCGCAATTGGGTCAACGCTTTGAACTACACAGCGGGGCATATTTGAAGCCGCTTCGGCCGTATCAGAGCATGCGCAATGATTATTGTTAATAGCGCTTGTGAACACCTTAACATTGCCATCGCTACCAAATAAAATTACACGCTTGTTAAAGCAGGTAGCACCTTTAACGATTGTGGGACAGCATTGATTATTATTGCAAACCTCAAGCTCAACTATAAAATAAAAGGTGATGTTGCAGCTGTAGAAACCGCGGTTAAAGTTAACAGGTTCCACATCAATATCGGCCGAAACAACCTCTGCTGAGCGCAATTTAACATTCATAGCGTTATTTATTTTGGCTTGCGCTTCGGCAGTGAAGAAGCAACGTAAATCTTCTAAACAGTCGCGGTCGCAACAAGAGTCGTAAACTCTTCCGGCATCAATGCAGCAGGCTTCTTTAAAACCATAGGTCTCATTGCAGTTTTCTTTAAAATCTGCCATAGAATTGCCTCCATTTCATTTTTTTAAGGTAAAAACCCTATACCATAATATGAAAAAGTCAGGCAAGTGTGAAAAAAGGATAGCAAAAGCTATCCTTTTAAAATGTTATATATTTCTCCGTATAAATAAAGAGAGCCTAAACAAACAAGGGGGGTGTCTTTATCTTCAAGGGCGCAGGTCAGAGCTTCCTTAACGCTATCATATCCTTTTGCGTTAATATTGTTGCTTTTAAAGGTTTCAGCATATTCTTGCGAACTAAGTGAGCGGGGATTATCCACCGTTACGCAATGAACTGTATTTGCAATCTCTGCTATAGATTTTGCAATAAAGGAATAGTCTTTATCCCGCATAACTCCGCTTATTATGTTTACCTTTTTGTTTCCAAAATACCTTTTTATGCTGTTTACTGCGGCGGTTACACCCTCGGGATTGTGTGAGCCATCAAAGATAATTAATGGCTTTTTAGAAAGAAGTTCAAATCTTGCAGGCCATTTAGCATTTTTAAGGCCTGTTTCAATATCGGAGTTGCTTATATTCATTCCGTTTTTATTAAGAATTTCAATAGCCGATATTGCATTTGAAGCATTTTTAGGTTGGTAAGAGCCGAGCAATGAAATATTTAAGTTTTTATACTCTTTAAAACTGAATTCTGTGCCCAAAAAATCATATTTATTTATAGAAATCGGCGCGTCATTAATATAAAATTCACAGTTTTTTTCTCTTGCTTCTTTTTCTATAATCTCTTTGGCTTCGGTATTTTCTCCGCACCAAAGAATAGGGCATTTTTCTTTAATAATTCCGGCTTTTTCTTTAGCGATAAGTTCTATAGTGTTACCCAAAAAATTTTGATGGTCGAAATCAATGCCGGTTATAATGCTCAAAAGCGGGGATTTTATAATGTTGGTGGCATCAAGTCTGCCGCCTAGACCACATTCGAGAATAACCAAATCACAGTTTTGCTCTTTGAAATATTTAAAGGCTATAGCGGTTATAATTTCAAATTCTGTCGGCTTATCCTCCATTTGCTCGCAAAAATCTTTAACAATCGAACAAATGCGGGCTAAATCTTCATTAGAAATAGGAATGCCGTTTATGGATATGCGTTCGTTAAAGCGGAGAATGTAGGGGGAAGTGTAAACCCCAACCTTTTTACCGTTTGTCTTAAAAATTTCCGATAAAAATGCGCAAAGCGACCCTTTTCCGTTAGTGCCCGCAATATGAATAAATTTAAGGTCATCTTGAGGGTTTCCAAGCTGCCTTGTTAGTTTCTTTATTCGGTCTAATCCGGGTTTGCAAAAATAATTGCTGACCGAATGAATAAAGGTAAGCGCTTCATTATAATTCATTTATATCTCCAAAAGCTTTCATAAAGGATTTATTTTTAAGCAGTAATTCCAAAATTATAAATTCTGCCGCAGCCACTATTATATAGTTTATAATTCTGCCGAACAGGGTGGGGTAAAAGGGGTAATTAAACCAAATGCAAAGCCCTATTGTTTTTAAGAAAACCGAGCCTATAATGTGGCAAAAAACTACCGTTAATCCTAATCGGATGTGTCGGTTTATTTTTTCAAAGCTATTATAAATAATGCCCGCTAAAAAGCCAATAAGCATTGCTGCGGCGGTAAGTATGGGGTTAATGGCATAACCGCGAAGAATGCAACCGATAATATCGGCGGTAAGACCTGTGAATGCGGCAACAACGGGGCCGAAAAGAATGCCTGATAAAATAATCGGAAGATTCTCAAGGCTTATTCTTATGGTTTCTCCGATAGAAATTGCTAAAAATTTCCCCGAAACTATGCTTATTGCCGAAAAAATAGCGCAAACAACCATGATTTTAAGGTTGTTCATATTTTTATATTTTAGAAATTTTTGCATATAAAAACCCTCCTTGTAGCTACAAGCAGGGTTGATTTTATATAGATATACCTTGTTTGTAGCAGCGGGATGCGGAAACGGTATCGCGAAAATCATTCGTCCCATCGGCAACTCCCCGTCCAACAGGCACTAACGCACAGCTTCCTACTCTGCTAAAAAGTATTATAACACTATTTATCTATTTGTCAATTCTGAGAAAAGAAATTCTGAATTTTTTCTTCCGATGCAAAAATGGTGCCTTGAATCATAACATCATTTCCGCCACCCCTGCATTCTAAAGTTTCTTTAAGCTTTGAGAAAAGTGGTTTTAAATCTTTTCCTGAGCAAACAAAATTATATTCATTATCTTCCGTTTTGCTGAAGATGCAAACTCTCGGACTTTTCTCTATTAAAAGATTTGCAAGATTTCGCATATCGGGAATGTTTAAATCATCTTCAAAAATAATAATAGGGGAATCGGTTTTAGGTGTATTCTCGGCCTTTAAAGAAAAAATTGCTTTTTTAAGACCGGTTATTTGATAGGCAAGGTCTGATTTTTCTTTTAAAAGATTTTCAACCGCTTTCGCAGTTTCGTTTGGCTTTGCGCAAAGAAGCGCTGAAATTTTTGAAGTGTTGCGGAATTTTTCGCGATAGTCTTCTAAAGCATCACTTGCACATAAAAGATGAATTCTGGTGCCTTGCTTATTTTTTTCGAAGGCTCCAAGCTTAATTATACCAACCTCGCCCGTTGTTTTAACATGCGGTGCGCAGCAGGCGCAACGGTCATATTCTCCTATTTCAACAATTCTTATATTGCCCTCAAGTTCTTTTTTGCTGCGGTATTCCAAATTTTGGAGTTCTTGTTCGGTTGGATAATAGCATTTTATCGGAACATTTTTATAAATTATTTCATTGGCAAGGAGTTCTGCCTTATCCAATTGCTCACGGGTTAGAATTGCATTGAAATCAAGCGTTACTTCTTCGCTTCCTAAATGGAAACCTACATTTTCGAGTCCATATAGCGCATGGAAAACACCCGAAACGATATGCTCGCCTGAGTGAATTTGCATTTTCTTAAAGCGCTCGGGGAAATCTATTTTGCATTTAACCTTTTTGCCGATTTCGAGAGGCTTATCGGTGTAATGAAAAATATCGGTTTCGTTTATTATTTCCACATGTAAAACGCGCGCATCATCAATAAAGCCGCTATCAGCCTTTTGCCCTCCTGCCTCGGGGAAAAAAGCGGTTCTATCAAGTTCAATCTTATATTTATCATTTTTTTGAGTCACGGAAACCACGGTGGCTTCGAATTCGCTTAGATAAGAATCTATATCATATAATTTAACTGTAGCCATATAATTCTCCTTTTCTATCAATTAGATTATACACTTTTATAAAAAATTTTGCAATAGTGTTGAATTATTTTAAAAAAAGCAATATAATAAATGTGTTACAAACTTTGGAGATGATAAAAAATGACAATTCGTATAGGAATTATGGGATACGGCAATTTAGGAAAGGGCATTGAAAATGCTATAAAGCAAAATGATGATTTAACCCTTACCGCTGTTTTTACCCGCCGCGCACCAAATTCGGTAAAACTTTTAAGTGATAAAGTGCCGGTTGTTTCGGCAGATGAGATTTTAAGCTATAAGGATAAAATAGATGTTCTTATTCTTTGCGGTGGCTCGGCAACCGATTTACCGGTTCAAACCCCCTTGTATGCAAAGGATTTTAATGTTGTGGATAGCTTTGATACCCATGCTAAAATTCCGGAGCATTATGAGAATGTTGATAAAGCGGCAAAAGAAGGCAATAATGTTGCCCTTATTTCTTGCGGTTGGGACCCCGGTATGTTCTCTTTGAATCGCCTTTATTCAGAGTGCATTTTACCTAAGGGCGATACTTATACATTTTGGGGCAAGGGCGTAAGCCAAGGGCATAGCGATGCCATTCGCAGAATAGATGGCGTTATAGATGCCAAGCAATATACCATTCCGATAGATGAGGCTTTAAACAAGGTAAGAAGCGGTGTATCCCCCTCTTTAACAACACGCGAAAAGCATTTAAGAGAGTGCTTTGTTGTGGCAGAGGAAAATGCCGATAAGCAAAGAATTGAAAATGAAATTAAAACAATGCCTAACTATTTTGCCGATTATGATACCATTGTTCATTTTATTTCTCTTGAGGAATTAAAGGAAAAGCATAGCGGCATTCCGCATGGCGGATTTGTTATTCGCTCGGGTAAAACAGGGGATGGCAATAATCATATAGTGGAATATAGCCTAAAGCTTGATTCCAATCCTGAATTTACCGCAAGTGTTATTGTGGCTTATGCCAGAGCAGTTTATAGATTAGCTGAGAAAAAGGATTACGGCTGCAAAACAGTTCTTGATATTCCTCCGGCAATGCTTAGCGCTAAACCAAATGCGTGTTTAAGAAAAGAACTTTTATAACATTAAAAATTTTGCCATGTTTTTTCGAAAACATGGCATTTTATTTTATTTACAAATTAATTTTAATGTTTTATAATAATTATGTAAAAATTTTAAAGGAGTGTTTTCTATGTCAATTTCTCAAGATCTTTATAAACATGCAAAACAGATTATTCCCGGCGGAACTCAGCTTCTTAGTAAGCGTCCTGAAATGTTTGCACCGGGCCAGTGGCCTAACTATTTCACAAAGGCACAGGGTTGTGAAGTATGGGACCTCGATGGAAATCATTATTATGATATGACCACTAATGGTATTGGTGCTTGCCTTTTAGGATATGCAAACCCCGATGTAAGTAAGGCTGTAATCAAGCGTATTGAGGATGGCTGTATGTCAACACTTAATCCTCCCGAAGAGGTTGAACTTGCTGATAAGCTTTTAGAAATTCATCCTTGGGCAGGTAGCGTTCGTTTTGCCCGTACAGGTGGCGAAATTGCCGCCGTTGCAGTTCGTATTGCTCGCGCAACTACCAAGAGAGATGTTGTTGCTATTTGCGGTTATCATGGCTGGAGCGACTGGTATCTAGCTGCTAACCTCGGCGATACAACTGCTCTTAACGGAATTCATCTTCCTGGTCTTCAGCCTGATGGCGTACCCTTTGCATTAAAGGGAACATCGGTTACTTTCAGATACGGTAACGTAGAAGAATTTGATGCAATTATTGAAAAATATGGCGACCGCTTAGCAGCTGTTATTATGGAACCTGCTCGTAACAATATGCCTCCTGAGGGTTGGCTTGAGCATATTCGTGATGAAGTTCATCGCGTTGGCGGTTTGCTTATTTTTGATGAAATCACTATCGGTTGGCGCTTAGGATTTGGTGGTAGCCACCTAAAATTCGGTGTTAATCCTGATATGGCTATTTTCGCTAAAGCTATGGGTAATGGTCATCCCATCGCCGCAGTTATCGGTACTAAAGAGGCTATGGATGGCGCTCAAACTTCATTTATCAGCTCTACATATTGGACCGAGAGCGTAGGCCCAACAGCTGCGCTTGCAACCATTGAAACAATGGAAAAATCAAAGGTTTGGGAGCACGCTGAATATATTGGTAAAACAGTTCAAAATGATTGGATTGCCCTTGCTGAAAAGCACGGTCTAAACATTAATTGCTCTACCGATTGTTTCGCTTGTCTTGCTCACTTTGGCTTTAAGGATTATCCCCTTGAGATGTCAACCCTTTATACAGTGCTTATGCTTAAAGAAGGCTTTATGGCAGGTACAGGTCTTTATCCTACATTAGCTCATAACGATGAGGTTCTAGCCCTTCACCGTAAGGCAGTTGATAAGGTATTCGGCATTATGGCTGATTTTCTCAAAAAAGGTGGCAAAGAAGCTATTGTTGAGGCTATCGGCGGCCCCATTAAACAGACAGGTTTTGCCCGTTTAATTGACTAAAATTAAAAATTAAAAGAAAAGTGCTGTTTTTTTATAAAAAATGGCACTTTATTTTATAATTTTTGTTGACAAACAGGTAAATTTTAGGCATAATTAAAGCATACATATTTGTATTATGTAGGAGGAATAAAAAATGGAAATGAGAAAAAGCCGCGTTCTTAAAAAGATGCGCGAGGGAAAGGTAGCAAACTGTGTTAAAATTAATCTTTCATGCCCGAGAAATATTGAAATTGCCGCTGCCTGCGGATTCGACTGTGTGTGGATCGATATGGAGCATGTTCCTACTGATTATGCATTTGTAGAAAACGCAGTAAGAGCAGCTAAGAATTTCAATTGTGATGTTTTAACCCGTGTTAAGAGAGGCAGCTATTCGGATTTAGTTAATCCGCTTGAAGCCGATTCAACCGGTGTTATGGTGCCCCACTTAATGAGCTATGCTCAGGCAAAGGAAATTGTGTATTACACCAAGTTCCATCCCATTGGTCGTCGCCCCTTAGATGGTGGTAATGCCGATGGTTTATATTGCCTTGTTGATGACAATGATTATATGAAAACTGCTAACGAAGAAAGATTTGTTGTGGTTCAGATTGAAGATCCCGAACCCATGGAAGAACTTGAGGAAATTTGCGCTCTTCCCGGCATTGATATGATTTTCTTCGGCCCCGCAGATTTCTCTCAAGGCCTTGGAACTCCTTGCAAGTGGGATAATCCCGCCATTAAGGAAGCTCAGAAAAAGGTTGCAGAATGTGCTCGCAAGCATGGTAAGTTTGCAGGAACAGTTGGTGGTCCCGGAAACTTCGACCAGCTCGTTGAATGGGGTTATACCTTTATCAGCACAGGTGCTGATGTTTGCGGCCTTGCAGATTATTATAAAGACCTCTATGGCAAAGTTATGGATAGAGATATTAAATAGGAAAGGTTGATAAAATATGTTTCCTCTTGGTAATAAAGAAATTAAAATTGGTATTCTCGGTATGACCGAGGGCAACGGCCACCCTTATTCTTGGAGCGCTATGTTTAATGGCTACACTAAGGAATATATGGACCAGTGCGAATTTCCTGCAATTCCGGGCTATCTTTATAAGCAGCCTGCTGATACCTTTGGTATTGAAGGCGCAAAAATCACCCATATTTGCTGCACAGGTTATGCTGAGCGCGAAATGGCTGAAAAAATGGCCAAGGCATCAAACATTCCGAATGTTGTAGATGATCCGCTTGAACTTATCGGTAAAGTTGATGCAGTTATCTGCGCTACCGATATCGGCGCTGAACATGTTGAGCGTTGTAAGCCCTTCTTGGATGCAGGAATTCCTATGTTCATAGATAAACCCCTTGTTGATAATGAAGAGGATTTAAAAACCTTCATTAAATGGAGAAACGAGGGCAAGAAGTTTATTTCCTCTTCTTCAATGAGATATTGTAAAGAGTTTGAACCTTTTTATAATAATGGTACATACGAACTCGGAAAACTTATGTATATTTGTAGCCCAATGCCTAAAAAATATGAAACCTATGGTATTCACGCTTTAGAAGCAATGTTCCCGCTTTTAGGACCCGGTTTCGTTTCAGCACAAAATACAGGTACTTATGAGCAGACAATGGTACATTTAAAACATTCTAACGGTTGCTGTGTTGATATTCCTATGGGTATCGGTATGGCAGGCGCAGGTATAACCGTTATCGGTACTGCAGGTTCGGTTTATTTACAGGCAGGCGACTCTTACAGAGCTTTCAAAAAGCAGCTTGATTTATTTGTTCATTGGCTCCGTACAGGAGAAGAACCCGTTCCCTTCCAGCACACAGTTGAACTTATGAAGCTTGTAATCGCAGGTCTTAGAAGCCGCGAAGAAGGCGGAAGAGTTGTTGAACTTTCCGAAATAGATGCATAAATAATTGCAAATAAAAAAAGCAGTCGATAGACTGCTTTTTTTAATTCCTTTTTAATATTTTTTCAAGATTTTTAAATAAAGGCTCTTGGCCAAAGAATAGGTCGATTAGTTTGCCTGAATATTTAATTAAGGTGGAGTTTATAGCCGTTGTGAATAGAGTTCCAAGCCCTATGCTATGGAATGAGGTTGAATAAATAGTTGCCCAATTAAAATCTTTAACATCGCCAAAAAGTGAAAAAGCAAGTGCTATAGATACTCCGAGTAAAGACATATCAAAGATAAATTTCATCCGGGTTATATCAATTTTAAGGTGAGAAGAAAGCTCGGCAACAAATAATTCATAAACCTGAAGCGGCAAATAAGTTCTGAAGAAACAGGCAACGCCCGTTGCGGTGATAATATCGCCGATTAAGAGCAACACCCAGCGCATTAAAACCGTGTTTATACTAATGCCGCCTAAAATCCAAATGAAGAAGTTAAGGGTGTAACCATAGATTACAGCAACTAAAAACGCGAGTAAAAACCGCCAATTAAATTTTCTTATAATAACGCAAAGAGTAATTAAAATTACTCCTTGCAAAAGGTATTCTGTTACCCCAACGCTGAAGAATGGAAGGTATTTAATCAGCGCTTCGGATAAAATAAATGCGGGTGCGGCTATCATTGAAACGCCAAGATTTGCCTTTGAGCAAATGGACACCCCGAGCGCTACCAAAACCGTTCCTAAGACCCATAATAATTCATTTGCTTTTTTGAATTTTTTCATAAATTTCAACCTTTAATAAAGTAATCTCAAGCGAGATTTTTATTTCTTATGTTTTTTATCCATGGGAATATATTTTACTTTTCGGTGATTTTTTCGGCCATAATTTAACTTGATTATAAGGGCAATATAGCCGAGAATTCCGGCGCCTATAATTCCTAAAATTATTTTAAAGGCAATAGAGGATATAACATTTTTAAAGGCTCTTGCCACCTTTAATACAAAACTTGATTTAACGCTTTCGCCTGCAATTAAATTCACGGTGCCTATTTTTTCTTCGGAATAGAAAATATCGGCGGTGCCGAGCACAGCGCCTTCTTTAATGGGCGCATCAACCTTTTCGGCGATTAAATTAGGCTTTATTGAAATGGTTGAAGAATCGGCATTTTTAGGGAAGATTTTAGCGAGCTCACGCTCGGCATAAAGCGGTACATGGTCGGTATCGAGGGAAAGTTCAACGGGGATTTCGGTAAGAGGTTTGGTTGTGTCAAGAATTGATTTATATTGGAAATTGTTGAACGCCCAGCGGTAGAGATTTTTGCTGTCTAAAAACTCATTTCTTCTGCCATCGCTGTTATCACAGCCCATAATTATGCAGATATAATTATATCCGCCGTAGCTAGCCGTGCTTACAACACACCTGCCTGCTAAATCGGTGTTACCCGTTTTAACGCCTGAGGCATATTGATAATAATAATTTGTGGTGGGGTTGATTAGATAGTTTGTGGTTGAGCGTGTGCGCTCTTCCGACATATTTGTTTTTGGTAAAGTGTATCTGACGGTTGAAGTTACCTCTTTAAAAACATCATATTTAAGCGCATGGGTGGTAAGGGTTAAAATATCGGTTGCGGTGGTGTAGGTTTCTTCATCGTCAAGACCAACGGGGTTGCCAAAATGAGAGTTATTCATACCGATTTCTCGTGCTTTTTCGTTCATTAGTGCAACAAAGCCATCGGTTGAGCCGCCGTAATGATGCGCAATGGCGTAAGCCGCGTCTCCCGCTGAGCAAATAAGCAGGCAGTTAAGGGCTTGTCTTGCCGTTATTTGTTCGCCGATTTTTAAATCCATAACAACCGAGCCTGTGCCCAAAATCTCATTATTGGCTTCATTTGTATAGGTAATAATTTCTTTATCAAGGTCTTCGGTTTTCTCTATCAACACAAGTGCTGTTAAAATCTTGGTAAGAGAAGCGGGTGCAACCTTGTTATCTGCATTTTTCGAATATAAAATATCGCCTGTATCAAGGCTTGCAAGCAGTGCCGTTTTGGCATTTAATTCAAATCCTGTAATTTGATATGCCGAAACTGAGCAAGAAAGGGTTGAAATTATTAAAAGAAATGTTAAAATATAAATAGATACTTTCTTAAACATAAATCTACTCCAAAAAACAAGTATATAATAAGTATACAATATTTCTTCTAAAAAATAAAGGGTAAAAAAGAATTTGAGGTGAAATTTTTTGGTATATATAACAGGGGATATGCATTCCGATGAAACCCGCCTTTACGATAAAGAATGGCGCAAACTCAAAAAAGGGGACACCCTTATAGTTTGCGGCGATTTTGGATATATCTGGGCAGGCGGAAAGGAAGAGAGAGAATATATTAAATATTTAGGCTCAAGGAAATTCACTGTGGCCTTTTTAGATGGCACTCATGATAATCTTGATAGAATAAATGCCGCCAGAACTACCTATTGGAAGGGTGGAATGGTGCATAGAATAAGCGATAATCTTCTTCATTTGATGCGCGGACAAATTTTTGAAATAGAGGGCCATAAGATATTTACCTTTGGCGGAGGAGAGAGCAGCGATAAGGATATGCGTATTCCAACTAAGCTTTGGTGGCGTGATGAAATGCCCTCGGCTCTTGAAATGACCGAGGCTGCAAAGAGCCTTGACGAAATGGAAAGGCAGGTTGATTATATCCTTACCCATGAGCCGCCATCCCTTGTGAAAAGTGCTATGCTTCTTCGCAAAAGTTTGCCGGAGAATGTGAATAAGCTAAATGGTTTTCTGGAAGAAATCGATGAAAACTGCACATATAAGCATTGGTTTTTTGGTTCTATGCATGAGGACCGCCTTGTAACCCCTAAACACACCTGCGTTTTCAAGAAAATTTTACCCATAGACTATACCGAAAAATAAACTGTACATTTTGGTAAGAGTATGTTATAATATAAAGAGTTAAAAATCCAATTATCCAATTAATTTCGGAGGTTTTTATGCTTAACACAGAACGATTATGCATTGGATGTATGAATGATAATGGAGGAGAAAAGGTCTGCAGCATTTGCGGTTATGATTCAGCGGTGCAAAATCCTGAAAATCTTCTCCCAACAAACTATTGGTTAAAGGATAGATATTTGGTTGGAAGAGTTATTGATTCTAACGGAGAAGGTGTAACCTATATCGGTTGGGATAATAATGAAGACCAAATAGTTAATATCAGAGAGTATTTCCCCGATTCAGCCGCATTAAGACTTGAGGATAAATCGGTTGCCATTGTTAAGGGAAATGAGTTCGTTTTCAATGAAGGAATAATGAACTTCTTAGAAATTCATAGGAAGATATCCGGCTTAAAGCCTCTGCCTGCTTTGCCGCAATTTATTGAGGTTTTCGAAGCTAATGGAACTGCCTATAGCATAACAAAATCAAGCTCGGGTATAACACTTCGCGAGTTTTTAATAAGAAACGGCGGAAGTCTTTCTTGGGAACAGGCAAGACCTTTATTCTTACCCGTTTTAACAACATTGCAGGCACTTCACTCTGCAGGAATTCTTCACCGCGGAATATCTCCCGAAACAATAATTGTTGGAAGAGATGGAAAACTTCGTCTATCAGGTATTTGTGTTCGTGATGTAAGAATGTCAAAAAGCAGCCTTACCGTTCAGCTTTATCCCGGCTTTTCTGCAACCGAGCAGTATGGCTTTGATTTAGAACTTGTTGATGGCAGATATACCGATGTGTACTCCATTGCCGCAACACTTTTCCGCGTGCTTATGGGTGCTGCACCAACCGATGCGAGCGAGCGTATATCAAATGATAACTTGCAGATTCCTGCAAAATATATAGAAACATTGCCGAAATATGTTTTAACAGCTCTTGCAAATGCTTTGCAGATAATGCCGCAAAACAGAATTCAGGATATGGAGGCTTTCCGTTTGGCGCTTACCCCTGTATCAACAGAGGTTAAGAAACCGGCTCCAAAGCCGAAGACTCAAACGCCTGCAGCAGCTCCGAAGCCTAAAACTCAGGCTCCTGCTAAAAAGGCAGAACCACAGAAAAATAATTCGGCTAAAAAATATGCAATAATTTCATCAGCCGTAACAGCCGTTGTATTTATTGTGTTAGCAATTTTATTTGTAACATTCTTTAATGGTCCTGCCGAAACCCCTGCACCTAATAATCAGCAGGAAAACAATAATTCGGTAGTTGTTCAGCAACCCGATGAACCGGAGACTCCCTCCCAAAACACCCCTGCAGTTGGGGAGAAACTTTATGCGGTGCCCGATTTTGTTTATAATGCTAAAAATTCTAATGCAAGCGTATCTTACGCTCAAATTATTAAGGATATAAACTATTCGAGTGTTTATGAATTTGAATTTGAGGTTGTTGATAAACAGTTTAGCGATACGGTTCCTAGAGGTTATGTAATTTCTCAAACACCTGAGGCTAATAAAACTGTTAAAAAAGGCTCAAAAATTAAGTTCACATTAAGCTTAGGACCAAGAAATGTATCAATTGCCGATGTTTCGGGAATGACCAAAGATCAGGCCATTTTAGAGCTTATGAAACAAGGATTTTCTTATGAAAATATCCTTTTTGAACAGCCCTATGATATAAATGCAAAGCCAAATGCAGTTATCAGAACCGAGCCTGCTGCAAACACTAAGGTTGATACCGATACTGCGGTAACAGTTTTCATTAACCGTTATAATGGCGAAGAAATACCCGATGTTCCTGAAAATAGTGGAGAAAACATAATTTTTGGCGAAAATACAGAAAATAGCGAAACTCAGGGCGAAAACACAAACTCTGAAGCAGAGAATTATATAGGCGAATAGTCTTGGAGGAATTATGGAGAGAGAAAAGTTAGGAACTCGCTTAGGATTTATCCTTCTTAGTGCGGGTTGCGCAATAGGACTTGGAAATGTATGGAAATTTCCTTACATAACAGGTCAAAACGGCGGCGCAATATTTGTTTTAATTTATCTTTTCTTCCTTGTTGTTTTAGGTTTACCTGTTATGACAATGGAATTCGCACTTGGCCGTGCAAGTCAGAAAAGTCCTGCAAAAATGTATAAGGAATTAGAGCCCAAAGGCACTAAATGGCATTGGCATTCCTATTTAGCAGTTGCGGGAAACTATTTGCTTATGATGTTCTATACATCGGTTGCAGGTTGGCTTTTAAAGTATTTTGTTGATACTGCAAGCGGTAAGTTTGTTGGTCTTGATGCAACCGGTATTTCGAATGCCTATAAGGCTATGATATCCGACCCTATAACCATGTTAATCTATACGGCAATAGTGGTTGTTGTCGGCTTTGTTGTTTGTTCCTTTAGCCTTCAAAAAGGCCTTGAAAGAATAACAAAATATATGATGCTGGCACTCCTTGCAATAATGCTTGTTTTAGCAGTAAACAGTATTTTCTTAAAGGGTAGCGCTGAGGGACTTAAATTTTATCTTCTCCCAAGCATTGATAACTTTATTAAGGCAGGCCCATTTGATGTAATAGTTGCGGCTATGAATCAGGCTTTCTTTACACTTAGCCTTGGCATTGGCTCAATGGCCATTTTCGGAAGTTATCTTAAAAAAGAACGCTCTTTAATGGGCGAGGCTATTAATGTAGCGTCTCTTGATACATTTGTTGCATTATGTTCAGGCCTTATCATTTTCCCGGCGTGTTCGGCATTCGGTGTGCCTGTAAATGCAGGACCTCCCCTTATTTTTGAAACATTGCCCAATGTTTTTAATAATATGCCTTTGGGTAGGGTTTGGGGAAGCCTTTTCTTCGTGTTCCTATCATTTGCAGCGCTTTCAACCGTATTTGCGGTTTTCGAAAACATTAATGCTTCAATCATTGATTTAACAGGCGTTTCAAAGAAAAAGGCAAGCCTTATTAACGGAATAGCAATGTTTATTTTATCTATTCCTTGCGTATTAGGCTTTAACCTTTGGTCATCCTTCCAGCCTTTAGGAGCCGGCAAAAATATTATGGATGTTGAGGACTTTATTGTAAGTAATGTTCTCCTTCCAATAGGCTCACTTATATTTGTGCTTTTCTGCACAAGCAAGCGCGGTTGGGGCTTTAAAAACTTTATGAATGAAGTTAACACAGGCAAGGGCTTTAAGATGAAAAAGTGGATGAGCTTTTATCTTACATATATTCTCCCCGTGATTATATTTGCCTTGTTTATTATAGGAATTTATAATTTCTTTTTTGCTAAATAATTTTCTTGCATATATATAAATAATATGTTATTATATTTTTGTTAAATGCTATGACAAAGAAAAGTAGATTTTATGACTGTTTCAGAGAGAAGGTGTCGAGGGCTGAAAGCACCTTTAACAAAAGTGAAATCGAAGTTCCCTTTCGAGCAGCGGCGCTGAACAAAAAAGTAGGTGCTGTCGGGTGCGGCCCGTTATCGCCGAATAAAGTGTCCGTTTAAAAAACGGAAATGCGGGTGGTACCGCGGAGTTTTTAAATTTCTAAAACTTCGTCCTGATTTTTCAGGGCGGAGTTTGTTTTTTTTCGGAGGTTATTATGAAACAACAGTTGGAAAATATTAAAAATGAGGCAATTGCGGCATTAAATAATGCAAATAGCCTTAAAGAAACCGATGAACTAAGAGTTAAGTATCTCGGTAAAAAGGGCGAACTTACCGCTATTTTAAAGCAGATGGGTTCACTTTCTCCCGAAGAGCGCCCAATAATGGGTCAGCTTGTAAACGAGGCAAAGGCGGCTTTTGAAGAGCTTATTGCTAAGAAAAACGAGGAATTATCCAAAGCTGAAACCGAGAAAAAATTAAAGGAAGAAACCATTGATATAACAATGCCCTCTAAAAAAGGCAAGGTGGGCAAACTTCATCCTTTAAATGCGGTTTTAGATGATATGATAGATATTTTTCAGTCGATGGGCTTTGATATTGTTGACGGTCCTGAGGTTGAAACCGACCATTATAATTTTGAGTCTTTAAATGTTCCTGCTGACCATCCCGCACGCGATATGCAGGATACCTTCTATTTAGGGGAAAACCTTTTGCTTAGAACCCAAACATCTGCGGCTCAAATAAGAACAATGGAAAACCGCACTCCGCCTATCAGAATTATCTGCCCGGGAAGAGTTTTCAGAGCCGATGAGGTCGATGCTACCCATTCTCCCGTTTTCCATCAAATTGAGGGCCTTGTAGTTGATAAGGGCGTTACAATGTGTGATTTAAAGGGTGTTCTTGAGCAGTTTGCTCAGGAGATTTACGGCAAGGATACCGCCGTTAAGTTCCGCCCATCATTCTTCCCGTTTACCGAGCCGAGCGTTGAGGTTGATGTTACCTGTTCCGAATGTGGCGGAAAGGGTTGCCGCGTTTGTAAAGGTAGCGGTTGGATAGAAATTTTAGGTGCAGGTATGGTGCATCCGAATGTTCTTCGCAATTGCGGAATAGACCCCGATATTTATTCAGGCTTTGCCTTTGGTATCGGCCTTGACCGTCTTACCACCACTCGTTATAAAATCAGTGATATCCGTTTATTATTCGAAAATGATAAGCGTTTCCTTGAGCAGTTTTAAGAAAGGGGGAGAAGAGTATGAAAATTTCATTAAATCAGTTAAAACAGTATGTTGAAATAAACGTATCTGCCGAAGAACTTTGCGATAAAATGGTTATGGCAGGTTTTGAAGTTGAATCTATTGAAAATACAGGCGATAAAATTAAAAATGTTGTGGTAGCCGAGATTAAAGAACTTGCTCCCCATGAAAACAGCGACCATTTGCAAATTTGCCAAATGGATATAGGAACAGGCGAACTTGTTCAGATAGTTACAGGCGCTCAAAACATTAAGGTTGGCGATAAGGTTCCCGCTGCGCTCAACAATAGCATTCTTCCAAACGGTATGAATATCAAAGCCGGTAAACTCAGAGGCGTTGATTCAAACGGAATGCTTTGCTCAGGCGAGGAATTATGCCTTACAGAAGCAGATTATGAGGGCGCTTCGGTTTACGGAATTTTAATTCTTAAACCCGATACTGTGGTTGGTACCGATATGCGCGATGTTTTAGGTCTTAATGATTATATAATTGACTTTAAAATAACCGCTAACCGCCCCGATTGTAACTGCTTCTTGGGTGTTGCAAAGGAAATCGGCGTTGTTCTCGGCACCGAGTTTAAAGCGCCCGTTCCAAAATACGAAACAACAAAAGAAGATATAAATGATTATATTAAAATTGATGTTGAGAATTATGAACTATGCCCAAGATATATCGGTAGAGTTGTTAAAAATCTTCGCATTAAACCCTCTCCTGATTGGATGCAAAAGGCAATTACCGCTTCAGGTATGAGACCTATCAATAACATAGTTGATATTACCAACTTCGTTATGCTCGAAACAGGTAACCCAATGCATGCCTTTAATTATAACGAACTTAAAGGACAACATATAATTGTAAGAAACGCTAAAGATGGCGAAAAGATTACAACACTTGATGAGAAGGTTCACGAATTAACTCCCGATATGCTTGTTATTGCAGATGGCGAAGTTCCTTCCTGCCTTGCAGGTATTATGGGTGGTCTTGAGAGTGAAATAACCGATTTAACAACCGATTTATTCTTAGAATCAGCAAAATTTAAGCGCGATAATATCCGTAAAACAGGAAGAAAACTCGGCATTCGCACCGAGGCTAGCGGTAGATTTGAAAAGGGTATTGATATTATCAACACCGAATATGCTATGGAGCGCGCATTACAGCTTATCTATGAGCTTGATGCAGGCGATATCGTAGATGGCGTTATCGATTGCCATGAGGAATTACCAAAGCCAAGAGTTATTGAAACAACTACAGAGGCTATTTTAGAGCTTCTCGGTGTTCAGATAGAGAAAGAAACAATTATTGAAATTCTTAATAAACTCGGCCTTAATGCTAAGTGCGATGGAGATAAACTTATCTGCACAGTTCCCTCCATTCGCGATGATATCGAGGGTAGGGCAGACCTTGCAGAAGAGGTTATGAGAATTTATGGTTATAACCATATTATAGGCACTAAGATGCGCGGCGATGTTGTTCGCGGTAAAAAGTTGCCCGAAAGAATTAAAACCGATGCAATAAAGAAATATCTTTGCAGCATTGGGGCTTATGAGATAGCTACCTATTCTTTTATTTCTTCTAAGGCTATCGATACTCTTCTTTTAGATGAAAATGATGAAAGAAGAAATGTTGTAAAGCTTCTTAATCCGCTTGGCGAAGAATATTCAACAATGCGCAGCCAATTGGTAACTAGCATGCTAGGTGTTATGTCAACCAACATTAACCGCAAAATACCCGAAGCAAGATTCTTTGAAATAAGCAAGCGCTTTGTTCCAAAATCACTCCCCATAACCGAGCAACCCTTAGAGATTCCAACACTTTGCCTTGGCTTCTATGGAAAAGAAGAGGATTTCTTTACATTAAAGGGAACTGTTGAGGATATATTCTCAATATTCGGTGCACATACTGATATTGAAAGGGCAAGTGAGCCGTATCTCCATCCGGGTAGACAGGCGGTAATTAAAGCAAACAATGTTCCTGCTGCAGTTTTAGGCGAGGTTCATCCAACAGTTGCTGCTCAGTATGATATAAATGACCGCGTTTATGTAGCTGAAATTAAGCTTGATGTATTATTTGCTATAAACAAGCGTAAAACAGTGTATAAGCCGCTTCCTAAATTCCCTGCAGTTGAGCGAGATTTTGCACTTCTTTGCGATATTGATTTACCGATAGGTACACTTGAAAAGGCAATTTCTGCAGGCGCTTCAAGACTCCTTGAGAAAATTGAACTTTTCGATGTTTACACAGGAGCTCAAATTCCTGAGGGTAAAAAGAGTGTTGCCTTTAGTGTAACTCTCAGAAGCGCGGATAACACTTTAAGTGATGAAGAAATTGATGCTGTAACTGCTAAGATTTTTGCAAAGCTTGAAAAAGCAGGAGCAGAGCTTAGAAAATAAGCTATAAAATATATTAATTTTGAAAGAGGTGTTCCTTAATGAACGATAAAACAATGACTTTCTCACTCGGCAACGAGCAGGAGCAAGAAATTCGCAGAATTTTAATGGTGGTTTATGATGCCTTAAAGGAAAAGGGTTATAATCCAATCAATCAAATTGTGGGTTATATTTTGTCGGAGGATCCAACCTATATCACTACCCACAATAATGCGCGCAGTCTTATCCGTAGGGTAGACCGCGATACATTATTACAAATTTTGGTTAAATATTATTTAACCGCATAGGGGAGAAAAAATTATGGAAATCAAAGGAAAAGTAATCAGTTTTTTAGGCGATAGTATTACGCAGGGTGTTGGAGTAAAAGAGGAGAAAAATTATTATCCCAATATTATTGCAGCAAAACATTCTCCTAAAAAGATGAACAATTATGGTATTAGCGGAACTCGTTTTGCTGAGCAGATGGAAAAATCTCAGCCTATTGATTATCAAGATTTTTCGCTTAGAAGCAAAGAACTTGATAAGGATTCCGATATTATCGTTGTTTTCGGCGGTACTAACGATTTTGGACACGGCGATGCACCTATTGGTACTTTTGAGGATAGAACTCCGAATACCTTCTATGGCGCTTGCCATACCATTATGCAAAATCTTATAAGCGAATATCCCAAAGCCCAAAAGGTAATTTGCACTCCGCTTCATAGAATAACCGAGGATGAGCCTTGCAGCAGAGGCTTAGTTCTTCGCGATTTCGTAAATATTATAAAAGAGGTTGCCGAATATTATTCAATTCCCGTTTGTGATTTATGGAGCATTTCGGGTATTCAGCCGAAGGTTCCCGTTATAAAGGAAATGTATTGCCCTGATGGACTTCATCCTAACGATGAGGGACAAAAATTCTTAGCTGAAAAAATTGCTAATTTTATTTTAGCTTTATAGAAAAATGGAGATTAAAGATAAAGTAATCAGTTTTTTGGGCGATAGCATAACCGAGGGAGTGGGAGCAAGTTCTAAAGAAAATGGTTATCCTAACCTTATTTCTCAAAAATATGGAGCCAAAAGGGTTAATAATTATGGTGTAGCAGGCACCTGTATTGCTAGCCAACAGGATAAAACCTCGCCGCTTTATAATATGGATTTTTGTGTTCGAAGTCAGAATATTGATAAAGAGTCCGATATTATAGTGGTGTTTGGCGGCACTAACGATTTAGGTCTTGGCGATGCCCCGTTCGGTCAGTTTTCTGACCGCACCCCCGATACATTTTATGGAGCCCTTCACACCCTTGCTTTAAATCTTATAAATGGGTATCCTACTGCGCAAAAGATTTTTTGCACACCCATTCATAGAGGCACCGAGGAAATGCCTCGCCCTCACGGAAGGGTATTGCTCGATTATGTGAATGCAATTAAAGAGGTTGCCGAATATTATTCTATTCCCGTTTGTGATTTATGGAAAAATTCGGGTCTTCAACCAAGAGTTCAGATAATTCAGCAAACATATTGCCCTGATACCATTCACCCCAATGATGAAGGATATAAAATCTTAGCCGAAAGAATTGGAAATTTTATACTGAAATTATGAAAAACAAGTGTGTTACATTTAGTTTCGATGATGGCCATATAAATGATATAATATTATCAAAACTTTTTAATAAATATAATATTAAATGCACCTTTAATATTTCGGATGCCTTGCTTAAAATAAAGGGTAAGGATTTTGATGAAACTTATATAGGCCATGAAATAGCCTGCCATGGCGCTGAGCATAAAAAACTTACCGAAATCAGTGATAGCGAAATTATAAAAGAGATTACAGTTAACAAAAGTAATCTTGAAAATATGGTAAAACATAGCGTTATAGGTCATGCCTATGCAGGTGGTTATCATGATGAACGATCTATCAATGTATTGAAAAAGTGCGGTATAGTTTATGCCCGCACCACCATTAACACAGGAAATTTCGGCTTGCCAACTGATTTTTTGCGTTGGAATCCAACCTGTCATTTTAAAAATGCACATGATTATCTTGATGAATTTTTAAATAATAATGATAATTCTTTAAAGGTTTTTTATATATGGGGTCATTCCTATGAACTTAAAACTGAGGATGATTGGAATCTTTTTGAAGAACTTTTAAAGAGACTATCAAAACAAGAAAATATTTGGTTTGCAACCAATATTGAGGTTTATAATTTTATAAACTCTAAATAAAAAATAAAGGAGAAAAATTATGGAGTACATTTTTATTATCTTAGCAGCATTAGTTATTGTTCTTTTATTCCGTTGCCTTTGCATTGTTCCGCAGGCGCATCAGTATGTAATTGAGTTTTTGGGTAAATATGAAAAGACCTGGGATGCAGGTCTACATTTCAAAATCCCGCTACTTGAAAGAATTGCAAAGAGAATAAGTCTTAAAGAGCAGATTATTGATTCAAAGCCGCAACCCGTTATCACTAAGGATAACGTTACTATGCAGATTGATACCGTTGTGTTTTTCAGAATTTTTGATGCACATATGTATACCTATGGCGTTATTAATCCTATTAGTGCGCTTGAAAATTTAACTGCTACAACCTTGCGTAATATTGTTGGTGAACTTGAACTTGATGGCACCCTTACTTCTCGTGATACCATTAATGGTAAGATGGCATCAATTCTTGATGAGGCAACTGACCAGTGGGGCATTAAGGTAACAAGAGTTGAGCTTAAAAACATTATTCCTCCTGCCGAAATTCAGTCTGCAATGGAAAAGCAGATGAAGGCAGAACGCGATAGAAGAGAAACTCTTTTACAAGCAGAAGGTCATAAAGCCGCAGCTATTACTCGCGCTGAGGGAGATAAGCAGGCTATGATACTTGCCGCTGAGGGTGAAAGAGATGCCAGAATTGCAAGAGCTGAGGGCGAAGCTAAGGCTATTTTACTTGCAAAGCAGGCCGAGGCCGATGGACTAAAGGCATTAAAAGAGGCAGGAGCCGATTATGCAGTTTTACAGCTTAAAAAATATGAAGCGCTCGTTAGTATGTCTAACGGTACCGCTGCAAAACTTATTGTTCCAACCGAGGTTGTTAACACCGTAACCGATGATGCTATGTTTACCGAAACTACAGGTATTGGTGATAATGTAGTTGAGGCATTAAAGAAAAAGGTAACTAAAAAAGTCGACCCTTGTTGTGATTAATAAAAACAAAAATTCCCGATGTGAAAACATCGGGAATTTTTTTATTGTTAATTAAACTTAAATGAGTAAAGGTCGCAGTCCTCCAGCCTTCTCCAGCGGAGAAGGTGGCTGCAACAAGGTTGCAGACGGATGAGGAGAGTCCTGAAAGCAGGGACTTCTCTTTTAAACGGGATGTCGTAAACGCCCTCCCCTACAAGCGTTAATTAAATTTGAAACTATACAAATCACAATCTTTTAAATAGAACTTAAGTCTTACGGGTTTACCCTCAAGCTCCTTTAATTCTTTTTGGAAAACTGCGGGTCTGCCTACTGTATCACCAAACATTTCACAGGTTTTGTAGCCATCAATTTCGCTTCCGTTTTCATCGCAAACAGTAACAATAAGCGTACCCATAGCGCCTGTTTCAAAGTTAAGCTCTAATTCGTTTCCTTTAAAGGTAAAGGGCTTGGTTAAAATTTCACCGCCTGTGTATTTTGAATACCACGAAACAAAACCATCAAGGCGCATAGTGTAGCGGCGCCAGTTAACA
>JAZOQP010000044.1:0-14884 GCA_045656145.1 Acutalibacteraceae bacterium
TACAGGAAGCACAACCACCACGATTATTGAACAGGGTGGATCTAGCGATAACTTGGGTCTTATCTTGGCTATTGCAGGCGGTGTATTCCTCCTAATTATTATCGGTGTTGTAGTATTCTTAGTTATCTTCTTAAATAAAAAGCCGAAGGCAGCAGCTCCCGTAGTTGTAGCAGCTCCCGAAGCAGAAGAAACTGAAGAAGTAGCAGAAGAAGCGGAGGTAGAAACCGAAGCTGAAGATGCTGAATAATTAAAGTAAAATTAAAAGTAGAGATAACATTTTTGTTATCTCTACTTTTTTGTTTTTTCTTTTTCCCCATAAAAGACGAACCGGTTACTTCTTACTCTCCAAAAAATCCTGAATGCAATTTAGGTAAGAGTGAAGAAGTAAGAGGTAATAAGTAAAAATCCTGAATACTTACGCATTCAGGATTTTTTGGCACGCCATACTGGATTCGAACCAGCGACAACTGCCGTCGGAGGACAGTGCTCTATCCAGCTGAGCTAATGGCGTAGATTTTAATTAATTATAGCATATATTTTTTGTAAATTCAATGACCTGGAATATTCTTTAACCGAAAATAACGGGTTTTCATATTATGTATTGTGAAGTTTTTCACGAAATAAAAATAAAGGAGAAAAAATTTTGAACAGTAGAGAATTCATGTTTGAAGACCCGATAATTAAAAATGCTCTTCAAAAAATAAGAGAAACTGAAGCGGGCAACACCGAATTATCGCCTTTGCCTGATACAACAGTGGTTGCCATGGCTTATGTGCCTTTTCAAAATAATATCACTATGTATAATGTTTCAGAAGGCTTTTTAAATGGTACTATTTTCCCTGAACTTGATAAACCTTTCTTTGGGGGTAAATGCCGATGAATAAAATGAGTATGCAAAGAAAAATTCATGCTTATGATTTTGCAATTTTAGAGTTTGGCCTATTTCTTGATACCCATCCGAATAATACTGAGGCTCTTAGAAAAAGGCAGGAACTTCAGCGCAAGCGCCGTGAGCTAATTGCTCAATATGAAAGTCGCTTTGGTCCTTATATTGTTAAATCAACAAAGGTTATGGGTAATCGTTGGAGTTGGGTAGATAATCCATGGCCTTGGGAATATAATGATGAGGAGGCAGAAAAATAATGTGGCAATATAATAAAAAGTTGCAGTATCCTGTGAATATAAAAAATCCTAATCCAAAATTCGCCAAAATCATCATCAGTCAATATGGCGGACCCGATGGCGAGCTTGGTGCATCTATGCGATATCTCTCCCAAAGGTATTCGATGCCTTATCCTGAACTTAAAGCGCTCCTAACCGACGTCGCTACGGAGGAGCTTTCCCATATGGAGATGGTATCGGCAATGGTGCAGCAGCTAACAAGAAAATTAACACCCGAGGAAATAACGGCATCAGGGTTCGACACTTATTTCGTTGACCATACTGCCGGCGTTTATCCAATAGCGGCTTCCGGTGTGCCGTGGACCGCTTCTTATATTGGTGTTAAGGGCGATGTTATAACCGATCTTCACGAAGATTTAAGCGCCGAGCAAAAGGCAAGAACCACCTATGATAATCTTTTAAGATTAATTGATGACCCCGATATTCGCGAACCGCTTAAATTTTTGCGTCAACGCGAAATAGTCCATTATCAACGCTTTGGTGAGGGACTTCGCCTTGCAACTGATAGACTCAACAGCAAAAACTTTTATGCTTTTAATCCAAGTTTCGATAAAAATTGTAATAAATAAAAAAATAAGCAGATAGGAAAACTATCTGCTTATTTTATTTTATTTTTATGCTTTTTGTGTGATGGATAAGAAGTGTTGCCGCAAGACCCACCAAAAGTCCTGAAATTAGGGCTGAGAGCGAAAGAACGGGAAGATAGTAGATAAGTTGCTTAGTGGAGAGTAAGAGCGCTGCAACGCCAATTTGGGCTATATTATGGCAGAGGGCTCCAATGATGCTTATAATAGGCATAGAAAAGATTTTTAAGCGTTTGAAGATTACCATAATTAGTAGGCTTAAAGTGGCACCTGAAAGGCTATAAATAAAGGAAATTGGTGTTCCAAACAATAAAGATACCACTACTAGTCTTATAATAGAAACTGTTGCGGCGAATTTAAAATTATATCGATATAGTAAAAAAATAATGATAACATTTGGTAACCCTATTTTAATGCCCGGAGCATAGGCGGTTATTGGCGGCAAGAGGGTTTCTAAGAAGGATAGAATAATTGCAAGTGCCGCAAAAAGTCCGCCAAGCGTAATAACTTTTATATTTTTTCTCATAGATTTATTCCTTTGTAATTTCAACTATAAGTGAATGGGGGAGGCAAACTATCGACTGACCCACTTTGCTTATAGCTTCAGTTTTTACGCAAATGTTGTTTTTACAATCGGCGTAACTAATATATGCCTTACCGCTATCTATCACAAGTTGGTTAACGCCATTTTCGGTTTTAATTTCGGTATCTATAATATCTGTTAATGAGTATTTCCCAATAACTTTTCCGGAAGCTGTAATCTTAACAAACTGTCCGTTATTTCGCGGTTTTAATGCTATAAATCCTATTAAAATAATTAAAATGAGCGAGCATAAAAAAATTATATCGCGTAAATTTTTCTTTTTCATAATTCACCTATAAAAATAAGGTCAGGAGCCTGACCTTATTTTTTAAGTTATTCCTCGAATATTGCTGCTATTTTGGTTTTAGCCTCTTCAACGGTTTCGGTTTTTGGAATCATAACCGAGAGCTTTTGACCACCTGCGGCGTAGCTGGGTTTTGAAGAACCTGTACCATCAACCGAGTAGGATTGAATATCCCAAGAAGCCATATCATTAAGTTGCATCTTTATTAATGACGAAATTTGAACTGAAGAAACATTGGATTTAGAATTTGTTGTTATGGAATTCAAAACAGAATTAATTTTTGTAGGATTGAGCATGGAAGGGGAGATAAGTTTATTTATAATTCCGGTAATAACTTTTTGCTGATGAATTCCACGCTGTCTATCTCCTGCGGAGAACTTCTTGCGTTCTCTTGCAAATGCCAAAGCTGCATCACCCGAAAGCTGATTTTCTCCCTTTTTAAAAGTGTATGTCTTGCCGGATAAGGAATAGGAACTAGAGAAATCAAAGTCAGATGTTACGGTAATTCCTCCTAAAGTGTTTACGATATCAACAACCGATTTAAAGTTTACTTTAAAATAATAATTAAACTTAATGTCGAAAAAACTTTCAATAGTAGTCATTGAGCTACCAATACCATAATTTCCGGCGTGTGTAAGTTTGTCCATTTTGTTTTGGTTGCCTTCTAGTGGCACATAATAATCACGGGGGATATTAATCATTAAAACTTTTTTGGAGTTGGGGTTAACCGCAACAATCATATTAACATCAGATAATCCCTTATCCTTAATTTGACCTTTACCTCTTGTGTCTAGACCTGAAATATAAACTAAGAAAGGTTCTTTTGTTACATTAGCTTTTTCTGTAATAAGGGCGTCTGGGTCTTCTGGTATGTTGCTAATGGATTTATGAAATGTACCTACAAGTATACCACCATATATAGCAACTATCGATACTATTACACTTAAAACCATGCACAAAACCTTTAAAATTATTTTTTGTGTTTTAGTTTCAATCAAGAGGATATAAACAGCCGTTATAAGGATAATAAGTATAGCTAAAATAATTAAAAATTTAAGCGGCAAAAGATGTAAGAAGGAAACATAGATTAAGCCTGCTATCATAACTAAAAGAGAAATAGCTGCTATAATTCTTGTGGTTAAAAGCAATTTAGGGTTTGTTCTGCTGGAAATATCGATATCATCTTTTTTTCTTCCTTTTAAAAATGATAAAAAATTAAAGGATGATTTCTTAGATGTTTTAGAATGTTTACCTTTTTCCATAATATATCTCCATATTAATCTTGTCTTTTATAGGTGGGAACTATTTCGGCAACAATATCTTTAATAGTTTCCGATTCGCTCTCACAAGCGGCTTTTAGTCTATCTAATTGGGTTAAGAAAAGTTCATCATCCATAACGATAGGTTTACCAATGTGGATAAGTTTGTTTTCGGTGTCCTGAAGGCCTTCTTCGTTCATAAGAAGCTCTTCATAAAGTTTTTCGCCGGGGCGAAGACCGGTATATTCAATTTGGATATCAACACCCGGCTCATATCCTGATAAGCGGATAAGGTTCTTTGCCATATCTGCAATCTTTACAGGTTGTCCCATATCAAGAACATAAATTTCTCCGCCGTTAGCATAATAACCTGCCTGAAGCACCAATGAAACAGCCTCGGGAATTGTCATAAAGAAACGAGTTATATCAGGGTGTGTAACGGTAACAGGGCCGCCTGCGGCAATCTGCTTTTCGAAAAGCGGAATAACGCTTCCGTTACTTCCAAGAACATTACCAAAACGAACTGCAACAAAATCGGTATGCTTTGAAACGCGATTCATCATTTGAACCACCATTTCGCAAAGGCGTTTTGAAGCACCCATTATGTTGGTGGGGTTAACTGCTTTATCGGTAGATATAAGAACAAATTTTTCAACCCCGTGCTTAGCTGCGGCTTTAGACATCTTATATGTTCCGAAAACATTATTTTTAATAGCTTCATTGGGGCTATCTTCCATGAGGGGAACATGCTTATGTGCGGCTGCATGGAAAACAATGTTGGGCTTGTATTTAGAGAGAACATCTTCAAGGCGAGCGGTGTTTCTAACCGAGCCTATGAGCGTTACCAAGTTAAGTTCAGGATATTTCTTTTGAAGTTCAAGTTGAATATCATAAGCATTGTTTTCGTAAATATCAAAAATGATAAGGGTTTTAGGGTTGCTTAAAGCTATCTGGCGGCATAATTCGCTACCAATGGAACCGCCACCGCCTGTAACCATAACAACCTTGCCCGAAATATAGTTATATATTTCATCCATATTAACCCTAATCTGATCGCGGCCTAATAGGTCTTGAATCTGAACGGTTCTTAATTTACCTGCAGTGATTTGCCCTGTAACAAGTTGATAAATACCGGGTAGAATTTCAACCTTACAACCGGTTTTGCTGCATATATCAAGAATTTCTTTGCGGTCCTTACCACTACAGCTTGGTATGGCAAAAAGAATTTTATCAATTGAGTATTGCTTTACAAAGTGGGGGATATCCTCTCTGCCGCCAACAACCGGAACGCCCTCTAAAAGATAACCTTTTTTATAAGAGTTGTCATCAATTAAGCAAACAACTTTTCCTAAAAGTTTATCGCTTTCGGCATATTCATGGATAAGCATTCTGCCGGCATATCCTGCACCAATAATCATAATTCGTTCTTTTTCAACATTTGAGAGGTGTTTTTTAGCAATGGTTATTGAAATGCTATTGGTTATTCTTCTTGTGAAACGAATAAAAGTGGTTGATGCAAAACTGAAGATGATACCAATAATGTAATAAGAGCGGGGCATATTAATATCCAAAAGAATGGTTAATGCCACACCAATTATTGAAAGCACTATGTAAGCCTCGCTTATTCTAAAGAGGTCTTCCATACCCGCAAAACTTAAAATTGTGCTATATAGCCTGAATATTGCAAACACAATTATTGAAATAACAATCCAAACAAAAATTGTTTGAAAATAGGTTTCGAAAAAGTCGGTTCGAATTTTACTGAAATCGAATTCGAATCTAAGCCAAAGAGCCGCAAAAAAAGAAGCGGCAATTGAAATAGCGTCTAGTAGGAATAGCGCTAATAAATTTCTAAAACGCTTTAGTTTAACACAAGAAGTTGCCTTCATAACATATCTCCTATTCATAGAAAAAAGATTCCTTTATCTATATTACCACATTTGAACAAAAATTTCAATAGAATAAATATTTAATATATATTATATAAGTATCGAAAATAAATGAAAACACTTATTTTTCTTCCATACTAAATTGCATTTTAATATTCATATCAAGGTCTTTCCAGGTGAAAACACCGTCCTCGAAAATCATATATCCGTGCCAAGAGTTTTCTTTCGGAATTGAAACCGAACCGGGATTAATATAGGTGTAGTCTCCCATATCCTCGCAAACGGGAACGTGAGTGTGGCCGTGTAAAAGAATGTCTCCTTTTTTAAGGGATGGTGGAGTAGTGGTATTATAGCGGTGGCCGTGGGTTATAAAAATAGTGTTGTTTTTATAGGGCAAAAGAGCATAATCGGCCATGCAGTCAAACTCTAATACCATATTGTCAACCTCTGCCTCGCAGTTGCCTCTCACACAAACAATATCGTTTTTAATTTCGTTAAGCTTTGGTATAATACTTTTGGGTCCATAACCCTCGGGCAAATCATTGCGAGGTCCATGGTAGAGAATATCTCCTAAAAGAATTAGCCTTGAGCAGTTTTCTTTTTTATATGCATTTAGTAATTTTTCAAAATAAAATCCGGATCCGTGAATATCCGAAGCAATAAACCATTTCATAAACAGTCCTCCGTATATAATGAATACTATATTATAGTATAACTACTTTATAGTAAATAGTCAATGAGTAATAATTCTTGCAAAAGTTGAAACTATATGGTAAATTAGTATTAAAAAAAGGGGGTAGGGTATGAAAAGGCCAATGATAGCGGCAGCTTTAGTTGCTTTAATTTTATCTTTTTTGCTAAATATTAATTCGTTATTAGCCTTCTTTCTCATTATCCCTATCGCTATAGGATTAGTTTTTTGCTTAAAAAACAAGAAGTATATAAACTATATTGCAGTTTTCACTGTAGCCTTGATTATGCTGCTAAATTCGGTTTACATAACAACATTTAAGATTAATAAAATCGGGGAAATTTCAAGCGAAATTCCCGTTCGTGTTTCAGGGCAGATAACCTCTGCGGATAAGGCGAACAACAAGTTTGTTTATACCTTGAAAACCGATTATCAAAACACCGAAGCCCCCAAAAATATGAGCATTAGTGTTTCTTCAAAATTTGCGGCATTAAGTAGAGGGGATAGTGTAGTTTTAGATTTGTATTTAGACCCCATTCCAAGTGATAAAAGCGCCAAATATTATTCGAGAGAAATATATGCTTTCGGAACGGTCAGCAGGGTGGTGGAAAAGGAGCGGAATTTTAATTTAACTTCGCTTTTATCAGATTTTTCCGAAAGGGTAGGAACTGTATTTTATAATAATTTATCAAATGAATCGGCTGCTACTATTTATGCTATAACGGTTGGAGATAAATATTTTTTAGATTCCGATTTTGAGGAACTTGTAAAACGTGCAGGAGTAAGTCATGTTATGGTTGTATCGGGAATGCATATGGCAATAATTTGCGGAACTTTCTTAAGGGTTTTACAGCATCTTAAATTCGGAAACCGTCTTTCTTCAGTTATAACAGCAATTTTTGTGTTTTTATTTATGGCTCTTTGCGGATTTAGTATGTCGGTTATGAGGGCGGGAATTACATATTTTATTTTGCTTTTATCCTTATTTTTAACAAGGCGTACCGATGCATTAAATTCGCTTGCGGTAGCCGTAAGCATTATTTTTATGCTAAATCCTTTCTCATCCGGGAGCGTAGGCTTTTTGCTATCGGTATTTTCAACTGTGGGAATAATAATTTTGAACAAGCCCATTTCTAATAAAATTAATAGTATGTTTAGAATAAGTTGGAAGACTTTATGCGCCCTAACCGAAATGCTCTCAACAACGCTTTCTGCCCTTATTTTCACATTCCCCATAACCGTTTATTATTTCGGTTCTGTAAGCACTGTGAGCCTTATTAGTAATTTATTAATCGGTCAGGCGGTAACGCTGGTTCTTATTTTAGCAACTCTCGGTCTTCCTTTTATTTTGATTAATAATATTTCATATTTTGGCTCAGGACTTTATTTCTTTTGCGAATGGATAACAAGGTATATAAATAAGGTTATTTCTTATTTTGGAATAATGCCTTCGGCTTATATAAAGGTTAATTCTTTAGTAACAATAATCTGCTATCTTGCAATTATTTTAACTTTTGTTATAATTAAATATAGTGATAATATTTTAAAGGTGGTGAAGAGCGGTGCCTGTAGCATCAGAACAGCAGTTAAAGGCAAACATTAAGGCAGGTAATATATTAAATACCTATTTTATTTTTGGGGATGACACCTTCCTTAAGAAAACCTATGTTGATAAAATCATTGATAAAACTGTTGATAGAAATGATGATTTTAACTTTTTAAGATTCGAAAACGAATGCGATTTGCAAGAGGTTTATGATGCCAAAGAGCAATTCCCGATGATGTGTGATAAAAAGTGCATAGTTTTAATGGATTATGATTTTGAAGGCGCCGACAAATCTGATTTTGAAAAGTTAATTCTTCTTTTAAGCGAGCCAAATGATACCACCGTTTTTATTTATTGGTGCAATAATTTTCAGTTTGATGAAAAGAAAAGCGAAAAGTTTAAAAAATTGGTGGCTGCCACCGAAAATGGCGGCGGAATGGCGGTGTCGGTGGGGCATCGCACAGCGGCAGATTTAGTAAAGGTGTTAGCGGAGGGTGCTAAAAAAAGGGGCACCGAATTTGCAAACGGCGCCGCTTCATACCTTATTGAATCTTGTTCAGAGGATATAAACATTCTTTTAAGTGAACTTGAAAAACTTTGCTCCTATTCGGCGGGTAAACCAATAACCCGAGAAATGATAGATAAGGTTTGCGTTAAAACAATTGAGGCATCGGTTTATTCTTTAGCGAATGAAATAATTTCATTAAATGCAAACTCGGCTTTGAAAATCCTTGATGATTTATATGCTTTAAGGGTGGAACCGTTGGCGGTTTTGCACACTGTTTCAAGCACCTTTATTGATATTAAAAGGGCAATAGCAGCTAAAACTGCAGGAATGGGAATTAATGATTTAGCCGAAAAGTTTGATTATAAAAATAAAAAATTTGCGCTTGAAAAAGCTGCTCGCCAAGCTTCAAAATTCGATAATAAAAAAATTGAATATTGTTTAGAAGAACTCGTTTTAGCCGATAAAGATTTAAAAAGTTTTTCGGGGAATGATAGAATAGTTCTTGAAACTCTTATTTTGAGACTTATCTATATTATTTCAAAGGGTGAAAAAATTGATTAAGATAGATAGAGCCATAATTGTTGAGGGGAAATATGATAAAATCCGCCTTGAGAATATAGTAGATGCGGTAATTTTAACAACCGATGGCTTTGGCATTTTTAAAAACACCGAAAAACGCGAGTTAATAAGAAAAATAGCCGAAAAGAAGGGCCTTTTAATTATTACAGATAGCGATAAGGCGGGAAGTGTTATCCGTTCGCATATTAAAAGCGTAGTGCCGGGAGCAGATATAATTAATGTTTATTTGCCGCAAATAAGCGGTAAGGAGCGCAGAAAGAAAAAGGCGGGAGCAGAGGGATTGCTCGGTGTTGAGGGAACACCTGATGAAATTATCATTAAGGCACTAGAGCGTTTTAGAACAGAGGGGCAGGATACTCTCAAAATAGAAAAATCTCATCTATACAATTTGGGCTTGACAGGAATGAATGATAGCGCCCAAAAAAGAAAAGAACTTTTAAGGTATTTGGATTTACCGGCGAGTTTAACCTCAAATGCTTTACTCGATGCGCTTAATTCACTTTATAGCTTAGAAGAATTTTTAAAGGAGACAGAAAAGTGGCGGCAAGATTTGGACAAAAATTAAAGCTTTTATACATAATCGAAATTCTAAAAAAATATACCGATGAAGAGCATCCGATGAATGCGAACGAACTTTGCGATCTTCTTGCGCAAAAGGGCGTATCTGCCGAGCGTAAAGCCGTTTATAATGATATTGAAATGCTTATTTATTACGGCTGGGATATTATTAAAACAAGGGTGCCAAAATCGGGTTACTTCTTGGGCTCAAGAGAGTTTGAACTCCCCGAAATCTACCTTCTTGCAGATGCTGTGCGCTCTGCAGATTTTATAACCATTAAAAAAACAAGAGAATTGCTTAATAAAATTGAGTCGTTTTTAAGCGTGCATCAGGCTGCAAAAAATCAAAAAACAGTTTATGTTTCTCCAAGATATAAATGCAAAAATGAAGCAATTTATTATAATATTGATACGATTAATATGGCGGTTGAGAATTCGCTTAAAATTAAGGTTATCTACTTAAAGCGAACTTTATCAGATGATAAAAAGATTAAAATTTCTGAAAAAGAAATAATTATAAGCCCCTATGCAACCCTTTGGGAGAGCGATAGATATTATCTTGTTGGTAATAATGAGAAGTATGATAATTTAATCCACCTTAGAATTGACCGCATTAAAAGTGTTGAAATCACAAATGATAAGGTGCGCCCGTTTTCAGAAGTATCGGAGTATACCGATACCTTTGATGTTGCTGATTATGCCGCAAAAACCTTTAATATGTTTGGCGGCGAGGAGGCAACCATTGAGCTTAAATGCAAAAAGGACAGGCTTGAGCAAATAATTGACAGATTTTCAGATGAAATTTCTATTTGCAAGCTAACCGAAGAAACATTTTCCTTTTCAACTAATGTTATAATCAGTGATGGCCTTATAGCTTGGCTTTTGCAGTTTGGCTCGGATATTGAGGTTGTAGGCCCTCAGAATCTAAGGGATAGAATCAGCGAAAAAATTAAGGAACTTTCAAGGATATATTAATTATGGGTTTGTTTGGCTTTGGAAAAAAGAAAAAAAGAAACACAGAACTTCTTAAAACCTTCGATGGCAGGGAAGTGAAGTATGTAACCAAAAGGGAGAATGGCGAATCGATAATCGTTGGTAAAAGTGGAAGAATTGCGGTAATAGGGGAAGATATTCGTATTATTTGCGGCGAAATAGATGTTTTTAACGGCGCTATTGATGACACCACATATTACCTTCATCTTTCGGGCGATGGTGTAACTGTTGAGGGTTTTAATACCGTTACAGGAAAAACCGAAAATATCAGCGCATATTATAAATACCATAGGAAATAATAATTTAGGCGTACTCTTTATAGAGTACGCCTAAATTATTTATTAATAGTGATTTTGATGTTACCTGTATCTGTGATAATTTCACATTTTTCATCTGCAATCACTTTTGGAATATCAATGTTGCCGGTTTCACTTTCGGCAAAAACAACTTTGTCTGTAAGGAAGCTTCCTGTAACATTTCCTGTATCGGTTTCGATAAAAATATCACTTGCATCACAGGCTTCAAAGTTTACATTACCTGTATCCACTTCGATTTTTAATTTCCCCGTTGCAATTATATTATCTAAGAAAATATTTCCCGTATCGGTTTCAAGTGAGATATTACAATATTCACTTTTTCCTAAATATACAGTTATTTTAGGAGTACTAAGGTTTATACCAATATTTTCATACCATTTTTCGTTATTATTGGCTTCAATTTGCAATGTGTTTTCCTTTACCGAAACCAAATACTTTGCGTTATTTTCTTCTTGGCAAACAACAAAGCTGTTCGGATTTTCGGAAAGTATGAGTTGAATATCCGCGGTGTCAGCAATAATTGATATGTCATTAAAATTTTCTTTAATTTCATATTCGTGTGTTTCTAATTCGCAAGTTCCTGCTAAACTGTATAAAATGATACCGGCAATCATTACTGAGAAAAAAGTTGTAATAATCCATATAATTGATTTCTTCATAATCAATCCTCGGTTTCTGCAAATTTAAGTTTCCATAAGAAATTATAGCATAATTTTGTAGAGCAATCAAGGGGAAACCTTGTATATCATCAAGCCGCAGGGATATGCACGCTAAAGCGTGATGAGATACGCCCGAAGGGCTGATTATAAGCACCACACTTCGCGCGGTGATGATATGCCAAGCCTGCGGTGTGTATAACAAAAAAAGGAACTTTTGGTAGACAAAAGTTCCTTTTTTGGTTGGCGGAGTAGGAGAGACTCGCCCACTACGCTACCGCTTGTGGCACGCACGCGGGCACCAAAACAGTCCACTGGACTGTTTTTAAAGCTAACGCTTTTGCCCTTTTCGAGTCTTTGGAAAAACAAAAACAGCACCGAAAAAATCGGTACTGTCTTTATTTGCAAAAGAGAAGTATAACGGTGCTTAAATGCAGGTAAGAAAAGCAAAAAGGTGCATAAGGCATCTGTTTGACAAATTCAAGATTTACTTACTGCAATATACCGCAATTGCTTCACAGATAAACTTAGCAGTACCGTCAGCGTGCTTATCAATGTTGTTCGTAAAGCGCTCATCCGCTACATACATCTGTCCGAGACATGCCAGTATTTCGTTTGTACAAAGATAGTAATTCTCGGTGATATGGTTCTGGAGCATTCTTACAAGGTTTTGTGCTTCAGTGGAATCAGGACTTTTGTCCTTTCTCATGCAGAGTGCAAACTCTGCCATAATATGGTCCATTCCCTCGACAAGGTCATTCCACTTCTGCTTGGAATAGTTCTTAGTCCGTTCGGCATGTTCCCTGTATGCATCCGTTTTGCCCCATTTTTCTTGTGTCTCAGCCTTATATTTTTCAAATTCGCTGTTGTCGCATGCTGTCATAACATTTTCTCCTTTCACGGCACCGTCAATAGCAGAAATTAACCGCTCTAACCGCTCTTTTTTGAGTGTGAGAAGTTGTTTTTGCTCGTTCAGTGCCTTGCTTTTGTCATAATTCGGGGATGACAAAATCTCTTCAATGCGCTTTAAGGAAAAGTCAAGTTCACGGTAAAAGAGAATCTCTTGCATACGAAGAAAAGATTTTTCGTCGTAAAAGCGATAGCCTGTAGTTTTGTCAACAAAGGCTGGCATCAACAATCCTATTTCATCGTAATAATGCAGTGTGCGCACACTTACCCCTGTAAATTCGGCGAATTCTTTAATCAGCATTCTCAATTTTATCACCTCACAAAGAGAGCATACACTATGACGGAGCGTGAGAGTCAATAGACATTTTAAAAACTTTCCAAGTAAATAATAGCATTTCTTCCTGAAACATTCAACACAGCAAACCGCCCAAATCTCGGTGTTCGTCAGATTTTTGGACACCACATCAGCGGCGTCCCTACGGTTTTTTGTGATATATTTTGTCATTCGATCTGTTAGTCCACCGGACTGTCATTCACTACCGTGACTGCGCTTCGCTTACCTCAAGGAGAAGGCTTTTCACCCCCGCAAGGGCAATTCATTGGACGGATTGCTGTTTTTTCTGTTCCCATTGCCTTTACTAAATCATTCATGTAATCAATTTTAAAGGCGATCGTCTTTTGGTCTGTGAATACCATACATCCTGCGTATTCATCATCCCTATTCTCCACAATCCTAAGCTTCAAATTCATCATGTCAGGGGACTTGCGAATTTGCTCTATCTGGATGCAAACAAGGGGATAGACATCATCAAAGGCATCAAATTCAGCACACCAATCATTGGGGATATCATATTTGGTAATGCTGTCACCAACCGTTCTGCACTCGTAATCACAACCAATTCCAACCATAAAAGCCACCTTCCAATGCTACTGTCTCTTTGAACTACGGATAGCTTAGAACAAAATGTTCAAAATGTCAATAGAACAAATCGTTCTAAGGTATAGTGTTGTTGGTGATAACAATGGCAGAAAAATATGATAGAATTCGCAACTTAAGAGAAGATGCTGACCTAACGCAAGCAGAGCTTGGAGAACAAATCAATGTCCCTCAAAGGACCTACGCTTATTATGAAAGCGGAGAACGCATGATTCCCCCTCAGGTTTTAGTTGCCTTGGCTCAGTTCCATCATGTCAGCATCGATTATCTTCTTGGATTAACTGACCAGAAGAAACCATATCCCCGCAAGAAATAAACATAAAAGGAGTAGGACTGAAATCCTACTCCTTTTTCTTAATTTTTCTGACGCAAAATCAATATTTCTGCGTTGCAGAATTTCGATATGTTGCCTTTGGCAACGAGCGGCGGGAGCAAGCCCCCGCCCTACACGCTCACAGGCATATTGACCACCGGAGGGGAAGGCTGATGAATTGACACTATGTGTCATGAATTGCCGAGTTGCGGCATGATTTCTCAGCGGCATTTTATTGTTAGCAATTAGCCCTTGATAGCAGCCTGTCTTGCTATTAGCAAAAGAGGGAAACTATTTTTTGTGGGTCTTTTCCCATTCACTATGGGCCAAGTTCCATCGTTCACTATGCGCACCCAAAGCACCAATTTGCCGAGGATGCGCAAGAGGAAGTACTTTTATGCTTTTCCCGCAAACAGTTATTTCCGTCGGATTGCCGTAGCCATACAAATCCACATATTCTCCAAGTGTTGCATACGGAATGTCCGCAACTTTTTTTAAGTATTGTGCAATAGGAATATCACCCAAAAGAACTAACAGCTCCGCTTCGGATTGCATGAATTCTTCCGTAATTTCTTTACTGCGCTTTTGGTCGCAAAAAGCAGAAGGTCGAGCAGGAATTGTTACGGGATTTAATCCATATTCTTCAATCAAAGGATCATATTTTTCTCGAAGTACCTTTGCTTGGCTTGGATTGATCCGTGTTTCAGGCAAGCAATCACACAGCCAAGCATCTTCGCGGGTAAATCCTAACGGAGCAAGAATGTTCTCATCCAGTACTTTTGCAGAAGGTCCGTTTAACTGTCTGCTTGCCGGTTCCAAACAACCAAGTTCTTTGGGAATAGCAACAGCATCAATGATTCTTTTTGCTTCTTCGGGATTCCCGTCCCAAAAAATACGGGGTTCACTTGCAACAGCTAACGCTTGACAGATGACCTTTCCGTCCTTTTTCCACCGAGCATGCACGGCACTTGCGTATACACCTAAAACAAAGACTTTCTTCGGTGATTTATCTTCTTGTACCAAAGGATATAATTCTTGTCCAAAGGGAAAATAATACGGCATCACAAATGCCTCCT
>JAZOQP010000045.1:0-15485 GCA_045656145.1 Acutalibacteraceae bacterium
TTTCTTCCTTTGTCATTTCCTTTCGCAACCGTTTTGAAAATGGAATGAGGTTTTTATCATACTTGTAAATCATAGTGTAATCAGTCCTCTCCTCATCCACCGCAAGCGGTCCCCCTTCCCCGCTGGGGAAGGCTAATTAAATTTAAAGGAGTAAAGGTCTGTATCGCGAAGATTGAATTTAAGGCGAACAGGTTTGCCCTCTAAATCCTTTAAATCCTTTTCGAATTTAACAATTCTCTTAACGCTATCGCCGAAAATTCTAATGCTCTTATATCCATCAATTTCTTTGCCTTCTTCATCGCAAACGGTAACGGTTACATCGCCGAATGCCGAGGAAGAGAAGTTGATTTCGAGTTCGTTACCTTCGAATGTAAAGGGTTTAGTTAGAATTTCACCGCCGCGGAATTTAGCATACCAAGAAATAAAACCGTCAAGTCGGGTTGTATAGCGGTAGAAGTCAATCGCTTTAATGCGGTAGTTTTCGGGCATAATGAAGGAAAGTTCGTTGGGCGCGCCCTCGGTGTCGCTTTCGGTTTCGGTAAGACCGTAAACCGGGAAGCAGTTACCATACCACCAGTTTTCTCTGGCTTCAATACCGGGGGTTAAATAAGCCTCATCCCATTTGTTGAAGTTGTAGCCATCACGCGAGGTAATAAGCGCGAGATCGGTAAGGGCGGTGCCCTCTCTGCCCCATTTTTCAGTCATATACTTATGCCTTTCGGGAAGCGGCATCTGCTCAAAGTTTTGAGGATCTTCCCATCTATCAACATAGCGGGTGGGGAAGCCAATAAACATATCCTTTGCGCGATGATATTTTACGATATGGTTGGTGTAGAATTGCATTGGAATATTATCTTCGCCGTAATTAAGCTCGCCGTGAAGCTCGAAATTTACAAAATCCTTAGAGGTAGCAACCCTAACCTCTCTGAAAATAGTGCGCTCTTTCTTAACAACATCAAAATCAATGTCTCCACCATCTGTGCGATGCTCTCCGCGGTAGTAGATAAAATACTGTTCGGTTTCTTTATCCCAGAACATAATATTATATGAGTCAAATGAACCGGGAATTGGAAGCTTGCATTTTTTCACGAAGTTAATGCCATCTTCACTTACCCATAAATAGAGCCCGTGTCCCCATTCTTCTTTCGGGGAGCCCATACCAAGAGCTTTAAATTTTTCTTCTTTAGGACAATTCGGGTTTTCATCATAACAAACAGCCATATTATCTCGGCTCTCGTCGCAGAAAATATTGTTATGGAAAACGCCGTCTCTTTCATATTTATTAATAGGCATTCTCTTAAATTTCTTTAAATCGCTGCTTTCGGCAAGGCAGAAGCAGGATTTGTTGCCCTGCGCCGAGCCGTCGGGGCGGAAAATATAGTTTTGAGCGCGGTAGTAAAGACGGTATTTATCGCCAACCTTAATAAGACTTTCATAACCGCAAACGTTGCCCTCCCAATCCTGATCAGCAGTGAGTACAAGCTCTTTCTTTACGGGCTTGTGCATGCGAACCTCTGAGTTTTCCTTTTTATCAATTAAAAATTCATCCCAGCATAACATTCTCTTTTTACCTAAATTGTAAACACTCATTATAATTCTCCTCTTAAAGTAAAATAAGGACCAATTTGTTCCAAGTAAAGAATAACATATTTAAACTAAAAGTCAATTAAAAAATCCGCCAAAACGTTAATTTTTTGGCGGATTTTTTAATGTATTAACTTTTTGTGGTTAAATTAGGCCTTTTTAAGTTCTCTTTCGAGCCAAATTGCGCCTATATCCATAGCCTCATAAAGACCTGTTTTCTCGCTTGTTTTAATAATGCGATCTTTCATTTTAACTTCGGGGTCGCTTAGCATAAGCAAAACCTTAACCTTATCGGCTAAGGGTAAATCCCCTTCGGTTTTAGTTGAAAGAATTTCGAGCTTTATAACATATTTTTCACTCATATCGCCATAATAAATCTCATTGCCCTTGCGAACTAAAGGCTTTCCTTTATAGGTTAAAAAATCAGCCATAACCGATTCCTCCTTGCGTAATTTTTGTTCTACTTTCTAAGTATATCCCACAATAATAAATATGTCAAGAAGATGAGTTTTACAAAATTTTCATTTTCCCTCTTGTTTCACTTGACTTTACTGTGATTTTTTTATATTATTATAATGTATAAATATCGCTTGGAGGCGCAAAAAAATGGATAACAAGAAAAAAACAATGGAAACAATAGTTAATCTTGCAAAGGGCAGAGGCTTTGTGTATGCAGGCAGTGAAATTTATGGCGGCCTTGCAAACTCTTGGGACTATGGCCCCTTAGGCGTTGAATTAAAGAATAACGTTAAGAAGGCTTGGTGGAAGAAGTTTGTTCAGGAAAGTCCATATAATGTAGGACTTGACAGCGCTATTATTATGAACCGTGAAACATGGGTGGCTTCGGGACACTTAGGTGGCTTCTCCGATCCGCTTATGGATTGTAAGGTTTGCAAAACAAGACACAGAGCAGATAAGCTTATTGAAGATTATGTTTCGGAAAATGGCCTTGATATAAACCCTGCAGGATTTTCGGATGAAGAAATGTATAACTTCATCAAAGAGCACGGCATTGTTTGCCCCGATTGCGGTTCTTCCGATTTTACCGATATCCGCAAATTCAACCTTATGTTTAAAACCTTCCAGGGTGTAACTGAGGATAGCACCAATACATTATACCTCCGTCCTGAAACTGCACAGGGTATATTTGTAAACTTCAAAAATATTCAGAGAACAACCAGAAGAAAGGTTCCTTTCGGTGTAAGCCAGATAGGTAAATCCTTCCGTAACGAAATCACTCCCGGTAACTTCACATTCCGTACCCGCGAGTTTGAGCAGATGGAGCTTGAGTTCTTCTGTAAGCCCGGTACCGACCTTGAGTGGTTCGAGTATTGGCGTTCTTTCTGCAGAGATTGGCTTGTAAATCTTGGTATGAACGAAGAAAATCTAAGACTTCGCGACCACGATAAAGATGAGCTTTCATTCTATTCTAAAGCTACTACCGACTTTGAGTTCCTATTCCCGTTTGGTTGGGGCGAGCTTTGGGGTATTGCCGACCGTACCGATTATGACTTAACTCAGCACGCTACACATAGCGGCGAAGATATGTCTTACTTCGATCAGGAAGCAAATGAAAAATATGTTCCTTATGTAATTGAGCCCTCTCTTGGTGCTGACCGCGTAACACTTGCATTCCTTTGCGATGCTTACGATGAAGAAACCGATGAAAAGGGAGAAACCAGAACTGTTCTTCGCTTACATCCTGCATTGGCACCCTTTAAGGCTGCTGTTCTTCCTCTTTCCAAAAAGCTCAGCGAGCAGGCAAGTGAAGTTTATCGCGAGCTTTCTAAATACTTTATGGTTGATTATGATGAGGCGGGCTCTATTGGTAAGCGTTATCGCAGAGAAGATGAAATCGGCACACCTCTTTGCATTACATACGATTTCGATAGCGAAACCGATGGTTGCGTAACCGTTCGTAACCGCGATACTATGGAGCAGGAGCGTATCCCGATAACCGAGCTTCGCGCATATATTGAGAAGGTAATTGAGTTTTAATTTATTTAGGATAAAAGGAGATAAATATGGAAATTGTTACTAGCATGGTAATTCCGCTTATTTTGGGACTTACATTCTTCCTTTTTGGTATGAATGTAATGTCGGGCGGTCTTGAAACAATGGCAGGCGGCGGCCTTGAAAAAACAATGAAAAAGGTTACAGCAAACGACTTTTTAGGCTTTTTCCTCGGCGCCGGTGTTACGGTTGCAATTCAGTCGTCCTCGGCATTTACCGTAATGCTTGTTGGCCTTGTAAACTCGGGTCTCCTTAATTTTGATAATACATTTGGACTTATCATGGGCTCAAATGTTGGTACCACCCTTACCGCATGGCTTTTAAGCTTGGCGGGAATTGAGGGAAAATGGTATATCGAAATGCTAAACCCAAGCTTTTTTGCACCTGTTCTTGCCTTTATAGGTATTGCAATGCAGATGTTTTCAAGCAATGAAAAGAAAAAGCAGCTCGGCAATATTTTCATTGGCTTTGCAATTTTAATTTGCGGTATGGACCTTATGAGCGACTCTATGGTGAGGGTTCGCACCATTCCCGGTTTTGATAGCTTTTTAGCAACACTTAAAAGCCCCATTGCAGCGCTTTTAATTTCCACCGCTTTTACAGGAGTCATTCAGTCTTCCGCCGCTACCATCGGTATTGTTCAGGCGCTAGCTCTTGCAGGTGGTATTACCTGGGAAATGGCAATTCCGTTAGTTCTTGGCGCTAATATCGGTACCTGCGTTACCGCATTAATAGGAAGCCTCGGAACAAATAAGGCTGCAAAGCGCGTTGTTGTAATGCATTTCTCGGTAAATGTTTTTGGCTCCATTTTCTGTATGATATTAATGTATATTATGAAGGCTTTTGGTATTACAATTTTAAGTGCTCCGATTGCTATGGTTGGTGTTGCTATCGTTCATACATTATTTAATGCAATTAACACCGTTCTTCTTCTCCCCATAAAGAAACTTCTTATTAAGTTCTGTCAGGTCGTTGTTCCCGATAAAGGAGACGAGAGGGACAAGCATACAGTATTCCTTGATGAGCGCCTTATTGCTACCCCTGCCATTGCGGTTGGCGAATGCAAAAACAAGGTTGAAGAAATGGCAGAGCTTACCAAGGCTTCTATTTTAGATGCCATTGGACTTATAGATAATTTCGATGAAGAAAAGGCTTTGAGTGTAAGAGAATCCGAAAACCTTATCGACCGTTATGAAGATAAACTCGGCACCTATCTTGTGAAACTTAGCGGTGTTGATTTATCGGATAGCGATTCTCACGAGGTTGGCCGACTTCTCCATACCATTGGCGATTTGGAGCGTATTTCCGACCACGCTTTAAATATTGTTGATGCGGCTATTGAAATTAAGGAAAAGAAGATTATCTTCTCTCCTGAGGCCAATGCCGAAATTGCCCGCACTTCACAGGCGATTAAGGAAATTATGGATATAACCGTTGATGCATTTGTTACCAATGACAGCGAAAAGGCTCAATTGGTTGAACCGCTTGAACAGGTTATTGATTTACTTAAATCTACCTTCAAGCGCCGCCATATCGAGCGTTTACAAGAGGGCAAATGCACAATCGAGCTCGGTTTTGTCTTTAATGATTTGCTTTCAAACTATGAAAGAATTTCCGACCATTGCTCGAATATTGCGGTTTCCACCATTCAGCGAAATGCACCAAAGCAGGATGCTCATAAGTATTTAAGAGCAATTAAAAAGGATGAAAACGGAACATTCGCAGCCCTTTATAAAGATTACGAGAAAAAATATTTTGAAAACATTTAATAAAACGGGAGGGCAAACCCCTCCCATTATTATTTTTTAAAATAGTTGTTGACTTTTTAATACCTTGCGAGTATAATCTATACGATAGGCTATAAGGGATATTATCCGCCTTAATTAGCCGCCAGACATAAATTCGAAGGAGGAAAGACAAATGAAAAGAACATACCAGCCGAAGAAATTACATCGTAAAAAAGAGCACGGCTTTATGAAGAGAATGGCAACTGCTAACGGCAGAAAGGTACTTGCCCGCCGCAGAGCAAAGGGCAGAAAGCAGCTCAGCTACTAATAAAGGCTTTTGGCCGGAGCCACCGAGAAAATGGGTGGCTTTACTTTTTTATAATCCTATAATGAGGATTTGAAAATGACAGGTAAATTAAAGTTAAACAAACAATTCCGCCGCCTTTATGGCAGGGGTAAAAGTTTCGTGCACCGCGGCTTTGTAACCTATATTCTCCCAAACAAAAGCGGAGATATTAATTATGGAATAACGGTAAGTAGGAAACTCGGCGGAGCGGTAGAAAGAAACCGCGCAAAAAGACTTATAACTGCAGCCTTCAGAGAATGTTCTCCAAGGCTAAAATCGGGCTACGATATGGTTTTTGTGGCAAGAAGCGGCATATTTTCTTACAAAAGCTATGAAATTGCAAAGGCAATGCTTTCGCATTTAATTTCGGCCGGAGCGTGCGAGAAAAATGATTAGCAAAGCGCTTTTATTCTTAATAGAGTTTTATAGAAAACATATTTCTCCGTTAAAACGTCCGTGTTGCCGTTTCACACCCACCTGTTCTCAGTATGCAATCGAAGCCATCACAATCCACGGCGCCATAAAAGGAACGGCGCTGAGTATTTGGCGAATAATTCGCTGTAATCCGTTATGCCCGGGGGGATACGACCCCGTGCCAATGAAAAAAGAAAAGAGAAAAATCAGATGACTGCTATTTTTGATTTTATAAATGAGTACATTCTTTCGTATGTAATGCGATTTATAATGGCATTTTGCAATAACAATTTTGCCATCACAATAGTTATTTTCACGCTCTTCATCAATGCCCTTATGATACCGCTTAGCATTAAGAGTCAGAAAAGCTCGGTTCAACAGATAAAAATCCGTCCCAAGCTTGAAGAACTTAAGCGTAAATATGGCGATGACCGTCAGAAAATGGCTATGGCTCAGCAGAAGTTATATCAGGAAGAAAATGTAACCATGTCGGGTGGATGCTTACCTATGCTTATCCGCTTGGTTTTCCTTATGAGCATTTTCTATCTTATAACAAAGCCTCTTTCTTATTTGACAGGGGTTGGAAGCGATGTTATAAATATAGCTTCCGAGGGTCTTAAGAACTTAGGCATTTTAACAAAAACAACCTATTCTCCCGAACTTGCCATTCTTGATTTCATCAGAAACGGCGGAATAGCATCGGTTGCGGATGAATCGGTTAAAAATGCATTAACAATCATTGAAACACAGGTTAGCTCCATGGATTTTAATCTATTTGGCATTAACCTTACAAAAACACCTGTATTTTCATTCAATTTTGCTGAAGCCGATATTTTATGGGTAATTCCTGTTTTATCGGGAATCACAGCATTATTCTCAGGCATTCTTTCAGCACGTTTACAAAAAGCAATGAACCCCGATGCCCCCAATATGATGGGAATGAACTTGATTATGCCTATCTTCTCAATTTTTATTGCCTTTAGAGCGCCTTGTGGTCTTGGCTTCTATTGGGCATGCTCAAGCTTAATTTCAAGTCTTATTCAGGCAGGCGTTCAGTATTTCTACAGCCCCTATAAAATGATAGCTAACGAGAGGGCAAAAAATCTCATAAAGATTTCTCAAGAGGAGAAAAAATTAATTAAATAATAAAGGAGTGTTATCCTTGATAAAAGAAGCAATTGGCTATGGAGACTCCATTGAAGAGGCTAAGGAATCGGCTTTATTAGAGCTTGGCGCCTCTATTGATGATGATGTTCAGTTTGATGTGATTGCTATGCCGAAAGCAAAGGTGCTCGGAATTTTCGGTGGCACAAAGGCTCAGGTAAAGGCATTTATAGAAATTCCTGATAAAAAGGAAAAGAAGCAAAAACCTAAAAAAGAAAAAAAGCAGGAAGTAAAGCCTGCAGCAGATAACAAAAAGGAAACAGAAGAAACTCAAGAAGAGGCTTCGGCTGTAGATTATAAAACCTTAGAAAAAGGCACACCGGCTGTGAATGCGGCAGAGTATCTTATCGATATTTTAACAAAGCTCGGCTGTGAGAATGTTGAAATTAAGGTGGCATTAAAGGATAACGGCGCCGCATTTTATTTAAGCGGTGATAACCTGGGCGTTGCAATTGGCCGCCGCGGCGAAACCTTAGATTCTCTTCAGTATTTAACAGGTCTTTCGGCAAATGCAGGAAGCGGTTATTATAAAGTTTCTTTAAATATTGGCGATTATAGAGAAAAGCGCAAGCAGGCTCTTGTTGGCCTTGCTAATCGTGTTGCTCGCCAGGCCATCAAAACAGGCCGAAGCAGAGCGCTTGAGCCGATGAATCCTTATGAAAGAAGAATTATTCATACTGCAGTTCAGGATATTAAGGGCGTTTCTTCAAATTCCATTGGCGAGGGCGCATCTCGCAGAGTTGTTATCACTCCCGATAAAGCCGCTAAGAATAATTCAAAACCTGCCAACACAAATGTTGTGGTTAGAGAGCCTAAAAAGGATGCAGAGCTTCCGCTTTACGGTAAAATTAATTAGTATTTAAACAGACCTTCCTGTAAGGTCTGTTTTTTTGCTTTAAATTTACAATTTTTACTTGAAATATTCATACTTTTATAGTATAGTAAAATAGTTAATATATATCTTCTTGGAGGAAATTTATGTCAAGCTATCTTAAAATGACACAAGCCGAGCTCGAATCGGAATATAAATGTGTTAAAGCGCAGTATGATGGGCTCAGAGCAATGGGCACCGTTTTAGATATGACCAGAGGTAAGCCGGGATTTGACCAAATGGATTCAAGCTCGGAGATATTCGATCTTGTTGGCAATAAAACAGGTTTTAAAAACTGCGAGGGAACCGATTGCCGAAACTATGGCGGACTTGATGGTCTTATTGAACTAAAATATCTTTTTTCTCATATTTTGGGAATCGACCATACTCAGATTATTGTTGGAGGAAACTCTTCGCTTAATATGATGTTCGATACCATCGCTCAGGCCATGACTCATGGTATGGGTGGCGAGCCTTGGATGAAGCAGGGGAACATTAAATTCCTATGCCCAAGCCCCGGATATGACAGGCACTTTTCCATTTGTGAGCATTTCGGCATAGAAATGATTCCTGTAGCCAACACCGAAGAGGGTCCTGATATGGATATGGTTGAGGAACTCATAAAGGATGAAAAGGTTAAGGGTATGTGGTGTGTTCCTAAATATTCTAATCCTGAGGGCATAACCTATTCGGATAGGGTGGTTCGCAGATTAGCGGCAATGAAACCCGCCGCAAAGGATTTCAGGGTTATGTGGGATAACGCCTATGCCATTCATGATATTTATGATGAGGGCGATACACTTCTCAATGTTTATGAAGAAGCGCTCAAATACGGAAATGAAGATAACTTTATTATGTTTACTTCAACCTCAAAAATCACCTTCCCCGGTGCCGGAGTTGCGGCGCAGGGTGCGAGCGAAAAGAATGTAAAGCTTCTTAAAAACAGAATGTCTTTCCAAACTATAGGCCCTGACAAACTTAATCAGTTGAGACATGCGAGAATGTTCCCGAATTTCGATGTGCTTAAAAACCATATGAAAAAGCATGCTGAAATTTTAAGACCGAAATTCGAAGCGGTTTTATCGGTGCTTGAGGCTGAGCTTCGTGGCAAGGAAATTGCTCGTTGGACCGAACCGCGCGGCGGATATTTCATCTGCTTAAACGTAATGGAAGGTACAGCTAAAAGAGTTGAAGAACTCTGCAAGGGCGCAGGGCTTAAGCTTACAACGGTTGGTGCTACCTATCCTTACGGCAAAGACCCCAAGGATAGCACAATCCGTATAGCGCCATCCTATCCTGCAGCGAAACAGGTTGAACAAGCATCGCATATTTTAGCAAATACAGTACAGTTAGCAGCCCTTGAAAAGCTGCTTGAGAAATAAAAAACGGAGGAAGAGAAAGTGAAAACAAAAAAGACCTCAAAAATCACCTTTTTTGTGTTGTTGGTTCTAATAGCAACACTCGTGTTCACAGCATTTTTCGGAATTGAAAGTTATTATGGCGACACCCGTAATGTTTATATTAAGGGTGCAAGAGATATCCGTTGGGGTATTGATATTTCGGGTGGCGTTGAAGCAGTATTTTCGCCCAATATTACAGATGCCGACATTACCGATGACGATATGGCTTCGGCAAAGGCGATTATCGAAACCCGTCTTGTAAATCAGAACATAACCGACTATGAGGTTTATGCCGACAATGCCAACAATCAGATAATTGTTCGCTTCCCTTGGAGCGCAGAAGAAAGTGATTTCGATGCGGCAAGCGCAGTAGCTGAACTTGGTGAGACCGCCCTTCTTACTTTCTGCGGCAACGAAGACCGAAAAGATGTGCTTCTATCGGGTAGCGCTGATATTGAATCGGCTTCAGCTCAGGTAACTGAGGATGGTAAATATGTAGTAGGCCTTAAGTTTACCGACGCCGGTAAGGTTAAGTTCTCAAATGCAACCGCAAAATATAAACAGATTTCTATCTGGATGGATGATATTGAGCTTTCAGCTCCCACAGTTAATGAGAGAATTGACTCTAACGAGGCTATAATTGAGGGTAACTTTGATGCCGAAACCGTTACCGATTTGGCAAATAAGATTAACGCAGGTTCGCTTCCCTTTGCATTAACGGTTGATGACAGCAAGCTTCAGATTATTTCTCCAACTCTCGGCTCTAATGCGCTTTTTGTTATGATTGTTGCAGGTGCTATTGCGTTTGCCGCTGTTTGTGTACTTATGATTCTCCGTTATCGTTTGCCCGGCGTTATAGCTTCCATTGGTCTTATCGCTCAGATAGCAGGAATGATTGCCTGCATTTCGGGATATTTCCCCGGAGTTAGTAGCTTCACATTAACCGTTCCCGGTATTGCGGGTATTATCCTTTCTATCGGTGTTGGTGTTGACGCTAATGTTATCGCTTTTGAAAGAATTAGAGATGAATTTAAAAAAGGCAAGACACTTGATGGTGCAATTGCCGCAGGTTATAACCAAAGCCTTAGCGCAGTTATTGACGGTAACGTAACCATCGTTATTATTTCGCTTGTTTTAATGGGAGCTTTCGGAACCCCCGATAGCCTTCTTGCCAAGGTCTTCACAACAATTATGCCTTTCTTAGGATCGGCTATTACAGGCTCTATTTACTCTTTCGGTTACACCCTTTTGGTTGGTGTTATATTTAATCTTATTATGGGCGTATGGGCAACAAGCAAAATGATCAAGAGTATTTCTCGTTACAAGATTTTCCGCAACCCTTGGCTCTATGGCAAAGCTAAAACCGAAAAGGCAGGCATCCAGCTTAACTTTAAAAAGCTTTTAAAACCTGCGCTTATTGCCTATGCTGCAATTATTGCAGTTGGCATTATACTTACATCTATCTTTGGTGTAAGCCTTGATATTAACTTCTCGGGTGGTGCGAGAATTTCTTATTCCTACACCGGCGAAATTGATGAAGCAAAAATTAAAACCATAGCCGAGGAAACACTTTCCGAAAAGGCTGAGGTTACAACCGCTTCGGATATGACAGGCGAATCAAAGCAGGTTGTTATCAGCGTTATCGGTAACAATTCACTTTCTACCGATAGCCAGGAAAAACTAACCGAAAAACTCCAAAAAGAATATCCGAAGGGCGAAATTGCGCTTTATGATTCGAACTCGGTTAGCCCCACAATTGCAGGCTCATTCTTCCTAAAGAGCCTTGTTGCAGTTATAATTGCGGGTATCGGCGTTGTAATCTATGTAGGCTTTAGATTTAAGAATATCGGTGGCGTGTCGGCGGCATTGATGGCTTATGTAGCACTTATTATTGACTGTATCGTGGCATTCCTTGCCTGCACAATGTTCCGCTTGCCTGTTGATTCAAACTTAATTGCGGTTATTCTAACACTTCTTGGTTATTCTCTAAATGACACTATAGTTATTTATGACAGAATCAGAGAGCAGAAGAAACTCTTCCCGCAAAAAGATATTGAAGAAATTGCAAACGATAGCTTAAATGAGGTTAAAACAAGAACAATTGTTACAACCATCACAACCGTTTTAGCTGTTATAACAATTATTGTTGTTGCCGAAATCTTCGGTCTTACAACCCTCAGAAGCTTCGCAATTCCGATGGCATTTGGTCTCGTTTCCGGTTCGGTTTCATCCCTCTTTATCTCAATTCCGCTTTGGGTGAAATACAAGAAGTATAAGGCCAAGAAAAGATAAATAAAAATTCCCTGAAAGTTCAAATACTTTCAGGGAATTTTTTATATAGAGGTATTTAGAAAGTTATCAACAAATTTTCTAAGAGCCGTGTAATCCATAGCCGATTTATAATGTTCTTCAAGTAAATCGTGGGTTTGCTTGGCGTGTTTCAAAATAATGGAAGCGGTATCGATAAGTTCTTTTTGAGCTTTTTTATTAAATCGCAATTTTTCTTTTTGCGGGCGGATATATTCCTTATCATAAAAGCGCAATAAGTTTTGCTTTCTGCTAGTGCTTTTAATTTCGTTATCGCTTTCCGTTACAAATGCAAGGTTTAATTTTGGGATAATAACAGCGTCATATATTTCGCTTGGTAAAAGGAAGTTTTTAGCCGTGATAATTTCGTGGTTATTTTTTAGCGCATAATCTCGGATTATAGAAAGGGTAAGCGTAGCGGCAACATTATAAGGGTCTTTTAAAACAATAACATTATCGATGGCGTCTATTGTTTCTTTAAAATAAAGGTATCCTTTAGGTGTGATACCGCCTAAAAAACGCACCCATTCTTTTGCACCATCTCCGCTTTCTTTAATGTATTTTTTAGAAAGCGCGGCCGCAAAGTTAAAGCAGGAATTAAGGTTTAGCGCGCTTAAATAACAGTTAAGGCTTGCTTTTTTAAAGTTTCCCGCAGCGCGAATGCAGTTTCCTGCCTTCTTATGCTCTAATTTGTTCTTTTGCATAATTTTTTCAATATTTTCTCGGTTTTCTTTTAAAACATTCGAGTTCCAAAAATCGCCCGTGTTAATAATCTGCTCACAAACACCGGGTGTTTTAGGCTCAACAATGTGCGGTGCGGTGCCATCTAGAATAATTATTTTTTTCGAGGGAAGAATAACGGCATCAAGGCTATCGGGGTCGGAGGAGCAGGGGCAGAGAACAAAGGGGATTTCCTTTTCTTCGGCGCGTTTTGCAAAATGGCGCATAAGGGTTGATTTGCCCGTTCCCGCGCCACCTTTAATTATGTATGCGGTCCAATCGCTTGAAAAGTTAGAAGCAAATTCATTCATAAACCCCTCGGCGCTGTTGGCAGCAAGGAAATATTTAGGTGCGTTCATAGTAACCTCCAATAAAAACATTACATTATATAATATGTGCAAAACAAAACTTTGACACAAGAGTGTTTTTATGATAGAATAAGCGAAGTGAGTTAATTGAACGGCTGCGGATGTTTTAACATCTGAGGAAAGTCCGAGCTCCATAGGACAGGATAGCAGCTAACGGCTGCCGAGGGCGACCTTAGGGAAAGTGCAACAGAGATATACCGCCGCATTTATGCGGTAAGGGTGGAAAGGCGAGGTAAGAGCTCACCACCCGTCCGGGAACGGCGCGGGTCTGCAAACCCTATCCGGAGCAACGCTAAGTAGGGCGATACATTTGTCCGATGTGCCCTGAAAAGCGGCTTGAGCACCTGGGCGACCAGGTGCCTAGATAGATAGTCGTTCACGACAGAACTCGGCTTACAGATTAACTCACTAAATAAAAAATCAAGCGGTGTCGAGAGAGGACACCGCTTAAATATTTTCCATAAAAATTATTCTACTTGACTTTAAGAATTGTTTATTATATAATACATTTTGTGTCTACGAATTGTATATACTAGAGTAGATAAAAATTAGAAAGGCAGTCTTTTTAAAATGAATAAAAAAATTAGACTTACCGACGAAGGACTTAAAAATTTACAGGATGAACTCGAAACCCTAAAAACTGAGGGTAGACGCGATATTGCCGAGAAAATTAAAATAGCTCGCGGCTATGGCGACCTTTCGGAAAACAGCGAATATGATGAGGCTAAAAACGAGCAGGCTAAAATTGAAGCTCGTATTGTTGAAATTGAGGCTATGCTTAAAAACGTTGAGATTATTGAAAACGTAAAGGGCTCGGTTAAAACCGTTGTTATCGGCTCAAAGGTAAAAATTCTTGATGTTGAGTTTGAAGAAGAATTAGAGTATCATATCGTAGGCCGTGCCGAAGCCGACCCTGAAAAAGGAAAAATTTCAGATGAGTCGCCCGTTGGCAGAGCTTTACTTGGTCACAAAAAAGGCGATACCGTTTTTGCCGAAGCACCTGCAGGCGAAATCGAATTCAAAATTCTTTCTATTTCAAAATAAAAAACTTCGGGGCAGGGCACTGTCCCGATTTGTGTTAAACTAAGGATGTGATAAAATGTCGGAAAATATGGAACAAGCAGTTGTAACCACAGAAGAACTTAACGAAATTATAAAGGTGCGCCATGATAAATTGGCAGCCCTCAAGGCAGATGGCAATGACCCCTTTGTTAAAACCAAGTTTGATTTCGATGCATACGCTGCCGATATTAAGGAAAATTACGAGAAGTTTGATGGCAAAACCGTTAAAATTGCGGGTAGAATTATGAGCCGCAGAATAATGGGTAAGGCAAGCTTTGCAGGTATTCAGGATACAACCGGCAGAATTCAGTTTTATATCCGCCGTGATGATGTAGGCGAAGACACCTATGCTGCGTTTAAAAAGTGGGATATAGGCGATATCGTAGGCCTTGAAGGCTTTGTTTTCACAACAAAAACAGGGGAGATTTCTATCCACGCTCAGTCTATTGAGCTTCTTTCAAAATCTCTTTTACCGCTTCCTGAAAAGTTCCATGGTCTTAAGGATACCGATACCCGATTCCGTCAGCGTTATGTTGATTTAATCGTAAACCCTGAAGTTAAGCGTAACTTTATCATTCGTTCGCAGTTCATTAAGTTTATGCGCAAATATCTTGATGATATGAACTATGTTGAGGTTGAAACACCTGTACTTAATACTATCGCAGGCGGCGCTTCGGCTCGCCCGTTTATAACACACCATAACACCTTAAATCTCGATATGTATATGCGTATCGCAACCGAGCTTCCTTTAAAGAGACTTATCGTTGGTGGTATGGATAGAGTTTATGAAATTGGCAGAATTTTCAGAAACGAGGGTATGGACCCGAAACACAACCCCGAATTTACCTCGGTTGAGCTTTATCAGGCTTATGCCGATTTCCATGATATGATGGATATTGCCGAGGGCATTATTTCGGGCGCCGCAAAGGAAATTCTCGGCACCTATGAGGTTGAGTGGATGGGCGAGAAAATCGACCTTACTCCCGGTTGGCGCAGACTTACTATGGTTGACGCTGTTAAGGAATATGCCGGTGTTGACTTTGGCGCTATTACCGACGATGCCGAAGCCGTAAAGGCAGCCGAGGCCATTGGTGTTGAGCTTGCAGAAACTGCGGATAAGACTTGGGGCAACGCTTTATATGCTTGCTTCGACCAAAGAGTTGAAGAAAAGCTCGTTCAGCCTACATTTATCACAATGTATCCCGTTGAGGTTTCACCTCTAACAAAGGCTTCACCCGAAGACCCAAGACTCACCGAGCGTTTTGAGTTATTCATTTGCCACAGTGAACTTGCAAATGCTTATTCCGAGCTTAACGACCCGATTGTTCAGCGTGAACGCTTTATGAAGCAGTTAGAGCTTCGTGAGCGCGGCGATGACGAGGCCGAGATGCTTGATGAAGATTTCCTCACCGCTATGGAGTATGGTATGCCTCCAACAGGCGGTATGGGTATCGGTATCGATAGAGCAGTTATGCTCCTCACCAATTCCGATAGCATCCGCGAGGTAAT
>JAZOQP010000046.1:0-34447 GCA_045656145.1 Acutalibacteraceae bacterium
TATATGATGAATTAAAACGAAAAAATATAGATGTGGGTCTGGACGCCCACAGTGAAAATGAAAAACTTACTAACGCCGTTACCGTTATGTGTGGCGGTCTCTCAAATGGTTTTACGCTCACAGGCGGTCGGTTCGTCTGCATTACCGCAGGGCAGGTGCATTCCCTAGATAAGCCGAAAAAATATAAGAAAAATGAAAACGCCATAGGCTCGCTCGATGAACTGAAAAAGGGCGATTATGTTGTTCATTCGGTTCACGGAATAGGTGTTTTTGAGGGTATTCATAAAATTACCAACGGCGGCATAATTAAGGATTATATTAAAATCTGTTATGCCAAAACCGATGTTTTGTATGTTCCCGTAACACAGCTTGATTTAATTTCAAAGTATATCGGCTCTGCTGAGTCGGGAACGGTGAGATTAAACCGATTAGGCAGCGGCGAGTGGCATAAAACTCGAGCAAGGGTGAAAAAAGCCGTTAAGGAAATGGCTAAGGAACTAACGGCGCTTTATGCCAAGCGTCAGTCGGTTAAGGGCTATGCTTTCAGTAAGGATACCGAACTGCAAACCGATTTTGAGTCGAAATTCCCCTATGCCGAAACTGCCGACCAGATTCGCAGCACGGGAGAAATCAAGGCGGATATGGAAAGAGAAATTCCAATGGATAGACTGCTTTGCGGTGATGTCGGCTTCGGTAAGACCGAGGTAGCACTTAGAGCCGCCTTTAAGTGCATCAGTGAGGGCAAACAGTGCGCAATTCTCGTTCCCACAACCATACTCGCTTTTCAGCATTATAATACCGTTTTGCGCCGCTTCGGTGATATGCCCGTAAATATAAAAATGCTTTCCCGCTTTGTAACGGCAAAGGAGCAGAAGAAAATTATTTCGGATTTATCGGCGGGTAAGGTTGATTTAATAATAGGTACCCACCGCCTTATTTCAGATGATGTTAAATTCCGCAATTTAGGTCTTGCTATAATTGATGAGGAGCAGCGTTTCGGCGTGGCACAAAAGGAAAAGCTAAAACAGTTGTATCCTTTTGTTGATGTCTTGACACTTTCAGCAACACCGATACCCAGAACTCTTAATATGGCTATGTCGGGACTTCGCGATATGTCAACCATAGAGGAAGCGCCGGGGGAAAGGTTGCCTGTTCAGTCCTACGTTATGGAACATAATAAGGCAGTTATAATTGATGCCATCAGAAGAGAATTAAGGCGTTCGGGTCAGGTTTATTACCTATATAATCGCACCGAAGATATAGAGCGAAAGGCTCTCATTTTAAAAGAAGCGTTACCCGAAGCCAAAATAAGCGTGGCACACGGAAGAATGAGCGAGGATGAACTTTCTCGTATATGGCAACAACTTTTAGACCATGAAATAGATATACTTGTTTGCACAACAATTATTGAAACGGGTGTCGATGTGCCTAATGCCAACACCTTAATTGTTGAGGATGCCGACCGTTTTGGACTTTCCCAACTTCATCAGTTAAGGGGAAGGGTTGGAAGAAGCCCCAGAAGAGCCTATGCTTATTTTTGCTTCCGCGAAAACAAATCGCTTTCCGATATAGCCGAAAAGCGCCTAGAGGCAATAAGGCAATTTACCGAGTTTGGTGCAGGGTTCAAAATTGCGCTAAGGGATTTAGAACTTAGAGGCGCCGGCAATATTTTAGGCGGCGAGCAACACGGAAATATGGAAGCGGTTGGATATGATATGTATGTGAAACTTCTTAATGAAGCGGTTAATGAACAAAATGGCATTATTCCGAAAGAAGAGACCGAATGCACGGTTGACCTTAACATTTCCGCTCATATTCCCGAAAGATATATTGAGAGCCTGCCTGCAAGGCTTGGTATGTATAAGCGTATTGCTGCTATTGAGAATGAAAATCAAAAAATGGATGTTCTGGATGAACTTATAGACCGTTTCGGCGAGCCGCCAAAAGCGGTTTTGGGACTTATTGATATAGCGCTTCTCAGAAGAAAGGCGGCAAGGCTTGGAATTTATGAAATAAATGAAGTAGGAAGCAGTTTCTTATTTAAGGTTGATTCTGTAACGGGCGAGCAAATTGATAAAATTGTGAATGGATTCGGCAAGCGTTGCCTTTTAAAAGCGGAGGAAAAACCTTATTATGAGGTTTTGCTTAAAAAGGGACAAACAAAAGCACAGTTTATTGAAGAAATTGTTTCGGTTTTGTAAAATTTTAAAAAAGAGTAGACATTTTTACTCGTTTGTTATATACTCATATTGATATAATATTTTGGAGGAGTTATCAATGAAAAAAACTGTAAAAAGGTTTGTAGCTTTGCTTTTAGCATTGTGTATGCTTTTAAGCCTTACTGCTTGTCATAGAGCGAATGAAAGAGCTTTAAGCATTAATGGTTCCGGGTATACATCTGCATTTTATTCCTGCGCTCTTGTTTTTGCCGATATGGAGGCTCAGCAGTTAGTTCTTGACACATTAGGTCAAGAAGCTTATAACGATTACCTTAATCAAACACTTGAGGGTGTTGATTATAAAACATGGGTAAAGAACAGAGCCTTATTTAATTGTAAGAGACTTGAATATTATAAATCTAAGTGCGAATCATTAATGATTCCTACCGAAGAGTATAGCGAGGAAACAACCGCTGCTGCAGATACCTATTGGACATATTACGGATATTCCGAAATTATGCAGGCGAACGGCGTAGGAAGAGGTACCTTCCGCGGTTATATGGGCGCTGAGGGTTATTGTAATGCTTATTTCGATTATCTTTATGGTAAAGATGGAGAAAAGGAGATTTCTCAAAAAGATATAGATAAGGAAATCTCTGCAAATTACCAGTTAGCCGATACAATTGTTGAAGATTTAACCGAAAAGACCGAAAAGGAAATTAAGGAAATTACCGAGAAGTTTGAAAAATATGCCGAGAGAATTAAAAAGGGTGAAAAGTTCGAAAAAATCTATGCCGAGCATTTAGGCACAGGCTATGAAGATGATAATAAAGAAGAAACCGAAACATTCTCTTTTGCACAGGCAAATATAATCGGTAACGAAGGAACCGATTATGAAAATGTTATCTTCTCGGATATTAAAGATATGAAGGCCGGCGAAATCAAGGTCTTTGAGAAAAAAGAAGAGCATGAGCATGAAGAGGGCGAAGAGGTTGACCACGAAGACCATACCGATTCTTATGCATTATATCTCGTTTATAAGGGAGATATAAATTCAAAGGAAAACACTCAAAAAGAAGATATTGAAAATATGGTTAGACATTCTTTAAAGGATGAAGAATTTGATGAGGCAAACAAGCCCGAAATTGAGGCTTTATCTCTTGAAGAAAACACCAATGCTACAAAGCAGTTTAAGGTGGATAAAATTAAATATCCCGAATCATAAAATACAAAAATCTCCGATTACTTCGGAGATTTTTCTTTTTTATGCAAAAAAATATAAAAAACATTGATAAAAATATTAAAAAGGGGTAGAAATAATTAACTGAATGTGTTAAAATATAAACAAACTATGCGGTGGAGAAGCGTTTCCGCCGAAGTAATAAATATTTGAAATAATTTTTTAGGGAGGATTTTGCCTTATGAAAAAGAAAATAAGTACTTTACCTTTCAATGGTACCGCTGAGCAGGAGGCTAAATTAAACGCTGTTATCGAGGCTCATAAAGATGATAAAAGTCAGTTAATGGCCGTTATGCAGCAGGCTCAGGAGATTTATGGTTATTTACCGCTTGAGGTTCAAGCGATGATTTCTGAGGGAATGGATATTCCGCTTGAGAAAATTTACGGTGTAGCAACATTCTATGCACAGTTCTCACTTTCTCCCAAGGGTAAATATAATATTTCAATTTGCCTTGGTACCGCTTGCTATGTTAAGGGTGCAGGCGACCTTATGGATAAATTCAGCGAGTTACTCGGTATCGGCGCTGATGAATGCACAGCTGATGGTAAGTTCTCTCTTACTGCTTGCCGTTGTATCGGTGCTTGCGGTCTAGCTCCCGTTCTTACCGTTAATGAAGAAGTTTATGGTAGACTTGTAGTTGATGATGTTGAAGGCATATTAGCAAAATATCAGGATAAATAAAACTTAAATTAAGTTTAAATACGGAGAAACGTTATGAAGGTTAACGAAATAGCGACCATAGTTAATGCTGAAATTCTTTGCGGAGCTGAGCAGAAGGACCTTGAAATTGATTCGGCTTTCGGAAGCGACATGATGAGTGATGTTCTGGCGTTTGTTAATGACAGAGCAGTTTTGCTCACAGGACTTGTTAATGCTCAGGTTATCAGAACCGCCGAAATGATGGATATGCCTTGCATTGTTTTTGTTCGCGGCAAAAAGCCTACCGAAGAAATGATAGAGCTTGCTAATGAGCGCGGCATAGTTTTACTTGCCACACCGCTTCGCATGTATGAAACATGCGGCAAACTTTATGCGGCGGGTCTTCCTGCTAGACGTGATGCGGGTGAGCAGTAATGCTTAATTTTCACTTTGTAGTCGATGGAAATAATTTTACCCTGGCAGGCAATGCTTCAGGGCAACTCAAGAAGAACCTAAGAGAGCTTGGAATTGCTCCTGAAATAGTTCGTAGAGCTGCAATAGCAATGTATGAGGGTGAAATAAATATGGTTATCCATGCAGGCGGCGGCGAAGCCGATGTAACGATAACCGAAGATTTAATTGAAATAACCCTTGCTGATAAGGGTCCCGGCATTAAGGATATTAATGCGGCTATGCAAGAGGGCTATTCAACGGCACCTGATGATATTCGTTCTTTAGGTTTCGGTGCCGGCATGGGTCTTCCAAATATGAAACGTTACTCCGATGAAATGACGATTGAGTCAGAACTAGGTAAAGGCACTACAATCGTTATGAAGATAAAAATAAACTAAATATAATTTCTGTATCAAGGTGTAATTATGAGTACATATAAGCATTCGGTTTACCTCGATAAGTCTAAGTGCAAAGGGTGCACAACCTGTTTGCAGCATTGTCCTACCGAGGCCATCAGAATAAGAAACGGCCATGCCGTTATTGATGCTAACCGTTGTGTAGACTGCGGTCAGTGTGTGCTGGTATGCCCTCATAAAGCCAAGAAAACGGTTGTTGATAAGCTTGAAGCTATCAAGAACTATAAATTTAACATAGCCTTACCGGCTCCATCTCTTTATGCTCAGTTTGAGAATTTGGAAGAGGTAGATTATGTTTTGCAGGGACTTCTTGATATAGGGTTTGACTATGTCTTTGAAGTATCGCGCGCTGCAGAGCTTGTATCGGCATATACAAGAAATTATCTTAAGGCCGAGGGTGTTCAAAAGCCCGCAATAAGTTCGGCTTGCCCTGCGATTGTAAGGCTTATTGAACTGCGTTTTCCCTTTTTAAAGGATAATATTATAAAAATGTTGCCCCCTATGGAAATTGCGGCATACCTTGCCGTTAAGGAAGTGAAGGAGCAACACCCCGAACTTACCGATGATGATATTGGCGTTTGCTTTATATCGCCGTGTCCTGCGAAGGTAAGTTATATAAAAAATGGTTTCGGCGAGTATAAAAGCCGCGTAAATATAGTTGTTTCGATAAATGATATTTACTTTTCGCTTCTAAATTCGATGAAACGTGAAACTCCACCCGAACAGCTTTCAAAATCAGGTATCATAGGTATCGGTTGGGCGTCGTCCGGCGGAGAGGCTACCGCAATATTTAATGATAAATATTTAGCGGCAGACGGCATCGAAAATGTAATAAGGGTGTTAGACCAAATAGAAAACGGCAATATTCCAAATCTAGAGTTTGTTGAGCTTAACGCCTGCACGGGCGGATGCGTTGGCGGGGTTATGACAATGCAAAATCCCTTCATTTCAAAAACCAAACTCAGAAGCCTTAGAAGATATCTGCCTGTTTCCAAAAACTTCCTTAGTGAAGAAGAATTAAAATACATTCCCGAATATTACTTTTTTGATAAAATGCCCGAATATTTGCCTATAACAAAACTCAGCACCAATATGGCTGAATCAATGCGAATGCTGGCGGATATCAGAAAAATTAGGGATGATTTACCGGGTGTTGACTGTGGTTCTTGCGGAGCACCAACCTGCAGAGCATTTGCAGAGGATGTTGTTAAAGGCGAGGCAAGAATAGAAGACTGCATAATCAAACATAAAAAAGAGTTTGAAGAATTTTTAAAGATAAAAGGGGAGACCGAGTAATGACAGTTTGCGATTTTGCTAAAGCCAATGCGTTAACAGTTGTTACTATGCCTGAACCTAATCGCGAAATAACCGGTTGCTATATGGGAGATTTGCTCTCCTGGGTAATGGGCAGAGCCGATGAGGGCGATGCCTGGATAACTATAATGTCCAATGCCAATACAGTAGCCGTTGCAAGTTTAACAGGTGTTGCCTGTGTTATCTTAGCAGAGGATGTAAATTTAGATACCGAGGTTATTAAAACAGCCGAGCAAAATAAAATTAATGTTTTATCTTCAAGCCTTTCGGCATTTGAAATTTCACTTTTACTCGGCGGTATACTAAATGCCTAAATTTTATTACGATTTACATACTCATTCCTGCCTTTCTCCCTGCGGAGATAATGATAACACTCCGGCTTCAATTGCCGGTATAGCGGCGGTATCAGAACTTGATATCGTGGCGCTAACCGACCATAACACAACCAAAAATTGCCCCGCTTTCTTTGCTGCGGCAGAGCATTATGGGGTTATCCCTATAGCGGGTATGGAGCTTACCACCGCAGAAGATATTCATATTCTCTATCTTTTCCCAACGCTTCAAAGCGCTATGGAATTTGGAGATTATATAGAGTCCCGAAGAATAAAAATAAAAAACCGCACCGATATTTTCGGAGAACAACTCATAATGAACGAAAATGATGAGGTAATAGGGAATGAAGAATTTCTTCTTTCTAATGCTACAACGGTAACGGTTGATGAGGCGGTAGATTTAGCCGAAAAATTCGGCGGAGTTTGTTTGCCGGCTCATATTGATAGGTCTTCGAACAGCATTATCTCTGTTTTGGGCACCATCCCTGAGGATAATAAATTCAAATGTGTTGAGTTTTATGATTTTTCAAAATATGAAGAGTATAAAACAAAATATCATTTAGAAGATAAAAAAGTTTTAATTGATTCCGATGCGCATTATCTTCATAGCCTTCATGATAGAGAAAACTATCTTGAATTAGAGGGAGAAACCTCGGAAGAAATTACAAAAAAGCTTTTTGAGTTTTTGAGGGGTTAAAAATGAAGGAATTATCACTTAACATTTTAGACATTGCCGAAAATTCTTTAAAAGCCAAAGCAACCCTTACTAAAATTCTTTTGGAAGAAGATAGCGAAACACTTAGAATTACTATTGCCGATAACGGCGTTGGAATGAGTGAGGAGATGTGCAAAAGGGTTACCGACCCGTTTTGCACCAGCCGAACAACTCGAAAGGTTGGGCTTGGAATTCCGTTTTTTAAACTTGGAGCCGAGCAAACAGGCGGAAGTTTCCAAATAGAATCAAAAAGTAAAGAAGAATATCCCGATAATCACGGAACAATCGTTTCGGCTTTATATTTTAAAAATCATATTGATTTTACACCGCTTGGAGATGTAACCGAAACGCTTGTAACTCTAATTCAGGGGCATCCCGATACCGATATTTATTTTTCTCATAAAAAAGAAAACGGTAGCGTGGAACTTGATACAAGGCAGATAAGAGCAGAGCTCGGCGATGAAATACCGCTTAGCGAAATAGAGGTGCTTGTGTTTATCCGCGATTATTTAAATGAGCAATATATAAATTTATAAATATATTAATATACACCAAAAGGAGAGAAAGTTATTATGAAATCATTAGCTGAACTCAAAGCCATCAAAGACAAGATGCGCGACAAGGTAGTTATCCGTGAGGGCCAAAGCAACGTAAGAGTAGTTGTTGGTATGGCAACATGCGGTATCGCCGCAGGCGCTCGTCCTGTACTTAATGCATTCGTTACAGGTGTTAACGAGCAGGGTCTTGCTGCAAATGTTACAGTTACTCAGACAGGCTGTATCGGTATTTGTCAGTATGAGCCGGTAGTAGAGGTTTTTGAAGCAGGCAAGGAAAAGGTAACCTATGTTAAAATGACTGCAGAAAAAGCAGCAGAGGTTATTGAAAAACACTTAAAGAACGGCAACGTAGTGGCAGAATACACTATAGCCGCTAATAAATAATTCTGGAGGTTTAAGGAATGATTCGTGCACATGTATTAGTTTGTGGCGGTACAGGCTGTACTTCATCCGGAAGTAATAAAATTCAAGAAGCTTTCGCCGAGCAACTTGAAAAAGCAGGCATTTCCGAAGAAGTAAAAATTGTTCAAACAGGTTGTTTTGGACTCTGTGCTATGGGACCGGTAGTTATTATCCATCCCGACGGTACCTTCTACAGCCGTGTTGAAGTAGAAGACGTTAAAGAAATTGTTGAAGAACATCTTTTAAAGGGTCGTGTTGTTAAGCGCCTTGAATATAAAGATGCTACTGTAGATGAGAACTTAGAAAATGTATCATTAAATGATACTGCTTTCTATAAGTCTCAAACCCGTGTTGCTCTTCGTAACTGCGGTGTTATCAACCCCGAAGAAATCGATGAGTATATTGCAATGGATGGTTATGAGGCACTTGGTAAGGTTCTTACCGAAATGACTCCTGAAGATGTTATTAAGTGCATCAGCGATTCAGGTCTCCGTGGTAGAGGAGGCGGTGGCTTCCCCACAGGCAGAAAGTGGTCATTAACCGCTGCTAACCATGCTGACCAGAAGTATGTTGTATGTAATGCCGACGAAGGCGACCCCGGTGCATTCATGGACCGTTCGGTACTCGAAGGCGACCCCCACTGTATCATTGAAGCTATGGCTATCTGCGGCTATGCAACAGGTGCAACTCAGGGTTATGTATATGTTCGTGCTGAATATCCTATCGCTGTTTCTCGTTTAGCAATTGCTATTAAGCAGGCTAGAGAATATGGCCTTTTAGGTAAAAATATTTTCGGTTCAGGTTTTGATTTCGATTTAGATATCCGTCTTGGTGCAGGTGCATTCGTTTGCGGTGAGGAAACCGCTCTTATGACCTCTATAGAAGGTAACCGTGGTGAGCCTCGTCCTCGTCCGCCTTATCCGGCAGTTAAGGGTCTCTTTGGCAAACCCACTACCGAAAATAACGTTGAAACCTTTGCTAACATTCCTCAGATTATTTTAAGAGGTGCTGATTGGTTTGCTTCAATGGGTACCGAAAAATCTAAGGGTACAAAGGTATTCGCATTAGGCGGTAAGATTGAGAATACAGGTCTTGTTGAAATTCCTATGGGTACAACACTTCGCCACATCATTGAAGAAATCGGTGGCGGTATTCCTAATGGTAAGAAGTTCAAGGCTGCTCAGACAGGTGGACCTTCCGGTGGATGTATCCCTGCAGACCTTATGGATGTTGAAGTTGACTATGATAACCTCGTTGCTATGGGCTGTATGATGGGCTCTGGCGGTCTTATCGTAATGGATGAAGACAACTGTATGGTTGATATGGCTAAGTTCTTCCTTGAATTTACCGTTGATGAATCCTGCGGTAAGTGTACACCTTGCCGTGTTGGTACAAAGAGATTGCTTGAAATTCTTGATAAGATTACTCAGGGTAAGGGTACTCTTGAGGATATCGATAGAATCGAAGAGCTTTCCAATTATATCAAGGCTAACTCACTTTGCGGTCTCGGTCAGACAGCACCGAACCCCGTTTTAGCAACCCTCAAATTCTTCAAGGATGAGTATATTGCTCACGTTACCGAGAAGAAATGTCCTGCAGGCGTATGTAAAGACCTTCTCACATTCACAATTGATAAAGATAAATGTATCGGTTGCGGTATGTGTGCTCGTCAGTGTCCTGCAAACGCAATCACTAAAACAGATTATATCGCTGAAGGCCATAAGCTTCCTTCCTATACAATTGATGCTGATAAGTGCGTTAAGTGCGGCGCTTGTATCGGAAGCTGTAAGTTTAAGGCTATAAGCAAACAGTAAGGAGGCAATACATAATGGAAATGATTAATGTAAAAGTAAACGGTATTGCCGTTAGTGTTGAAAAGGGCGCAACTATTTTAGAGGCTGCCCGTAAAGCAGGCGTAGAAATTCCTACCCTTTGCTTTATGAAAGAGAAAAACGAAATCGGCGCTTGCCGTATCTGTGTTGTTGAAGCAACAGGTGCTCGCGGTCTTGTAACTGCTTGTGTATACCCCGTTGCAGAAGGTATGGAAATTCAAACCAATACCGCTAAAATTCAGCAGGCTCGCAAAACAACTCTTGAGCTTATCTTATCCACCCATGAGAAGAAGTGTCTTTCTTGCTCTCGTTCAACAAACTGTGAGCTTCAGAAACTCTGCCGTGAATATGGCGTTGAGGAAGATACTTTCGGTGGTTATAAGCCTGAATATGAGCTTGATTTAAGCACTCCTCATTTAGTAAGAGATAATAATAAGTGTATTCTTTGCCGTCGTTGTGTGGCAGCTTGTGAAGAGCAGTATGTAGCTGTAATCGGCGCTAACGACCGTGGTATTGATACAAATATTGGCTCTGCTTTCAATAAGGTATTAGCAGATGTTCCCTGTATTTCTTGCGGTCAGTGTACTGCAGTTTGTCCTACAGGCGCTCTTACCGAAAAGGATGATACCGATAAGGTTTGGGAAGCTTTATCTGACCCAACTAAGCATGTTGTTGTTCAAACTGCTCCTTCAATCCGTGCAACCCTCGGCGAATGTTTTGGTATGCCGATTGGTTCTAACGTAGAAGGTAAGATGGTAGCTGCATTAAAGCGTTTAGGTTTCCATAAGGTATTCGATACCGACTTTGCTGCCGACCTTACCATCGTTGAAGAGGCTAACGAGTTAGTAGAACGCATTAAGAATGGCGGAACTCTTCCGATGATTACTTCTTGCTCACCGGGTTGGGTTAAGTTCTGCGAATATTATTATCCTGATATGCTTGCACACCTTTCTTCCTGCAAATCTCCGCAGCAGATGGGCGGCGCAGTAATCAAAACTTATTATGCTGAAAAGATGGGTATTGACCCGAAAGATATCGTTTGCGTATCTATTATGCCTTGTACAGCTAAGAAATTCGAAATCGGCAGAGAAGATCAGTCTGCAGCAGGTGTGCCTGATGTTGATATTGCTCTTACAACCAGAGAACTCGCTCGCATGATTGATAGAGCAGGCATTAAGTTCACAATGCTTCCCGATGAAGAATTCGATAATCCGCTAGGCGAAGATACCGGCGCTGCAGTTATCTTCGGTGCAACAGGCGGTGTTATGGAAGCTGCTATCCGTACTGCAAATGCTTGGCTCAATGGCGCAACAGAAGCTATTGATTTCGATGCAGTTAGAGGCACTCAGGGTCTTAAGACTGCAAGCGTAACAGTTGGCGGAAATGAACTTAAGGTAGCCGTTGCTTCGGGTGCCGCAGCCGCTAAGGTTGTTATGGATAAGCTCAAAGCAGGCAATCCTGATGGTTGGGGCTTTATCGAGATTATGGGATGCCCCGGCGGTTGTGTAAACGGCGGCGGTCAGCCTATTCAGCCTCAGTACGTTCGCGATACAGTTGATTTGAAGGCTGTTCGCGCTAAGGCTCTTTATGATCAGGATGCTTCAATGGCACTTCGCATGTCTCATGAATCTCCCGTTGTAAAGACTCTTTATAGCGAATGGTATGATGGTTTTGGCGGCCATAAGGCTCACCACGACCTCCACACTTCTTACACTCCTCGCAAGAAGTTCAACTAATTAAAAATTTTGCCCTGAAGTTTAAAACTTCAGGGCAATTTTTTTATAAAATTAACAAAATATATGTTGATTTTAATAGGCTTTTGTGGTATTATTCTAATGTAATAAAAATCAAAGGAGAAAAACTTATGAAAAAACTTATAAGCATTTTGTTGGTTATTTGTTTAGTGTTCTCTTTAGCCGCTTGCGGTGGAGAAGTAGCAGAGCAACCCGGTAGTGATGTTGATGCCGGAACAACCGAACAAGCACCTTCAACAAATGAGCAACCCTCAACAAATGAGGAACCCTCAACTAATGAGGAACCCTCAACAAATGAGCAGCCCTCAACTAACGAGCAACCCTCAACTAATGAGGAGCAGAAAGAGGACCAGTTTGTTGCAGTTGCAACTCCTGAGAATCCCACAACTCTCGGTATGTTCTATCGTAACGTAATTGGCGCTAAAATTGTATCTACCGAAAAAGCCGTTTTAGAGGTTGATAAAAAGGCAGATGCTATGCTTAAGAAAATTGAGGAATATCCCGATAACATAAAGGTTAAAGGTAAAACCTACTATGTTTCCAATAGCGGTAGCGATGATAACAACGGTACTTCTCCAAGCACTCCTAAGGCTACATACGAAGCAGTTCGCGGCAAGTTAAAGGCAGGCGATGCTATCCTCTTTAACAGAGGCGATGTTTTCAGAGGCCAGATTAAAATGGTTAACGGCGTTACCTATGGTGCATACGGCGAGGGTATTAAACCCCGTTTCTATGGCTCTATCAGTGGTACTGAAGGCGAGTGGAGAGCAGATACATCCAATCCCGGCGTTTATGTATACAATAAGTCAATGAACTATGGTAATATTATTTTCGATAACGGTCTTGCAATCGGCCGTCCTGTTCAGAAAAAATCTGATATTACCAAGAGAAAATTCAATGTTTACTTTAACGGTTCAAGACTCTTTGTTTATTCACCCGATGGTAACCCGAAAGATATCTTTAAAGCAATTGAAATAGTAGAAGATTATAGCCTCTTTACTCAGGGTGGCGGTGGCACTAAAAATGTTAAGCTTCAAAACCTTTGCTTAATGTATACAGGCGTTCACTTCTTAGGTTCATTAGGTATTACTGAGAACCTTACCGTTGAAGGCTGTATTATGGGTTATTGCGGTGGTAAAGATTTATGGCGTGGTTCTTCATCAGTTTCTCTCGGTAACTCCATTGAGTTCTGGAGCCAGGCAATAAATATCTTTATTCACGATAACTATTTCTTCCAGGCATTCGATGCTGCTTTAACTCATCAGGGCCCCTCAGGTACTGTTGATGCTAATAATGCTCAGTCTTGGACTAATAACTTTACTAATATTCACTATGAAAACAATCTTTGTGAATATAACACCTACGATTTCGAGGCATTTACCTGCCGCTCATTAGAACTTCAGAATAAATCTCCCAAGGGCGATTTTACATATGATGATGTTTATATTAAGGGTAACATTACCCGCCACACCGGTTGGGGATGGGGAAGCCTTGATAGACCTGATAAAAATGTTTACACCACCTTTAAGTATGATGCTGCAGGTGAGCAGAACGAAAAGGGCGAATATACTAACCTCCATGTAAAACCGCTTTACATTGAGAATAACATTTTCGACCGTTCAAGAAAGGGCGTTTTAGGTATTTCTACTCCGGCTTCAAACAAGAAGAATATGATTTTAAAGAACAATCAGTTCATTCATGATAAGCACACAGACATTTTCGGTGGTCTTACATTAGAAGATGACTATATGTCTTTAATTAATGAAAGATTCACAGCTTCCGGTAATAAGTTTACTTTGATTGCTAGATAAAATAAAAATCCACCCGAAATTTCGGGTGGATTTTTTTATTTTTGTAATGCTTTTTTAATTCTTATATCAGGTCCTGAAAATTGCTTTACCTTATAACTACCCATAATTCGCGATAAAACGCGCGGAGTGTAGTTTTTTTCAATTTCTTGAAGATTTAGGTTGGTGTTAATAATTGTGGGTAGGGAAGAGATAATTCTCGTATTTATAATATTATAAAGTTGAGAAACGGTAAAAGAGGTTGAAAACTCGGTGCCGAGATCATCTATAACGAGCAAATCGCAGTTTAGCACCGCATCAATTTTCTCACTGCTTCCCGAATAAGAAAAATGCTCTTTTTCAATTTTATTTAAGAGGTTTTGGGCGGTATCATAAATAACGCCGTAGCCTTTTTCAATAACGCGGTTTATAATACTTAGAGTTAAATGGGTTTTACCAAGACCAACCCCGCCTAAAAAGAGGAGATTTTCGCTGTTTGTTGAAAAATTCTCGGCATAATTTAAGGCAAAATTATAAATTGCCTCCATTGTTTTTTTATCTTTTCCTTCATAGAATTTTAAATCAAAATTAGAAAAATTTTGGGTAATAATCTGAGTTTTCGCAGAAAGGTCTTTCATAACAAGTTCTTTTGCAAGAGATTTTACACATTCGCAAATATGAGCGCCGATGTAACCGGTATCGTTACATTTAGAGCAGAGAGGAGAGGGCGCTTTTAATGATGCGCTTTTTTCAAGTTCCTCTTTTTTCTCTTTTAAAATTTTGCTTCTTTCTTCAATTTCTTTAAGCTCTTCGGTTTTGCCATAAAGCGCTGCTTTAATGGCCTTGGCGCCTAAAGATGAAAGTTCGATTTCAATGCTTTCAAGTTCGGGGAAGTCATAGAAGGCGTTTTTTATAGAAACTTCATATTCCTTGTTTCTTTTCTTTGCATTTTCATTAATTATAGCTATTGCTTTTTCATAATATTCTTTTTCGTATGCCAATTTATTCCCCTCCTTTAATCTGAGTTTATAAGTTTTTCAAGGTCGCTAATCTCATAGGTAGCAATAGAGACCGAGTTGTTATTTTGGGCGGTTTCTTCGCCTTTTTTGATATCTTCTATGGTTTTATAACCGTTTTTATGCCAGGATTCAAGAATTTTTCCAATATAACCCATAATAAGCTTTGATTTAGCATCAATGCATTTATCATAGGCTAATTTTAATATCTCCCTTGAAAAGCCCCATTCCTTTACCCAAAGATAAGAAAAGGTTAACTCTTTTTCGCTGGGGCGGCGAGATTCAATTCCAAAGGTTGATTCAACTATTTTCCAAGCGGTGCGCTTTTCATAGGATTCGGTTATGTATTTTTCTGCCGAAGCAATATCCTCAACGCCATTATTAAGCCACTCTATTGCGGTGCGCTCAATAAAGCCGATGTTAAGGCGGTTTTCATTGCTTGCATATTCTAAAAGCATAAGTATAAGCGAGATATCAAGGCCCTGCTCAATGAATAGCCAGGAAAGTGTTTGAATTTCGCCAAAGGTAAGCACTCTTGAGAATTTTCCCTCTACTTCGCGCAAAAGTAAGGCTAACTCCTCGTTTTCTCGGCTTTGCCTTACAATCTCTTCGCGGGATGGCTTAACTATCTGCGATTTTATAATTTTAGATTTTTGCTTTTCCTCTTGGGGTTTTAGTGAGCCATGCTTTGCCACAAGAATATCGGCTGTGCTCCAAAAAGCAAGAGCATCATTAACATCCGAAAGGGGAATAGAGAGGAATAGAGAGATATCCTCGCTTGAAGGGTCTTCAGCAAGGTTGTTTAAAACATATAGAAGCACTTTTAACTGGGTTGGTGTTGCTATTTTTAAATAATTTTGAGCAACCGATTTTGGCACAGAAAAGGTGCTTTGAAACTCTTTTATGTTTGCAAAATAATCCATAAATTCTCCCCGAAAATCAATTAAATAAATTATAACACTAAATTTTCAAAAAGTAAACCTGTCTGATTTTTGATGAAATTAAGAAAAATACAATAAATAGAAGGTTTAAACTCTGATTTTTTAAAAAATATACAAAATATAGAGAAAAAATATTTTTAAAAAGAATTTACTTGACAAAATCGTGATTATATTATTTAATGGTTATAGTATATTTTATGAGGTGAATAAATAATGGCAATTTTAGTTACCGGAGGAGCAGGCTATATAGGCTCTCATACCTGTATTGAAATGATTAAGGCAGGCCATGAGGTTGTAGTTGTTGATAACCTTGATAATTCAAGCAAGGAATCTTTAATAAGAGCTGAAGAAATAGTTGGCAAATCCATTAAGTTTTATGAGGCCGATGTTCGCGATATGGCTGCTTTAGAGCAGATATTCAGCGAAAATGAAATAGATGCAGTTATTCATTTTGCAGGCTTAAAGGCTGTTGGAGAATCGGTTGCAAAACCTATTGAATATTATGATAATAATCTTATCAGCACCCTTGTTTTGCTTGAAACAATGAGAAACTTTGGCGTTAAAAAGTTTGTTTTCTCTTCTTCGGCTACTGTTTATGGAACATCTAAGGAAATGCCCTTAAAAGAGGGTATGCCCACAGGCGCTATTAATCCTTACGGCAGAACAAAGCTCTTCATTGAGGAAATGTTAAGGGATTTATACGTATCGGATAACAGCTGGGGTATAGCAATTCTTCGCTACTTTAACCCGATTGGCGCTCATCCTTCAGGCAAGATTGGTGAGGACCCAAAAGGCATTCCAAATAACCTTATGCCTTATATTGCTCAGGTAGCAGTTGGCAGGCGCGAGGAGCTTCATGTTTTCGGCAACGATTATAACACCGTTGATGGTACAGGCGTTCGCGATTATATCCATGTTTGCGATTTAGCAAAGGGACATGTTAAGGCGGTTGAATGGGCTCTTAAAAATGAGAAATGTGATGAGTTCAATTTAGGAACAGGTAACGGAACTAGCGTTTTAGAACTTAAATGCGCCTTTGAGAAGGCTTCGGGCGTTGAAATTCCGTTTGTTATTGACCCGCGTCGTCCGGGCGACCCTGATGAAGTTTATGCCAACGCTAAAAAGGCTGAGGAAATCTTAGGCTGGAAGGCAGAACTTAATATTGAAGATATGTGTAAGGACACTTGGAATTGGCAAAGCAATAACCCAAATGGTTACGCAAAATAAAATTAAAGCATCTAAGAAATTTCTTAGATGCTTTTTTATTTTAGAAATTATCTTTGGCTTCAATGGGAATAAAGTAATAATTATCGGTGTGGTAATATTCCTTTGCGAGCGTTATGTTTTTGCCTAAAAGATATTTGCTGATTTCCCCCGAATAAATTTCTTTATCAATCAATTCTTTATAATCATTGGAAGAGGTTCCTCTATAAATATAGATATATTTAGCCGAATTTTTAATGGTTAAATCAATAATATCTTTATAATTTTTAAGGAATTTCCCGTTTTCAACCTTTAAGGCATAGTTATTAAAGAAAGAAGCCTTATCATTAGTGCATTCGGGAATTTTAAGCTTTGAAGAAGTGTTAAATGAATGGTCGAGGCTTAAGAATTTTTTGGTTACATTAAAGTATTTATATAGGCAAACGAGTTGATTATCGGCATCGTCCCAAGTGGGATCTGCCATATACCAACTGCCTTCTAAATTAACCGCCGCCCACATGTGCGACATATTGCTTCCGCTTTCAACCGGTGTTACATTAATGCCAACATTATAGCAAAGCCATTGGAAAAGTTTAACATAACCTTCACATACCGCGTTACCCTTTAAAAGAGCGCCGAATGAAGTGAAGGAATCTGAAAATGCGCTGCCGTTGTTTTGATAGATGCTTGCGGTTTTTTTATCATAGGTTACGGTGTCCAGGATATATTCATAAATCATTTTTTCTTTTTGAAGCGGGGAATGCTCAGCAGGAATTACCGATAGGATGGCGCTGATTTTTTTGTTAAAATCTGCAATTTGTGATTTTATTAAATCCCTATTGGCAAGGGTTATGGCATTATCGTTTATATCGAAAGTATCGGTAGTGGTGCCATCAAAATAGCAAAAAACAAATTCGGTAATAAATTTGTTTTCCGAGTTTATAACATAAGAGCAGGATTTTGCAAGATAAAAATATTGCGGATTATCTGCCATAAATGCCGAGTGCACCTTTTTAACGGTGTCTTCGGAAAGTTTAAATTCGGCAATGTTAATAGTGTTTTCAAAATTTTCCACCGCTGAAACAAAGCGGTTATAAAGTGCCTTTTCGTTTTTGCTTAAGAAAGAATATTGATAATAATATTCCTTTTTTAAAGCAATGCTTTCTTCGGTGGCGGGTTCTTGCTTTTCGGCAGTGTCTGCTTCCGATTCTTTCTGGGGTTCTGTTTTAGGCTCCTCTTCTATGTTTTCCTTTTCGGTTTCATCCGCTTTTGAGGATACTAAAGGGGGAGTATTGGTATTTGTGTTAACCGCCTCATCTATAGAAGAGCAGGCTGAAAGCGAAAAAATAAGGAGGATACTAAGAAAAACTGCAACTGCTTTTTTCATAGGGATCCTCCTTTGGCTTATTATTCTTCTATTTGTTCTTCGGGTAACTTTTCGGCGGTGATGCTTTCTATTCTTCTTTCATCAACCTCTTCCACCTTAAAGGAATAACCGCCATATTCAATAATCGGTTTTTCATCCTCTCCGGGAATTCTGCCGAGTTCCGACATAATATATCCGCCAACCGTATCATAATCGCCCTCAGGGAATGTGATATCAAGAATTTCCTCAACCTCTTTGATATCACTTGTGCCATCAAGCTGATAGGTGGTTTCATTTATTTGCTCAATTTCTTCTTCCTCGTTATCATATTCATCCTGCATATTGCCAACTATTGATTCAAGCAGGTCTTCTATGGTTACGATACCCGAAATGCCGCCATATTCATCGCAAACAAAAACAAGCTGCAGATGTTTTTCGGTCATTTCATTGAAAAGGTCGCCGCAACGCTTGGTTTCGGGGAAGAACTGAGGAGTTCTCATTATATCGGCAATTTTAAGGGATTTCGGTATGCTTTTGCCAACAAATTTAAGTAAATCCTTAATATAGATAATACCTTTTATATTATCAAGGTCTTCTTCATAAACGGGGATTCTCGAATAACCCTCGGCCATTGATTTTGCGATAACTTCGGAAAAATCATCATTGATTTCAACCGCTTCAATATCGGTGCGGTGGGTCATAACATCGCTGGCTAAGAGGTCATCAAATTCAAAAATGTTATTAATCATTTCCTTTTGGCTTTCCTCAATAACGCCCTTTTCTTCGCCTGCATCAACTAGCATAAGAATTTCTTCTTCGGTAACATTTTCTTCATTTGCATTGGGGTCAAGCCCGAAAATTCTTAAAATTATGTTTGTTATAAAGGAAAAAATTATTATAAAGGGTTTTAAAATTGCCATAAAGAATGAGAGAAGCCTTGAAGAAATGAATGCAATTTTCTCAAACTTTTGCATTGCGATTTTCTTAGGAATAAACTCGCCGAAAAGTAATGAGAAAAACGATATTACTATGGCGATTATAACGAGCGCTAAGGCCTTAATCCAAATTGGAATAATATATGTTTTGAAAAGATATGAAAGCGCCTTAACAACGGGGGTATAGAAAAATCTTGTTGCTGTAACCGCGGTCAAAAAGCCTGCAAGGGTTTTGCCAACACTTACTGATGAAAGGAAATCAGATGGTTTTTTGGTAAGATTTAAAATTCTTTGAGCCTTTTTATTTCCATCCTCTGCAAGTTCTCGCAATTTTAAATCATTAAGTGTGATAATTGCGGTTTCGCTCATATTGAAAAATGCGTGAATAAGAATAAGTAATAAAAGTAAAAGTATTTTGTAGATTAAATTGGCAGGGTCGCCGTCCATTTTATTTTCTCCGTTTCAAAATTATTAGCAGATATATTATATACAATAATCCACTTTAGATTATAATAAAGGTTTTTTGCCTTTTTGTCAATAAAAAAATAAGCCGTTTTTGCGGCTTATTTTGTAAGATTAATTAAATTTCTTCCCGTTTTTTCCATAAATGAGGAAACCTCTTTTGCAAGACTTGGCGGGAATTTATTTAAAAATTTATCGGCTTCGAAGGTGAGTTCGCCCTTATAATCAATGCTTTTGAGCGCCATCATCACACCCTCAAAATCGATTTTTCCCAAAAAAGGAAGAAGATGCTCATCATCTTCGGTGTTGTTATCATGAACATGAAGGGCCTCAATTCTTGAGCCTAAAACCTTAATGCTGTCTTTCGGGTCAACACCCGTAAGGGCGCAGTGGCCTATATCAAGACAGGCAACGAAGCCGCCATATAGCTTATTTAGTTCATCAACATATTTTGCAAATTCATAAGGGTTTGAGCAAACATCGGATACGATTTTTTGTGAAAAGATATTCTTTTGCCACATATTTTCAAGCGCAATTTTAACCCCTGCTTTCTTGGCAATTGGGGCAAATTCGCCATAAAACTTCATATTAATTTTAAAGAATTCCTCATTGCTTTCAAGATGGAAGTTTCGGTGGTGCCATGGATGGATGATTACTCTTTTAGCGCCAACAATACCTGCTATTTCTATAGCTCTCTTTATTTTAAAGAAAATATCTTCTCTTGCTTTTTCATCATTTATAAAATCATAACTGTTAAAGCGGTAGGGAGCATGGCATTGATTGAAGGTAACACCATTTTCTGCGGCAATCGCTTTCATTTTCTCGGCTATTTCCTTGTAGTTTTCACAAAGCAAAGGGTCTTGGTCAGATTTACCTAAATGGGTTAGGGTTAAATCGAGGCAATCAAAACCTATTTTGGATAGTCGCCTTATGCCTTCTTCATAACCGAAATTTTTTGTGTAAAACTCAGTTTGTGTGGAAAGAAACATAATAACTCCTATTTGCAGAATGTATCAACGTAATTGTCGATAGCGGCCTTGATTACTTCTATTGCGGTATCTCTATCGCTTACTTCGTTAACAGCGGTATCCTTATTCTCAAGGTTTTTATAAACCTGGAAGAAGTGGCGCATCTCATCAAAAATATGAGAGGGAAGCTCGTTAATGCTCTTATACTGATTATAGTTGGGGTCGTTGAAAGGAATGGCTATAATCTTTTCATCGTTTCTTCCGTTATCAATCATGGAAATAACGCCGATAGGATAGGCCCTTACCAAACACATAGGCTCAATTTCTTCGCTGCAAAGAAGCAAAACATCAAGCGGGTCGCCATCATCGCCAAAGGTGCGAGGAATAAAGCCATAGTTAGCGGGATAGCGGGTAGCGGTGTAAAGAATTCTATCAAGCATTAGGTGGCCTGTTTCTTTATCAAGCTCATATTTTTTCTTGCTTCCCTTAGTAATCTCAATAACGCAAACAAAATCTTCGGGCATAATGCGTTTTGGAGAAATATCGTGCCAAATATTAGACATATTAATCACCTTATCTTTAAATTTATTAAATTATACCTTTTTTATTATCATTTGTCAAATAGGATAAAAAAGAACAGCTTTTTGAAAGCTGTTCTTTTATCCTTGAAAATTAAGATTGTTTTCATCCTTATAAGCAATTACCTTTGCAGGAACTCCGCCTACAATGGCGTTTTCGGGGACATCTTTAACAACAACTGCTCCCGCTGCCGCCAAAGAGCCTGAATGCATTGTTACTTTACCTAAAACCTTTGCCCCGCAGGTAACCGATACGTTATCCTCTAAAATAGGGCGGAATTGCTCTTTGAAACCTATGGTAACCTGCTGATAAATTCTGCAGTTTTTCCCGATTTTTTCCGCAGTTATAATGGTGGAGAAACCGTGTTGGATATATAACCCGCCACCGATATCCTCGGTGTAAATATATAAGGTTTCTAAAGGCTTCCATAAAATTCTGGCAATTATAAAATGAATGAAACAAGAAAAGGTGCGAGCAGGATTTTTAAAACGATGCTGCAAAAGATTTCGGAATTCTTTTTTATATGTTAAATACCAATTCAGCGATTCGAATAAACTGAGATTTACTCCATCAATTTCATTCCATCTCTTAATATCCTCTTTAATTAACTGCTTTTGTTTGGAAAGCAATACGCATAGAAAAACAGGGAATGTTCTTAGATAATTTACAGCTGCTAATAATCTTTTAGCGCAACTCGGCATTTAATTCACTTCTTTTCTAAAAAAACTGTAACCTAATTATACCATTCGCTTATTTTACTGTCAATCATTTCCATGATTATTGCTTTGTTTCCTGAATGCCTTTAAATTTTGATGCATAATTTTTCTCCCTAAAAATAAAAAGTGTGCGCAACCGAAGTTACACACACCGAAAAACATATAACTCCAATTGCTGCGACACAACTTGACAAACCACCAGGAAGCCAAAACGGAGTATATGCTTTTACCTGAATAAAAGCAATTCCTGGCGAATTTGTTATTAAGTTGTGTCGCAAGGTTAGTATATCACATTTTTTATTTATTACAATATTTAATTTTAAAATAAAAATCCCCGATAAGCTTTTGGCTTATCGGGGGAATAAAAAGGTTTATTTAAAAATCTTATTAATAGCAACTGTGGCGCCGATTATAACGAGCATAACGAGGATGATTGTTAACATTCCTTCGCCCATATAGGTTGCATTTTTTACAAAGTTCATAGGTTCAAACATAATTTTACCTCCTACATAAAGAAGTTAAGAATGAGTCCGCCTGCGATAACCGATGCTATCTGGCCTGACACATTAACGCCCATTGAGTGCATAAGAAGGAAGTTTTGCGGGTCTTCTTTAAGTCCCATCTTATGAACAATTCTGCCTGACATGGGGAATGCCGAAATACCTGCGGCACCTATCATGGGGTTAATCTTCTTCTTGGAGAAGATGTTGATAATCTTTGCAAAGATTACACCGCCTGCAGTATCAAATATGAAGGCAACAAGACCAAGACCTAAGATTAATAGGGTGGTCGGCTGTAGGAAGGTTGAGTGGTGCATCTTGGTTGCGATAGTGATACCAAGGAAAATGGTGATAAGGTTTGCGAGAACCTTTTGAGCAGTTTCGGAAAGCGAATCAAGAACACCGCATTCGCGAATTAGGTTACCAAACATTAAGAAACCAACAAGGGATACCGAAGCGGGTGCTACAAGACCTGCAATAACGGTAATTACGATGGGGAAGAGGATTCTGGTTAACTTAGAAACCTGCTTAGGTTCATAAGGCATACGGATTAAACGCTCTTTCTTGGTGGTTAAAGCCTTGATAACAGGCGGCTGAATGATGGGAACAAGTGCCATATAAGAATATGCTGCAACGGCGATTTCTCCCATATACTGACTACCGAGCTTCTGAGATACAACAATAGAGGTAGGACCATCTGCTGCACCGATAATTGCGATAGAAGCGGCATCGTTTACCGGGAAGAACATAGAAGCCATACAAAGAGTGAAGAAAATACCAAACTGAGCTGCCGCACCGAACACCATAAGCTTCGGATTGGAAAGCACGGGGCCGAAATCTATCATGGCACCGATACCGATAAAGAGAATTAGCGGGAAGAGCTCGTTTGCGATACCTGCGTTATAGAGCACATCGAGTGCGCCAACCTCGGCAGATAAGCCTTCTGCGCCGGATGCGAGAAGAGTTTCATACTCAGCCTTTGTGAGATGCTTTACAACACCCTCAATTTCCTGCACATACTGTGTGATAACGCCTGATATCGGCAAGTTTACGAGAATTGCGCCAAAGCCCATAGGTAAAAGAAGGGTTGGCTCCATCTCTTTTTTGATGGCCAAGAATATGAGCAGTCCGCCGATTGCCCACATTACAAGCATTGGCCAATGAAAGTTGGATGCGAGTGTACTAAAAATTTCAGCCATTTTATTTCTCCTTTTAAAAAATAAAGACTTCAACCGTGAAACACACAGTCGAAGTCTTGCTATTTAATACAACTGCGGGTTTTATAAACCGTATTGACGCAGGTTGTAACGCGAAAACGCGTTAGCTACTCCCTTCGGGACAAAAGATATTATACCTTTTATACCACAATTTGTCAAGATTTTAGTTAGTTTAGTTTATCGGCATTTTGCTCAACATATTCATCGAGGGTTATGCCGAGGTTATGGATTTCGGTTGCTACTTCTCTTCCAACATAGCGGAAGTGCCAAGGCTCATATTTAATGCCGGTTATATGAATTGTATCCTTAGGATATCTTAAAATGAAGCCAAAGCGGTAGCAGTTATCCTCAAGCCAATCGGCCTCCTTGGTGCCGCCAAAGGCGTCGGTTGCGGAGGGGTGGTTGTGCATATCGAGGCAGAGGCCGCTTTGATGTTCACTTGTGCCGGGCTTTGTTGAATAGGTTAGGGTATGGGCTTCGCACTCGGCCTTGGTTTTATATTTGCCTGTTTTCCAATCGTTTTCGAAATACATATTAAATAGGTAATCCTGATATGAATAGGACCTGTATGCGCTTGTAACGGTTATATCGGAAAAGCCATATTCCTTTGCCTCTGCCAAAAATGCTTTTAAACTTTCTGCCGCATTTTTGCGAAGCTTTTGGGTGGCTCTGCCATCCTTTCTTGTGTGTCCGCAATCGGTAAGGTCTTCGGGCTCAAAATCTTTACTTAGCGGATTTTCGGGGTTCACCAAGAAAACATACTCATATTTATTTTCAGGCTCTATATATTTCAAGTATTTCTCAATATCAATTTTATATTCCTTGCCAACCTTTTCTTCATAGGTAGGCTCAGGCTGAGACTCGGGTGTTTCCGAATTGTTTTCGGGGGTTTCTATAATTTCGCCCTGATTAGCTTCAGGCTCTTTTGGAATCTCTCCATTCTTTTCGGCAAAAAGCGGTTTTATAAATAATATAGCGCAAATAATTACCGCCAAGGTTAAAATTGCTGCCAAGGTTTTTCTAGGATTATTTCTTTTTCTTCTTTTATATCTAGCCATTTTAATCACCAAAATTAATTATACACCTTATTGAAAAAATTTGCAATAAATGGTATAATAAATTTAGTTAAAATAAAAAAGAGGAGCCTTTTTATGTCCCACACAAAAATACTTGCAAATGAATTTGAAACCAATGAAAATTATATTGAAAATATTATAAAACTTTTGGATGAGGGCAACACTATTCCCTTTATTGCGCGTTACCGCAAGGAAATGCATGGGGCTATGGATGACCAAAAAATTCGCGCAATTTCTGATAGACTTACCTATCTTAGAAACCTTGATGAAAGGCGCGAGGAAATAAGAAATTTAATAAACGAGCAGGGTTTACTTTCCGAAGAAGTTGAAGCCGCTTTAAATAATGCCAATGTTTTATCCGAACTTGAGGATATCTACCGCCCATTCAGACCTAAACGCAAAACAAGGGCCTCGGTTGCAAAAGAGAAGGGATTAGAGCCTTTAGCTGATGAGATTATGGAAAATGAGGGCGAGGCATTAGAGGCTCTTGCCGAAAAATATATAGATGCCGAAAAGGGTGTTGAAACAATAGAGGATGCGTTAGGTGGCGCCGGCGATATTATTGCTGAGAGAATTTCGGATGATGCTGAATGCCGAAAGAGAATTAGAAATCTTGTAAGGCTAAACGGTTTTATTGTATCAAGTGGTGCTAAAGAAGACCTTGGAGTTTATGAAATGTATAAAGAGTTTCGCGAAAAGGTTTCAAAAATTGCATCGCATAGGGTGCTTGCGTTAAATCGCGGAGAAAAGGAAGAGTTTTTAAAGGTTTCGGTTGAGATGGAGGATGAAAAACCTTTAAATGTTATAAATTCGCTCTATAAGGGTAAATGCACAGTTTCGAGTGAATTTATTAAGGCTGCAGGGGAGGACGCCTATTCGCGCCTTATTTACCCCGCTATTGAAAGAGAAATTCGCTCGGAACTTACAGATACCGCCTGTACTTCGGCAATTAAACTTTTTGGTCAAAATCTTCGACAGTTACTTATGGTGCCGCCCGTTAAGGATAAAACGGTTATTGGCCTTGACCCCGGATATAGAACAGGTTGCAAGGTGGCTGTAGTTGATAAAACAGGCAAGGTGCTTGATACCACGGTTATTTACCCGACACATTCTGCCGCTCAAATTGAGGCTTCAAAACAGAAGTTGGAAGCATTAATTAAAAAATATGATGCCGATATATTATCTATAGGTAATGGTACCGCTTCAAGAGAGACCGAGGCATTTGTTGCCGAGCTTATAGCTGAAAAAGGACTTAAAGCGCAGTTTATAATAGTGAATGAGGCCGGAGCTTCGGTTTATTCGGCATCTCCATTGGCGGCAGCCGAAATGCCCGAGCTTGATTTAACGCTCAGAAGTGCTGTTTCAATAGCAAGGCGCCTTCAAGACCCCCTTGCAGAGCTTGTAAAGATTGAGCCAAAGGCAATAGGTGTTGGCCAATATCAACATGATATGCCTAAAAAAGAGCTTGAAAATTCGCTTGATGGCGTTGTTGAAGATTGCGTGAACAAGGTTGGCGCCGACCTTAACACCGCTTCTGCCACACTTCTTTCGCATATTTCGGGACTTTCTGCCGCAGTTTGCAAAAATATTGTTGCTTACCGCGAGGAAAACGGAGAATTTACCGATAGAAGTGAGCTTAAAAAGGTTGCAAAGTTAGGACCAAAGGCCTATGAGCAATCGGCAGGATTCCTTAGAATTGCGGGAGGTAAAAACCCACTTGATAACACGAGTGTGCACCCTGAATCCTATGCTACTGCAAAGGCGCTTTTAAAGGAATATTCTCTAACACTCAATTCTAAAAATTTAGTTGAGGTTTTATCCTCTTTAAGTGAATCGGATATTATAGCCACCGCCGAAAAGCTAGGCGTTGGAACACCTACTCTTCGTGATATTGTTGCCGAACTTATAAAGCCGGGAAGAGACCCGAGAGATGAGGCCGAAAAACCCGTTTTCAAAACAGGAATACTCGGCATGGATGACCTAAGTGTTGGTATGGTGCTTAACGGAAAGGTTAGAAATGTTATAGATTTCGGCGCCTTTGTTGATATTGGCGTTCATCAGGATGGACTTGTTCACATTTCCGAAATTTCAAACTCATTTATAAAGCATCCGAGCGAGAAACTATCGGTTGGAGATACCGTAAAGGTTAAAATTATTGGTTTGGATACAGCTAAAAAGAGAATTTCACTCAGCATTAAGCAGGCAGATTAAAATAAAAAGGGCTCGGAATTTCCGAGCCCTTTAAATATGTATAATTTACAGTTTTAATTCAACCGTGTTTTTTGTTTGCTCATACTGGCGGTATTTTACGCCTGCAACATCAAACATACGCTTAGAGGCAATAACGCTTTCAGTTCCGGCATATTTATCGCACATATAGATTACCTCGGTAATACCCGACTGAATGATTGCTTTAGCACATTCATTGCAGGGGAATAATGTTGTATAAACCTTGCAGTCTTTAAGTGAGCCGCCGCGGAAGTTTAAAATGGCATTGAGCTCTGCATGGCAAACGAAGAAATATTTGCTATCAAGCGCTCCGCCTGTGTTAGACCAAGGGAACTCGTCATCCGAGCAATGACAAGGCATACCATTATAGCCGAGCGACATAATTTTATTATCTTTATCAACAATGCAGGCACCAACCTGAGTTGAGGGGTCTTTACTTCTTTGTGAAGAAAGAAGCGCTATACCCATAAAATATTCATCCCATGTTAAATAGTTATCTCTTTTCATTTAAAACACCTCTAAAATGCTTTGTTAATAGTATTTTAATACATTTTCCATTATTTTTCAATAGAAATTTTTTTAAGAAAAATTATGAGAAGAAGCGGGAATGCCGCGCCAAAGAAAAATGCGGGGGAAAGGCCTGTTTTTTCTGCCGCTATTCCTATTATAAATGGACCTATGCTGCAACCTATATCTCCCGCTGCTGCTAAAAATGAAAATATTTTTGCGCCGCTGTTTTTAAAACGCTTTGCGGTGAGGCTGATTGTGCCGGGCCACATAACGCTGACCGATAGTCCGCAAAGGAGAATTCCGAATATTTTAAATGCGTTGTTAAGTGGCAAGGCGATAAGAAGATATGAAATAAGGCAGAATATTCCTGAATAGAGCATTACCTTTTGGATTTTTATCCTTTTGCCATATATACCGTAAAGCAAACGCCCTATGCCCATAAATAATGCGAATAGGGTGGGGCATAATAAATCTCCAAGGCTTTTTGGGAGTTTTAAGGTTATTTCCGCAAAGGTTGATGACCATTGCGATACCGCTATTTCAGAGGCTCCCGCGCATAGCATTAGGGCAAGAAAAAGATAAAATAGTGGGGTTTTAAGGGTTTTTCTATCGGTTTCTTCGGCTTTCTCGGCTTCTATTTCAACAATTGGCACCTTTAACATTAAAAACATATTAATTAGCGGCACTGCCGACCAGGCAATAGCGAGGTATTGCCAAATGTTTATTGAGAACAAAAAGAAAACAAGCGTTGAAATGGCTACGGTAAGCAACTGACCAAAACAATAAAAAGAATGAAGCAGGCTCATCTGAGCTGCTTTATTTTTGGTTGGAAGATATTCAATAATTGGACTTATCACAACCTCTATAAGTCCTCCGCCTATAGAATAAACAACAACACTTAAAAGCACCGCTAAATAGGTGTTTTGGATAAAATTCGGCAAAACACCAAGGAGCAATAACCCTAAAAATGATAAAAGGTTTGCCGCAACCGCGCCGCCGCGCATACCGATTTTAGTTACTATAGCGGGGGATATTAAATCGGTTGCAAGCTGTACTGCAAAGGTTATTACCGAAAGTGTTGCCAAAAGGGAAAAGGATATTCCGTAACTAGTGTTAAGCGTTACGAAAAGAAGCGGTAAAAAGTTTATTATAAGCGCTTGAACAAAGTACCCTATGTAGCAAGAAATTTTAGTTAAAGTATAATTCATTATTTTATAAGTTCTAAGAGTTCAAGCGGACTGTTAATTATATGCTCAGCTCCGTTTTCTCTTAATTCCTCTTCGGTTCTAAAACCCCATGTAACGCCAACGGGGGTTATACCACTATTTACACCTGCCAACATATCCATTCCCGAATCGCCAACAAAAAGGCACTCTTCGGGGGTTAAATTCAACTCTTTAAGGCAAAGGAATATGATCTCAGGGTTTGGCTTTGTGGGGATGCCTTCGCGCTGACCGTAAACTGCGGTTATCTTATCTCCAAAGAAATGATTGGAAATGTTTTCTGCCGCCGCATGAGCCTTATTGGTTATAAGAACCGATTTCACGCCTTTATTAATTAATGTATCAAGAAGGGCGTGAACATCGTTATAAGGTGCGGTTTTAACGAGGCTGTGAGTTTTATAATAGGCCATAAAATCGGCGAGCACCTTATTATGAGTTTCGGTATTTTTGAATTCTTCGGGCAGGGCGCGTTCTATTAGGTTTCTCATACCGTTACCTATAAAGTATTTATACTTTTTGGTTTCGTGGGTGGGGAAGCCATATTCAGCTAAGGTATGGTTTACGCCGTCTGCCAAATCATCTAGAGAATTAATAAGAGTACCATCAAGGTCAAATAAAATTGCTTTAATCATTATAATCACCAAAAGTATTTTAACAGTTAATAAATTAAATTTCAAGATTTTTTAAAAAATACTTGCATTTTAGAAAGTTTTGTGTTATTATATCATTTGCTAATGTGATTTATTGAATTAAAGGAGGTGCAGACTCATGGCAAAATGTGATATCTGCAACAAAGAAATTGCTTTTGGAATTAAGGTATCCCACTCACACAGACGTTCTAACAGAACATGGAAGCCTAACGTTAAGAAGGTTAAGGCTATCGTTAACGGTACACCGTGTCGTATAAATGCCTGCACCCGTTGTTTGCGTTCAGGTAAGGTTACCCGCGCTATCTAATAGGCATTTTAAAATTTTTGAAAAACGGTGTAGTCTATAGTAGGACTGCACCTTTTTTTATTTTGTGAGGTAAAAGATATGTATGATTTAGTGATTATCGGCGGTGGCATTGGTGGAATTATGGCGGCTTATAAGGCTAAAATTAATTCGCCTGAAGCTAAAATTGTAATTATTGAAAAGGGTCTTCCTTTAAATAAGAGAAACTGCCCTGCGAACAGAAATAAGAAGTGTATTCACTGCAAAATCTGCAGTATCACAAGCGGATATGCAGGCGCAGGAGCTTTTTCGGATGGTAAGTTTAACATAGGTACCGCCTATGGTGGTTCGCTTGGGGATGAACTCGGCGAAATAACCGCGATGGAATATATCGATGCGGTTGATAAGGTGCTTGAGAGCTTTTCTGAGGATTATCCCGAGCTTTATAAATCTAACGAAGAGTTAAAGCTTAAATGTTTGCAGAACAATTTAAGGCTTCTCGATATGAATGTTCGCCATTTGGGTACCGATAAAAACTTTAAAACAATGCTTAATATTATTGAATGGTTGGAAGAAAAGGGCGTTGAGCTTTTATCTCTTACCGATTGCTTGGATATTGAAAAAAGCGAAGCGGGTTATCTGATTAAGACCGATAAGGGCGATTATGAGGGCAAAAAACTTATTATTGCAACAGGCAGAAGCGGTGCCGATTTTGTTAAGACCATTTGTGAGAAATTTGGAATTCAAATTAATGCAAACTCGGTTGATATCGGCGTTCGCGTTGAAATGAAGGACGCTATATGGCAGGAGTTTTCAAGCAAGATTTATGAGCCGAAAATTCTTTACCGCACCAAGACATTTGAGGATAGAACTCGTATGTTCTGCTTTAATCAGGGTGGTCTTGTATCGGCTGAGAATAATCACGGCGTAATTACCGCCAACGGCCATTCCTTTGCAGAAAAGGAAAAGAAGACCGATAACTGCAACTTTGCAATTCTTTCTTCAATACATTTTGCGGGCGACTTTAATAAGCCTACCGAATATGCCGCAAATATTGCAAAGAATATGAACTTTGCGGGCGAAGGCAATATTATTGTTCAGCGTTTCGGCGATTTAATAAGAGGCCGAAGAACTAATGAGCATAGACTTTCGGCCAACAGCGTTATTCCAACCCTTAAGGCCTTTGCGGGAGACCTTTCGATAGTTATGCCCTATAGAGCGCTTACTAATATTATCGAAACAATTTATGCGCTTGATAAGGTAGCACCCGGTTGCGCTAATGATGATACTCTCCTTTACGGATGCGAGAATAAGTATTACTCCATCCGCCCCGTTCATAACGGACACTTCGAAGTGGCGGACGGTATGTATCTTATAGGCGATGGCTCGGGAATAACACGCGGACTTTCCCAGTCCGGCGCTATGGGACTTTACGTTGCTGATAGGATATTTGGATAAAATTATCGGGTGCAGATTAACTGCGCCCGATTCGTTTTTCTTGACAAAAGGAAAGCTATGATATAAAATATATTTCACATGCCCCCTTAGTTAAATGGATATAATAAACCCCTCCTAAGGGTTAGTTATGCGTTCGATTCGCGTAGGGGGTGCCAAAGGCGGCGAGATGAACTCGCCTAAGATAAGAGATAATAGATAATATTGAATAGATAAAAGATACCTCGCGGCTCGCCGCCGCTTCAACTATTCTATATTATCCATTATCTCTTATCTATTACCTAAAAAAGGAAATTATAAAGTTTTAGGTATGCGGGAAGTTTCTCTTAAAATAAAAGGCCAGCGACCCTGATGGTAAAAATTACCATCAGGGTCGTTTTGTTGCTTTCTTGTGTTTTGTTGCTCTTGTTGGTGTGAGGGATTTGTTTAGAAATTAACAATTATTGCATTTAAAGGAGGGCTGTGGTATAATAAATATGCATATTAATATGCATGCTTTGCTAACCGCATTTTTTATTTTTAAGGAGAAATGTGAAATGAAAAAGGTTAAAAAAATATTAGCGCTAGTTTTAGTTTTGGTAATGGTATTGACCTTAATCCCATTAGGGAATATTACGGTTAGTGCGATTTCTGATTTGGAAATCCGAAGCAAATTAGACAATATTAGAAACAATAAATATCCTGCCGGAGCAACCCACGCATTTCAAAGTTGTTGGTATTTTGTTAGAAGTTTATCAAACGATTTGTTTGGGCATTCTATCCCACCCCAAGCAGAAAATCATTATCAATTTAAGGATATAAGTACTTATGATTACGAGCAAATTGGGAAGACATTAACAATTTCTAGTGGAAACCTAACAGAGAATTCTCTTAAGGCCTTATTTTTATCATCAAAATCTGGCGATATTATTCAAATGGACTACACACATAATGGTTCTGATTCACTACATGTAATGATGGTGTATTCCGTTTCATCAACAGGCGTTGTTTTTTACCATGGTGGTTCCCCAAAAGATAAAGATAAAGATGGAGTGAAAGAAACAAAAGGAAAGGTTTGGTTTGGTGCGGGTAAGGGTTCAGACCCGCTTTATGGAACTACAGGTGAGGAACTGACTTGGTCTAATTTTAAAAAGTATTTTGTAAATTCTGATGATGGTATAAGTGTATATCGTTCGAAAAAAGTTGAAACTCAAAATTATTATCCCGAACTTCTTCCGTTTTCTTCAGTTTCTACATATTATACAAAATATGATATGACAGTCAATGTATTTGGCAGAGATGAATGCTATAATACAGAGACTATTCTTAACAATATTATTAATTCAAATATTGATAAACAATCAAATATAAAGGTGCAATTTATAGATTGTGATAGAAAATCAAAATCTGAAGTACAGGCAATGTTAAAGAAGTATAGTAATTCTAATATTACTTTTTGTTATGATACTTCATACAATGCTAATGGAACTATGTGGAATTACGCTCAAAAAGCTGGATTTGGGAGCAGTATAACAACTCCTTTGATAGTTTTTAGAAAAGGCGATGGCTCTATCTTTAAAATTACTCAAGGCACATTGGAAGCAGATTATTTATCACAACTTGCAAACGGAGATTTATCGGGCGAAGAAATAATTGATTTGAGTATTTCAGGTAAAGAAAATTATAATTATTCTTATGAGGTTTTAAAGCAATTAAACAAGTTACGCCAAAGTTTGAATTTGAACACATTAACTATGGATGAGGAATTATTAAATGCTGCAATGCAAAGAGCTGCAGAACTTAGTATTTATTATTCTAATACTCATACGAGGCCTAATGGTGAAAACGCTTTAATGATTTTAACTAAAGCCGGTGGCGAAAATATTGCTATTGGTCAGACAAGCCCTGATATGGTTATGTATAGTTGGACAAATTCCAGTGGCCATTATAAGAATATGACTAACAATAAGTTTTCATCGGTGGGTATAGGTTGTTTCGAAGCTAGCGATGGTACTTTGTGTTGGGTTCAATTGTTTTCATCTTCATCTTCAAGCGGCATAAGTAAAAATGGAATTGTTACAAAAGAACATGATATAAAAGCGCAGAGAAGGAATTTATCATTAAATTTTTCGCCCGAAAAGGATATACATACTCTTTCAAAAGGTAAGTATGTAAAAATAAACGTTTGGAATCTTAACAAAGGGTTTCCTTATGTGAAGCAGGTTGTAAATGCTTTGGATTTTAATTTCTCTTCATCAAATAGCAAAGTTATAAGTATTGCAAATAATGGTAATTGCACTATAAAAGGGAATGGAGTTACTGAGGTTGCTGTAACTCACAAGTCAGATTCCGCAATTAAATTAGTTGCAAACTATAGAGTAGGTCATATTTATTCAAATAATTGTGATACAACTTGTAATTATTGCGGCATTACACGTACACCGAAGCATAATTATGCTGCAGCCACCTGTACAAAACCAAAGACCTGTAAAGTTTGTGGTGCTACAAGCGGTAAAGCACTTGGTCATAAATGGAATTCGGGTAAGGTGACCAAGAAGGCAACTTGCAAGGCAACAGGCGTTAAGACCTATACTTGCTCCGTATGTAAAGGTACTAAGACCGAAACCATTGCTAAAAGCAAGAATCATACCTATTCTAATTCTTGCGATACCAAATGTAACGTATGTTCGGCAAAAAGGAGCATTACACACACCTATAAAAATATTATTACTAAGGCAACACTCACTAAGAATGGTAAAATCAGTTATAAATGTTCGGTTTGCGGATATACTTCGAGCAAAACAACTGCAATTAAAAAGATAAAATCGGTTAAACTATCAAGTACTTCTTATACTTATAACGGAAAGGTTAAAACACCAAGCGTAGTTGTAAAAGACTCGGCAGGAAAAACCTTAAAGAAAAATACTGATTATACCGTTAAGTATTCAAGTGGCAGAAAGAATGTCGGTAAGTACACAGCAACCATTACCTTTAAGGGTAAATACAGCGGTACTAAAAAGCTTACATTTACAATTAACCCGCCGAAGACTACTGCAAAATTAACTGCAGGCAAAAAATCGCTTACTGTTAAGGTAACCAAGAAAACAACACAGGTAAGCGGTTACCAAATTCAGTATTCAACCTCTAAGAATTTTAAGTCTAGCAAAACCGTAACGCTTTCTAAAAGCACTAAGACTAGCACTACCATTAAAAAGCTAACCTCTAAAAAGACTTATTATGTAAGGGTTAGAACTTACAAAACCGTAGGCAAAACAAAATATTATTCAGGCTGGTCGACAGTTGTTTCGAAGAAAACGAAATAGCACAAAATAGACAACCTGAATTAAAACCAAAAACAAAATAAACCCCAACCCCCAACGACCCCGATGGTAAAAAATACCATCAGGGTCGCCTTATTGTTCTTTTTTGTTTTGTTGCCTTTTTAGTTGGGAAGAAACGGTAAGATTACATTTACTTATTTTTCTCTCCCGCAGTCAGCTTTGCTGACAGCTCCCTTTACAAAGTGAGCCAAAGATGA
>JAZOQP010000047.1:0-66184 GCA_045656145.1 Acutalibacteraceae bacterium
GCCAAAAATCCCATTCCTATAAAATTCTGCGACCTAAAATGAGTAGAATTTAGAGTGATTTTTGGTGCGAAAGAGTTCGTAAGGCTAACGCCTACGAACGATGACAAACCGAAAGGGACCGAAATTATGCCATTTTAGGCATGTTCGGATTATTCGAGTTTGCTTAAAAAAGCGCGGGTTTTTTCACTCTTAGGATTATCAAATACCTCTTCAGGAGTTCCCATTTCTTCAATAATTCCATCCGCCATAAAGATTACCTTATCGGCAACCGAGCGAGCAAACTCCATCTCGTGTGTTACAACTATCATTGTGCTATCCTTGCTTTTAAGACCTCTTATAACCCTTAAAACCTCTCCGGTAAGTTCGGGGTCGAGCGCACTTGTTGGCTCATCGAAGCAAAGAATATCAGGGCTTAATGCCAAGGCTCTTGCAATGGCTACACGTTGTTGCTGGCCACCCGATAACTGACAGGGATAGAAATCTTTTTTCTCGGTAAGGCCAACCTTTTCAAGCAAGGATAATGCCTTGCTTTCTATCTTTTCCTTATCACCCTTTTTTAGAAGAGTGGGTGCTAAGGTTATATTTTCTAAAACTGTGTATTGAGGGAACAAATTAAAGTTTTGGAAAACAAGGCCAAAATGAAGCCTGTTTTCTCTTAGCTTTTCATCACTTATTTTTTCTTTTTCCGCAAATGAAAGGTTTTCTCCATTCACAATAATTTCCCCAACATTATGAGTTTCCAGGAAATTAAGGCAACGAAGAAGAGTTGTTTTACCGCTTCCTGAGGAGCCAATAATGGCAAGCACTTCTCCCTTTTCAAGAGAAAAGGTTATATCCTTTAAAACCTCGGTTTTTCCGAAGCTTTTTTGCAAATTTTTAACCTCTAATATAGCCATAAACTCAGCTCCTGAAATAATCTAGTTTCTTCTCAAGTTTGCCAAGCAAAATAGTGAGAACGCCAACAAAGATAAGATAAAATACGCCTGTATAGAAAAGCGGCCAAATAAGTGCCTGTGTTGCGGCAAGCTCCTTTGCCTGCTTTATAATTTCAGGTATCATAATACAGTTGGCAAGAGCTGTATCCTTAATAAGAGTGATAATCTCATTAGACATAGGCGGAACAATTCTCTTAACAACCTGTTTTAACACTATTTTTCTGAAAACCTGACTTTTGGTAAGACCTAAAACATAACCTGCTTCATACTGTCCGCGAGAAATACTCTCAATGCCGCCACGATAAATTTCGCTGAAATAACAAGCATAATTTATCGCAAAAGCAATAAGAACAGCGCAAAGGCCACCGGCATTCATCATAATAAGCTGCAAAACACCACCGCTGGCAGATACATTGAAATTCTTTATAATATAGCGGTCTATCTGGCTAAATATAGGATTCCCAAAAAGAAGTCCCGGAACATAATAAATTATAAAAATTTGGAGCATAAGCGGAACACCGCGCACTATCCAAACAACAGTTTTAGCAAGCGCTTTAATCGGCGCAAATTTGCTCATAGAACAAAAGGCTATTGGGAGCCCTAGCGGTACACCGAGAATGAGCGTTACGGCAAATATAATTAGCGAAATTACAAAACCGTTTGCTAAAAACGCGGTGATTTCAAGAAATGTCATAATAAAAATTCCCTTTACACAAATTCTGCTGACGGGGTAAAAACCCCGTCAGCTACAATAGTTTTTATTTGATTTTGCTAAAATTATTTCTGGTCTGCGAAATCTTTGATAGCAGTGTTAGCAACGCCATACTTTTCAGCAAGAGTTGCGATGGTGCCGTTTGCACCAAGCTTTTCAAGTTCTGCATTTACTTTAGCTGTAAGTTCGCTACCCTTCTTGAAGCCGATAGCATAGTATTCAACATCGCTTGAAAGCGCTTCAACAATTTTGAGGTTAGCATAGTCGCCCTTACCAACATAGCTCTTAGCAAGCTGAGCATCAAGAACTGCAAAATCAGCGGTCTTAGCGTTTATTTCGAGTAAAGCATCGGTCTGCTTGGTAGCTCCCTTAACGGTAGCGCCTTCGAACTCTTTAGCATAGGTTTCGCCGGCTGAACCCTTTTCAACGCAACCGATTTTGCCCTTTAAATCTTCTGCTTTTTCAATGCCTGCATCAGCAGCAACAACGATTACCTGACGGTTCTCCATATAGTTATATGAGAAGTCAACCTTGTCTGCTCTCTTTACGCCGTCATCATCAGCGGTGTTGCAGGTGAAGCCATTCCATACACAATCAATTACATTTGAATTTAAATCGGTGTATTTGTTATCCCAGTTGATTTCCTTGAAGGATACTTCGTAACCTAAGTTTCCGAATACAGCCTCTGCAAGTTCGGTATCGTAACCTATGAGTTTGCCGTTCTCATCCATGTAGTTCATCGGTTCATAGATTGTGTAACCTACAACGATTGTCTCTTTTTCTTCCTTTGGAGCCTGAGCTTCCTGTCCGCAGCCTGCGAAGCAAGCCATAACCATTAATGCTGCTAAAATAATTGCCAATAACTTTTTCATTTTTAATTTCTCCTTTTTTCTTATGTAGTTTATTGGTTCGAGGTTTTAAACCTCGCTAGGTTTTTATTTTGTTTGCCCTAGCTGATGTTCTTATTATACTTCATCAAACTAAAGTTGTAAAGTGTTTTTTTGAAATTTTTTTAAGTTTGTGCAATTTGTATACACAAATACCTCACTTTACCGCTTTATCTTGGTAAAGTGCACAATAAAAAGACACCCGCAGTAGAAACTGCGGGGTTTTTCTATTCGTCAAGCTTTAAAACTGCCATAAATGCCTCTTGCGGTATTTCAACCGAGCCTAGCTTTCTCATTCGCTTTTTACCCTCTTTTTGCTTTTCAAGAAGCTTTTTCTTTCGGGTAATATCGCCGCCATAACATTTAGCAAGAACATCTTTCCTCATCGCCTTAACGGTTTCCCTCGCAATTACCTTGCCGCCCACCGCTACCTGAACGGGAACCTCAAAAAGTTGTCTCGGGATATAATCCTTTAATTTTTCGGCAATTCTGCGAGCGCGGGAATAAGAATTATCCGAGAAAACAATAAAGGATAGCGCATCAACAACATCGCCCGCAATAATAACATCAAGTTTAATAAGGTTAGACTTCTGATAATCTTTCATTTCATAATCATAAGAAGCGTAACCCTTAGTGCGAGATTTGAGAGCATCAAAAAAGTCGTAAATTATTTCTGCCACAGGCATTATATAATGTATATCAACTCGGTCGCCCATATATTTCATATCGGTATATGTGCCTCTTCGCTCTTCGCAAAGCTGCATAATAGCGCCGACATAATCACTCGGACTATATATATGAACATCGGCTACCGGCTCATAAGCCGCCGAAATGGTGGCAGGGTCGGGATAATTGGTTGGGTTATCAACCTCAACAGTTTCTCCACTTGTAAGCTCAAACTTATAAATAACGCTCGGAGCCGTGGTTATAATATCGAGATTATATTCCCTTTCAAGCCTTTCCTCGATAATCTCCATATGGAGCAAACCTAAAAAGCCGCAACGGAAACCAAAGCCGAGCGCCTTAGAGGTTTCGGCTTCATAAAGAAGGGAAGCATCGTTTAGCTGAAGTTTTTCAAGCGCTTCGCGAAGATCTTGATACTGAGCGCCATCTGCAGGATAAATTCCGCAGAAAACAACAGGGTTTACTTTTCTATAACCCTCAAGCGCATTATCGGCAGGGTTATCTGCTAAGGTTATGGTATCGCCAACGCGTGCCTCACTCACTGTTTTAATAGATGCGGCAAGATATCCTACCTCGCCCGCCTCCAAACAATCGCAGGGCTCTAGGTGGGTTGCCTTTTTTCTGCCAATCTCAACAATATCGAATTCGGCGCCTGTTGCCATCATTTTAATTCTATCGGTATTTTTAATTCTGCCGCTAACAACCCTGAAATAAACAATAACGCCCTTGTAAGCATCATAATAAGAGTCGAAAACCAAGGCCGAGAGTTTATCCTCTCTATCGCAAACGGGGGCAGGAATTTCGGTTACTATCTTTTCAAGAACTTCCTCAATATTAATTCCCGTTTTTGCCGAAATCATAGGCGCGTTATCGGCAGGTATGCCAATAATATCCTCAATTTCCTGCTTTATTCTCTCAGGCTCGGCAGAGGGCAAATCTATTTTATTGATAACAGGTAAAAGTTCAAGGCCATGGTCAACCGCTAAATAGGTATTAGCAAGTGTCTGCGCCTCAATGCCTTGGGAAGCATCAACCACAAGCACCGCGCCCTCGCACGCCGCTAGAGAACGCGAAACCTCATAGTTAAAGCCAACATGTCCCGGAGTATCAATTAAATTAAGCTCATATTCTTTCCCATCCGCCGCTGTATAATATAATGTAACGGCATGAGATTTAATGGTAATTCCTCTTTCTCTTTCAAGCTCCATGCTATCGAGAATTTGCTCCTCCATTTCCCTTTCGGAAACCGAGCTTGTTTTCTCAAGCAATCTATCAGCTAGAGTAGATTTACCATGGTCAATATGAGCAATAATGCAAAAATTTCTTATGTTTTCAAGTGGAAATGACACTTTGGTTACTCCTTATATATATAATAATAGTATTTTATCACAAAAACCGCATTTTGACAACTGTTATTACTGACTATTGAAAAAAAGGGTATAATATGGTAAAATAACAAAAGTTATTGGGGGTTATATTTATGCAAGATAAAAGACTCATCACCGCCTCTATCGTTACCTATAACGATACAGAAAAGGCGATAAATGCAATTCGTTCCCTTAAAGAGAACACAAAAAAGAGCGATATTCAAATATTTATTTTTGATAACAGCACAAAAAATGTTGATTTAAAAATCACAACCGAAGCCGATAGTTATGTTAAAACAAATGAAAATTTAGGCTTTGGCGGCGCTCATAATTTAATGTTTAATTACCCTATGGGCGAATATCACGCCGTTATTAATCCCGATATAACCATTTCTTCCGATACTTTATCCCATCTTGCCGATATTCTCCAGAAAAACCCCGATATTGCTATGATAACCCCTAAAATTTTGAATAGCGATGGGACCGAGCAAAAACTTCCAAAGCGAAACCCCACTTTTAAATATATGTTTTTAGGAAGACTCGCCCCGCTTGGAAAAATCTTCAAAAATATCCGCGATGACTACACAAGAGCCAATGAAACCTTTAAAGAAATAACCGATATTGATTTTTGCACAGGTTGTTTCTTCCTTATAAGAAGCGATATATTTAAAAATATCGGCGGATTTGATAAGAGATATTTTATGTATTTAGAAGATGCCGACCTAACAAGAGAGGTTAAAAAATACGGAAGAGTAGTTTTTTGCCCCGAGGTTTCGGTTACTCATGAATGGGAGCGCGGAAGCGCAAAAAGTCTAAAACTCCTTTTCATTCATCTTTCTTCATTCTTTAAATACCGAGGTAAATGGAAAAATGAATTGCGATAACTGTGTTTACTTTTGCTTCGACGAAGAAACCGAGGAATATGTTTGCACCGCAAGCCTTGATGAAGATGAATATGCCTCTTTTATCACTTCGGGGTATAGCAAGTGCCCCTCTTTCAGACTCGATGATGAATATTCAATTGTGAGGAAGCAAAATTAATGAATAAAAATAAAGGTCTTTTAGGCTCCTTTGCCGCGCTTTTTGCCAACGTTATTTTTGGCTTTAGCTTTCTTTTTTCAAAATTAGCGCTAAATGTAGCGCATCCGCTGATAATTTTAGCGGTAAGATTTATTATTGCTTTTTTAATTCTTAATCTTTTGTGGGCGTTAAGGCTTATAAAAATAGATTTTAAAGGCAAGCCTATAGGAAAACTTTGCCTTATGGCTTTAGCGCAACCGCTTTTATACTTTATCTTTGAGCTTTATGGAATAAACAGCACTTCAAGCGCTATCTCGGGCGTTATAATTTCACTTGTTCCCATAGCGGTAATTTTGCTTTCGGGGATTTTTCTTAAAGAAAAAGCAACCGTTATTCAAATTGTTTGCTCGGTTATATCCCTTATTTGTGTTGGAACAATAAGCATCCTTTCAAATAACGGAACTAAAAGCTCGGCATTGGGAATAATTTTACTTATCGGCGCGGTTATCTGCGCCGCGGTTTTCAATATTTTAAGCCGTTCATTATCGGGCTCATTCTCCCCAATTGAGAGAACCTATATGATGTTTTTAATCGGCTCGGTTGGATTTATGCTAATATCGGCAATATCACTCGGCTCTTCTTTTTCGGGAGAATTCGTTTCTGCTGTTTCAAATTCGCAGTTTTGGTTAGCTATTTGTTATTTATCCATTCTTTCAAGCATAGGTGCATTTTTACTTTACAACTACGCAACAAGTAATATTTCAACACTACGCGCCGCATCATTCTCAAATATAATAACCGTTGTATCGGTAATAGCGGGAATGGTTTTCCTAAAAGAAGTTTTAAATGTTACCGAAATTATATGTTGCGTATTTATAACATTAAGTGTATTCTTAGTTAATTATAAAAATTAAATAATTAATCTTTTTTGCCACGGCTTATGCCGTGGCTTTTTTGTTCTAATTGTTAGTTTGTCCGCATACTCTTTTTGTGGAGATGATAAAATGCAGGATTCCTTTTTTAGCGCTCTTTGTTTAATAGAGGAAAGCGTTGCCGAAGCCTTAAAGAAATTACCCGATAGTATCAAAATAAATGTTCAGGAAATTCGGCTGCGCGCTAATAGACCTTTAAGCCTTAATGTTGGCGGAAAGATTTTGTTTGTTAATAATGGCGGTGTTTCGGAAAATTACCATGGAGCTTTACATATAACCTCCTTACATCTTAAAGAAACCCTTAAAAAACTAACCAAAGGCTCGCTTTATTCCCATGAAAAAGAAATTTTAAATGGCTTTATTTCCATGCCTATGGGCAACCGCGCGGGGATAAGCGGAACTATAAGAGAAGGCAGATTCTCATTTGTTTCCTCAATTAATATCCGCATTTCCCACGAATGCATTGGGGTAGCGAATAGCCAAATTCAAGGTTATTCCGGTGGCTCTATTCTTATTTGCGGACCACCTGCCAGCGGCAAAACCACCTTTCTGCGCGACCTTGTTCGAGGAATAAGTAACGGAGAAAGCGGAAAATATTATAAAATTTCCCTTATTGATTCAAGGGGAGAGCTTGCCTCTTCCTTTTCGGGAGTTCCCTCTTGCGATATAGGAATTAACACCGATGTTTTCTCAGGTGTTTCAAAGCACACAGGCATTGAGGCGGCGCTTCGCAGTATGTCCCCTGAAATTATCGCATTTGATGAAATAGGAAATGCTGATGATTTAAAGGCTGTTCAAAGCGCACTTCATTCGGGTGTTTACATATTCACAACCGTGCATTTAAATTCCGCTAAAGAATTAGAAAGCCGCGAAATTATCGCCAATCTTTTAAAAAGAAAGGCCTTCGAGCAAATCATTTTCTTGAGAAACCCTTTTGAAAAACCAATTATTATAGGAGGAGAAAATTATGCTTTTAATTAAACTTATTGGCGCTGTCTTTTTAAGCGTTACGGGTTTTTTATCAGGCAAAGAAGCGGTTGATAAACTTAAAAAAAGAAGCGATACTCTCTCCTGGCATTATAAGGCTATTGGAAAAATTGGAACCTATATAGGCGGCACCGCAAAGGAACTTGAAGACATTATTAAAAGTATTTCGGGGTATGGCTCATTCCTAACTCTCTCTTCCCCTTTTTCTATAAATGTTAATACCGAATCTCTAAAGCCCTCGGATGTAAACCTTTTAAGCGAGTTTTTCGGTTCTCTCGGAGAGGGAGAAATAGAAGCCGAGGTTGCCCGCTGCAAAATGTATTCCAATTTAATAAAGGAGCTTTATGAATCGGCAAACAGGGAATATCTAGATAAATCTAAGCTTTATAAAATGTTGGGGCTTTTTGCAGGACTCACATTGTCTATTATTATAATGTAGGTGTAAATATGGATGTTGATTTTATTTTCAAGGTTGCCGCTATCGGCATTATTGTAACGGTGCTAAATCTTGTGCTTGTGCGCTCGGGCAGAGAGGAACAGGCACTTTTAACCACCCTTGCGGGACTCGTTGTGGTGCTTTTAATGGTGGTTAATGTTATTTCGGAGCTTTTCACAACTGTTAAGGGACTATTCGGACTTTAATGGACTTTTTAAAAATTGCCGGGGTTTGCCTTTCGGCTTTATTTATAATTGTAATATTCAATCAATATAAAAAGGAATATGCGGCATTAATTTCGGTGGTTATTGGGGTCTCCTCGCTTATCTACTGCTTTTACTCCCTTTCTTCGCCCACAGACCTTTTAATATCATTTATAAACCGCGCAAACATAGATGGAAAATATTTTGTGGTGGCTTTAAAATCGGTTGTTATCTCCATTCTATCGCAATTTGTGAGCGATACCTGCCGAGATTTTGGCTGCTCATCGCTTGCCTCAAAGGTGGAACTAGCGGGCAAAATCGCTATTTTCCTTATTTGCCTGCCGCTGATAGAAGAACTTTTCTCTATTATTATAAAATTGCTTTGATATGAAAAAACTTATTTTAATTTTTTGTTTTTGCATTTTGCTGTCGCCAAAAGCCTTTGCGGATAATCTTTATGAAAACACCCTTGAAGCCTCAGGCTTTCGCGAGGTTTATGAAAATTCCGATAGCGAAATTAAAAACTTTTTTAAAGAGAATGATATAGATGTGTTTTCCCCTGATTTTGTAAGCGATATAAAAACCGAGAATTTATTTTCTTCGCTTTTCTCATTTTTCAAAAACGCTTCAAAGGAATTTGGTGGAAGCATACTTATAAATATTTTTATTTTGCTTATATGGGCGTTATACTCCTCCTTTGCCAATGAAAGCACAGGAGTTAACACCGCTTTCACAATTCTTTCTTCGCTCTGCCTTTTAGCACCATTGATTAATATTATAAGCAGTGTTGCTGCGGCTATAAAATCGGGCGGTGTTTTTATGCTTTCATTTCTGCCCGTTTTCTTCGGCATAACCGCAAGTTCAGGCGCCGTTAAAACGGCGGCGGCAGGAAGCACCGCTTTACTGCTTGCCTGCGAAACAACCGTGCAGATTATTGCCTTTTTGGTGGTGCCCATTGCTTATTCGGAGCTCTGCCTTGCCATCAGCGGAAGCATTAGCGAAATCTCCCCCGCCCTTAAGCTCTCGCTCGCCCTTAAAAAAGGTTGCTCATTTTTAATGACCCTTTCTTTTACCATTTTCTTAGGCTTTCTCTCGGTGCAAACCGCTATTACCTCAGCCGCCGATTCGCTTTCGCTTAAAACCACAAAGTTTGTTGTAGGCTCCTTTGTACCTGTTGCGGGGAGTGCCCTCAGCGAAACGATTTCAACGCTTTTCGGAGGCATTAAAATCTTGCAAAACGGCGTTGGTGTTTTTGGAATAATCGGCGTTTTAGTGGTAGTTTTGCCAACCCTTTGCGCACTTATTTTATGGAAGATTGGGATTGCTTTTTCTAAAATTACCGCCGATATGTTAGGCCTTTCCGCCGCTTCCAAGCTAAGCGAAGCCATTGGCGGCACGCTTTCTCTTTTACTCGGAGTTCTTTTGTTTGTTGGAGCTCTTTTCATTATTTCCCTCTCGGTTATTTTAAAGGTGGGCGCCGTATGAAAGAATTTAAATCTTTAATATTAAGTTTCTGCATAGCCTCTATTGTTTTTGGTCTGATTTTTATGCTTACCCCTTCAGGCAAGCTTCAAAAAAATGTCCGCTTTAATTTTGCAGTTATTTTTTTAAGTATTTTGTTTTTTTCTGTTTCCTCCATTTTTAATATTGATTTTAATTTCAAAAAAAGCGAGGCGCTCTCTCTTTCCTACACGGAAAACATTATAAAGGCACAGGCCGAAATGGTTTGCCATGCCGCTTTAGAAGAAAATGGCTATTCGGCAGAAGAAATTAATATTTACACTAATAAAAACGAAGATGGCAGCATAAGTATTAAAAGAATACGTGCGAAAACAAAGGACGATACCGAAAAGGTAAAGTCAGCAATTACTGCTGTGATTAAAACCGACTCTATAGAGGTTAGAAATGAATGAACATTTAAAGGGTTTTCCGGAAAAACTTAAAAATGGTAAACTGCTCCTAATTTTAGGCATTATAGGAATTCTTCTTATTTCGCTTTCTTCATTTTCAGGTAATAAAAAAACGAATGAGACAAAAGAAACTGTCGAATTTAACACCAATGAATATACCGAAAATCTCGAAAAAAAGGTTAAAAATATAGTGAGCAAAATAACGGGAAGCCGAGATGTATCGGTGCTTATAACCTTGGAGGGTGGCGTTCGTTACACCTATGGGCAGGATAGCAAGGAAACCACCGAAAGCAAGGAAACCGAGGAAAATAAAGAAAATGAGCAAAAATATATCTTTATAACCGATGCCGATGGCAACGAAAGGGCACTAAGCCTTTATGAAACCTACCCGCTTATTCGCGGAGTAACGGTTGTTTTTAAAGGAAACTCTTCCTTCGTTCCAAAAATTGAGGAAGCGCTCAGCACGGCGCTCGGCATAACATCAAAACGAATTTCCATCATTAATAAAGGAGGCTAATAATATGAAAAAAGGTAAGGTTATAGGTAAAAAGCAATTGATTTTGGCGGTTATGGTGATAGCGCTTGGTGCGGCAGTATGGTTTAATATGAACTATGCCGGCAACACCACAAAATATCTAGGCGAAGCGCAGTTTGTTGATAATAGTTCAGGCGACGCGGTTGAAACCTCGGCAAATATAAATAACTATTTTGAAACCGCCAGAGCCGAGCGCGAAAATACCGCTAAGGATATGCGAGAAGAGGTAACCGAGGCAATTCAGCAGGCAGGTGGTAATGAGGAGGCTTTGAAAAGCGCCTCCGATTTGCTCGCAAAACTGCTCGAAAGAAAGGCAAAAGAAACCAATATTGAAAATCTTTTAAAGGCTAAAAATTTTGCCGATGTTATTGCAATTATCGGGGATAGCGATGTTAATATAATAGTGCGCGCCGAAAACCTAAGCGCCGCCGAAACCATACAAATTCAAGAGGTTGCCGCCGTCCATTCAGGCCTTACCCTTGATAAAATTAAAATTCTTACTGTAAAATAGTTGATTTTGTTTCCAAAAATGGTATAATATAAAAGAAGAATAAAAAACCGGAGGCAAAACTATGTCAGAAAACAGAATTTTAAGCGGTCTTGAAATAAATGCAGATGTAATTGAAAAAATGGTAACCTTCGCAGCGCTCGAGGTTGAGGGTGTTGCCTCTATGTCTAAAAAAGCAGTTGATTTAATGGGCATCGTAAACACAGGCTCTGCCTTAAAACCTGTTAAGGTTGCGGTTAAAAACGGAGCGGTTGATATCGATTTATATATAAGCGTTAAGGATACCGCTAATGTTAAAGAGGTTGCCGAAAACGTTCAAAAGAACGTTAAGGATAAGGTTCAAGATATGACCGGCAACGCCATAACACAGGTTAATGTTCACATTGCAGACCTTGAAATAGCCGAATAAACTCAATTCCCGATTAATGCGACTGCATTAATCGGGAATTTTATATTCTCCGAGATTAATTATTTTTACTGCTTGTTTTTTAGCTTATTCTAAACTTTTATGAGCATTTGAAAGCGCATTATTTACATACGCCACTAAAAAATCCGATTTATCTATCATATATTTATTCCTTTTTAAAATAGCAAATTTTTTAGGACATGTTTCTAAAATTTCCGGAAACAAAGTTTCACTTTCCTTGCAATAACTTGGTTTTTTATCAATATAAGGCAAAGCCACAACTACCTTAATTTCATATTTTCCCTTCAGTTGCGACAAGATAGAATACACATAATAATCAAAATTACCGTTTGTTCCGATATAAAATGTATCTACATAATTTTTATTAATTAAATCTTCTATAACTACATATAATTCATTTTTAATTTCAGGCGAGCAATTTTTATGGCCTATGAATGTACACGCAAGCATCAATATCATCGATTATATTTTAAGGGAATTTCCCTTAAAAGTCAATAAGGCATATTCCCTTAAGGCATAATAACCTTGAGGTGTTATTATGTTTAAAAGAGTTCGTGATTTAAGAGAGGATAAAGATATTACCCAAAAGCAAATGGCTGAATTTCTTCAAATTCATCAAACAACCTATTCCGATTATGAATTAGGCAATTTGAACATCCCTGCGGATGTATTAATTAAACTAGCTCGTTTTTATAAAACAAGTATTGATTACATCGTTGGTCTTACCGACAACCCCGAAGCATACAAATAAAAGCCACGATTTCAATCGTGGCTTTTATTTTTTCTCTCCATTTGCATTTTGTAAATTTCTTCGGTAGCGAAGGCTAGCTTTGTAACGATATTCTTTTTTGTGGGATAACAATAAAATGAATCATTCTCATAGGAAATATCAAAACAGTCAAGCGGTTTTATGTAACAATAATCATATTCGATGTGTAAACTGTTGGTATCAAGCGGGCGGCGAGTTATTTCATAATCTTCGCCTCTATAGTGCCCCTTTATCCTAAAGCCGTTTTCGGCATCATGGGTAACAACGGCATTTCCAATAGGAATAAACCGCCAAGTTCTTGGCAAGGAATAAACCTCTACCTCATCGGAAAATGAATAGCTTCCCTCTCTTACCTGTCGCCTTACTTCACTTCGCTCCCACTCAAACCAATCGGGAATATGTGAAAACTCGGTTTCTCCCGAAAGCGCTGTAAGAGTTCCATCATCATTCAAATTCCAGCGTTTACCACAGCTCTCGCAAAAAATTTCGGTGCCAATCGAATTCATAACCGATTCCTTTTTACAGTTTGGGCACTGGTAAAGCACCTTGTGAAGCCCCTCGGCGCGATAAGGCTCGGTTATTAAAATACCTTTTTCTTTCTGATAGCGGTAATCATCATAAGAAAGGGCATCTTTTACTATTTTATTAATTTCATCCACCGATAATTTTTCTATCTGCTCGGGGGTTAAAATCTTGGTCATAGTTGTATATAGAGGCACTTTTCGGGGCTTTCTGAAATTCCAAAAAGGCGTTAAGAGATGGTTACCCCTATGAACCACCGCCACAACAGGCACCTTATTAATCTTAATAAGCTTGCCGAGTGATTCTGGCATATACGAGGTTGTGCCGCAAGGAGAATAACGAGCCTCGGGATACATTGCAAGAATATCTCCCCTTTTTAAAACGCGGCGGATAGACTTTATTAAATGCAAATCCATAACATATTTGCGTGTGCAAATACCGCCTATTAACTCAATAAGCCAAGGGCGACGATAAAAGCCATCGATACTCATAACGTTATTAACTCGGTATGGCAAAGTTCCCATAGCAACAAGCTCAAAATCGATAAAATACATATGGTTACTAAGAAGCATATACGGCGGTTTTAAACCCTCCATATTTATCTTTTCAACCTTATATTTCTTACCGATTAGCATAATTTTTGAAAGCAACCATATAAGCCAAACAATAATCAGCGGCTGCCTTATAGGGTATTTAGCGGTTTTATATCTTTTCTTGTTTTTATAATTTACTTCTTTAATCATCTCTTCAACTCCCCATTTTTATTTTACTTTAAAATAAGAAAAAAGGCAAGAAAATTGATTTTTAGATAAAAAAGGTATATAATGGAATTTAAGGAGATGAATAAATTTGTTTGCCTTTTTAATTATACTTATTTCTTTAATAGCCATAATATTTTCAACCTCATTTATTTGTTTTAGAATGGCGTTTTATAATAAAACAAAGGATAAGGTACGCCCTGAAAATGAGATGCCTCCCGGCAAGGAGTATGAGCCTTATTACCCGCTTATGCTTTCCTGGATGGAGGAAAGAAAAAATATGGCATATACCAATTTAGAGATTACCTCTTTTGATGGACTTACCCTTAAAGGCAAATATTATGAGCTCAAAAAAGGTGCGCCAATTGAAGTTATGTTTCATGGATATAAAGGCAGCGCCGAAAGAGATTTATGCGGCGGAATTCAGCGCGCCTTCGCGCTAAACCGCAATGTTTTAATCGTTGACCAGCGCGCCCACGGAGAAAGCGACGGAAATGTTATAACCTTTGGGCTTTATGAAGCAAGAGACTGTCTTGCTTGGGTGGAATATATTATAAAACATTTTGGGGATAATACTAAAATTATCCTTTGCGGAATTTCAATGGGTGCCGCAACCGTAACCTTAGCGGCAGGAGAAAATCTCCCCAAAAACGTTATAGGAATACTTGCCGATTGCGGATATTCAAGCGCTCGCGAAATTATTTGCGAGGTAATAAAAAAGCTTAATTTGCCGAGCAAAATTTTATACCCCTTTGTTCGCCTCGGTGCCATCATTTTCGGTGGTTTCGACCCAAACAAAGCAACCGCCACAAAAGCGCTCGAAAAATGCGAGGTACCGATAATTTTTATTCATGGCGATGCCGATAATTTCGTGCCCTGCTATATGAGTGAACGAAATTTTAAGGCCGTAAAATCTAAAAAGAAAATCTTAATAGTAAAAGATGCGGGACACGGCGCCGCATATCTTAAAAATCAAGATACATATATAAACTTCCTAAAAGATTTTTATGATGAATAATATTTAATTGGTATTTCGATTTAAATTCCAAACAAATTATTGACTGTCCTCAAAATTCTGCCATAATACAATTAACACTAAAAAAGAAGGTGCTTTTATGGAATTAAAAGGAAAAAATATTTTGTTTTTGGGTTCTTCTGTTACCCGCGGCGCCGATTATAAATCTTATGCCGAATTTATGGTTGAAAAATGCGGAATCACTATGGTTAAAGAGGCCGTTTCAGGAACCTCCCTTGCCGATATTCATGAACTTTCCTATGTTAATCGCCTTAAAAACCTTGACACAAATCAAAAATTTGATTTATGCATTTGTCAGCTTTCCACCAACGATACCCACCCCGATATTCCAATGTTTAAAATAGAAGCCGCTATTCGTTTTATTATTGAATATGTAAGAGAAACCTTTGCTTGCCCCATTGCTTTTTATACCGGCACATATTTTGATAATGAAAAATATAAACAGATGATTGATATGCTCTATAATCTTCAAAAGGAATATGATTTCCCAATTTTAGACCTTTTCCATGATGAAGAAATGTTGGCAGTAAGCGAAGAAGATTATGCGAAATATATGATAGATCCTATTCATCCAACCGTTTTGGGTTACGATGAATGGTGGACACCAAAATTCATTGAATTTTGCAAAAAATTATAAATTGATTGTTTAAGATTCAAAACCCCATTTTCTAAATGAAAAATGGGGTTTTTCTTTACATTTTTAAAAGATTGCGGTATACTAAAGCCATAAAAGATTTTGGAGGGATTTATAATGGTTAAATTGTTTTTCTCTGCATTAATTAAATTCCTTTTGGGCGTTTTACTCCTTGCCCTTTTAATATTTTTGCCTGCGGGAACATTTCACTTTTTCGGCGGAATGCTTTTAATGGCGCTTTTATTTATTCCTATGTTTATAGCAGGGATTATTTTGCTTTTTAAACGCCCAACCCTTTTAAAAGAACGCCTTGATGCCAAGGAAAAAGAAAAGGAGCAAAACCTGGTTGTTAAGCTAAGCGGCCTTATGTTTATTCTCGGTTTTATCATGGCAGGTCTTGATTTCCGCTTTTCAATTCTTCCGCTACCAAAAGCCGTTTCAATAATATTTTCCGCTTTATTCTTATTTTCCTACGCCCTTTATGCCGAGGTTTTAAGGGAAAACACCTACCTTTCCCGCACTATAAAGGTTCAAGAAAATCAAACGGTTATTGAAACAGGACTTTATAGCAAAGTAAGGCACCCGATGTATAGCGCAACCTTGCTTCTCTTTTTATCAATGCCGCTAATTTTAGGCTCGCTTTTATCCTTTATTATCTTCCTTGCCTATCCATTTATTATTGCCCACCGAATAAAGCACGAGGAAGCCTTTTTAGAAAGGGAATTAAAAGGATACACCGAATATAAGCAAAAGGTTAAATACAAACTTATCCCATTCATTTGGTAAAGGAGAAAGTTATGGAAATTAGGGAAACCCTTAAAGAAACAATGGAGAAAATATCATTCCCCGAGGATGCAAAAAGCACCTTTTTTGAAGCACTTGATACCTTTTTAAATAATCCTACCACAAAGGAAGAATTCTTTTCATTATTAAATGAATATGAGAAAGATATAAACTGCAACTATGAAGCAATGCTCGAAAAGGTTGCCTCTTTGGGAGAAGGCCTTGGTATTCATAAATACACCTCGCACATGCTTTTGTTTCTATGTATGGCAGAGAAATTAAAACAACGCTATATCGACCGCGGACTCGATTTAGAACTATGTTATAACACCCTTTGCGATTTGCGTTATAAATTAAATGAGTGCCGAATAATTCACGGGATTGACGGCACCTTTGTTGCCCCCTGGCATAAAAAGATTTTCAATCTGAGCCTATTTGCTTTGGGCAGACTTCAATTTGAATATTTTTCCACACATTATGAATACAATTTTAAGGGCAAAATTTACCCCAAAGGCACCAAGGTTGTTAATATGCATATCCCAAGAACAGGCGGAAGTTTAAATCACGAAGAAGTTTTAGAATCATACAAACTGGCCGAGCAAATGTATAAAAACAAATTTGGAGATGAACCGCTTCTCTTTTATTGCGATTCCTATCTGCTCGACCCCTGGATTCCAACCGTTTTAAGCCCCACCTCAAATTTAACAGCGTTTCAAAATGATTTCCAAATTGTTAAATTAGGCGAATCTTTTGAATATTCAGGTCTTTGGCCCATCTTTGCCTGCATTTATAATGGCGATATTTCGGCTTTACCGAATGATACCACCCTTCGCCGCGCCTATATAGAGCGCATAAAAGAAAATAAGCCGTTTTATTACGGCCATGGTTTGTTCTTCTATAAAAACGGAGAAATTTTAAAATAAAAAGAGAGCCGATTTCTTAAAGAAATCGGCTCTTTCTTTTTTATTTTTTCTTGGGTTCTCTGATTTTGTTAAGCTTTTTGTTGAGTGCTAAAAGCTCCTCTTTTGTAAACTTAACATCCATCATTCCGCCCATTAGAGTGAAGAGTCTGAGCACTGTGAAGCCGCCCATCATAGCCATCATTTCGGGACCTACTTCGAAGCCCATGGCATTCATTTTCTTGCCCTTTTTGCCCTTTTTCTTATCCTTACCGCCCATTAGTTTTCCAACAAGCTTCATAAAGATAAGCTTTCCTCTAAAGGTTGAGATAACATCGCTCATTTTAGAGTTTAGAGATAATCTGCCTGCAGGGGCATCAACATCAAACCAGTTAAGGATTGCGCCCTGTTCTTTAAGTCTGTAATCCTCATTAAAGGTGTCAACCTTGCGGATTACCGATTCATCCTTGCATTCGCCCGCAACCGCTTCCAGCTTGGTTTCGCCTGCATTTTCTACTTCAAAATAGAAGAAATGGTCAGCCGCCTGCTTTTTGCCGAGCGATTTGCCGTTTGCAAAAAGTTCAACCTCAGGCTGATTCGAATAAACGGTTACCTTAGTTACATCTTCTACGCGGTCAACATAACGCTTTGAGCATAGGTGCACAAAAGGCTCATCCGAAAGCCATGCTTTATAAGCATAGAAGGAGTCCTTTTTATACTTACGGTCGATAGTAACAAGACCTTTATGGTTTTGTCCGTTTTCTCCGCCCTCTTGTCTTGCATCTGCACCGAAGTCGAACATATTCCAAACATGTGTTGCCCACATATATTTTCTTGTAAACAACTGCTTAATTAACTCTTCATGGTAATAAGCCTGATATTCTTCGGTGTAATCGCCCTGCATAGGTGTTGAGGTGTGCCAATTAAGAGCCTCGCAGCCGTATTCCGAGCAACCTATCGGAATATTGGGGTGAGTTTCATGGAACTTATCAAACCAAGGACCGTTCATAGAAGTTTCGCCGCCATACCAACCAAAATAGTGGTTATATGAAACAACATCGGGAATCTGCAAATAGGGGTCATCGATTTTGCACATTGAAACAGCCGCAATAGTGGTAAGGCGGGTTTTATCCATTTCATGACATAAATCATTTAAGATATTATGATTTTCCAATAAATCATCATCGCTTCCGCCAATGCCAATTTCATTTGAAAGACCCCAAACAACTATTGAAGGATGGTTATAGTTTTGGGTGATAAGCTCTTTCATCTGGCTTATTGTGTTTTCTCTGGCGGTGGGCATATGCTTTGAAATATAGGGGATTTCTGCCCATATAACAAGACCATTCTCATCACATAAATCATAGAAGAATTGGTCATGCTGATAGTGAGCTAAACGAATGGTTGTTGCACCCATTTCGCAGATAAGTTCAATATCTTCTATATGGTCTTTCTTGGAAAGCGCATTACCCTTGCCCCAACGGTCCTGATGGCGAGAAACACCACGAAGAGGATATTCTTCTCCATTTAGGATAAAACCGTTTTCAGGGTCAATTTTAAATGTACGGCATCCAAAACGGCTGCAAACATTATCAATTACCTCGCCGTTTTCTTTAAGCTCTGCTTCTAAACAATAAAGATATGGGTCGCGCTTACCATGCCATAAGTGAACATCCTTAATATCTAAAATAACCTTTGTGTCTTTAGATTCGGTAGTGGCAATAACCTTTTCTTCCTTGTCATAAATCGTGTAAACAATTGTTTGAGAATCCTTTAAATTTGTAATGAAGGTTTCGGCTTCAACCTTAGCATCATTTCCGATTATTTCGGGAGTGATTTTAAGACCGATTCCGCCATAATAATCCAAATCAAAATGCGATTCACTAACGCCGATTATATTAACATCTCTATAAACACCGCCATAGAAAGTAAAGTCGGCCATCTGCGGATAAACTATCTCATTTGCGGCATTATTAACCTTAATTACAAGAATGTTTTCATCCTTAAGGTGATCGGTTAAATCAACTCTCCAGGTGGAATAACCGCCATGATGAACCGCTAATTCCTCACCATTTAAGAAAAGCCATGCCGAAGAGTTTGCACCCTGAATTTCAATGTAGTGGCGCTCAGCGTTCGGTAAATCAGACTTTTTAAAGGCCTTTAAATAGCAAGCATCGCCTCTATAATAATCATTTCCGCCATCCATTCCGTCTTCGGCATTAAAGCAATGCGGAAGATTAATTTCTTGCCAATCATTCACAAGAGTGGTCGGAATATCCGATACCTTATTAAATAACCAATCGGCATTAAAATTTATAATGTTTCTCATTTTTTGCCTCCAAAATTACTGTGGATTTTAAAAATAGCCCGAAAGCCAAAGCTATCGGGCTTAAATTTTTTATTAAGCGTCAATCTCTTCGCGGCCAAGTTCTGCATTCATTTTAGCAAGAGTTTTCTTGTCAAGGTTATAGATAAGAGCAAGGCCTACAAACTGAAGAATAGCTGAGAACATAAAGGTTGCTGCAACAAGGTAACGCATATTAATAGCAACCTGCCACAACTGATTACCTTCATTTGCACCAACATAGCCGAGAGCCACCATTATAACAAGCACTAATGAAGGTCCAACGCCCTGAGCTAACTTACGGAAGAAGGAATGAAGCGAATAAACTGTTCCCTCTTCGCGCTTACCTGTTTTCCACTCGTTATAGTCAATAGCATCGCCCATCATAGCCCAAGAAACTGTTGAATAAATACCAAGACCAAGTGAATAAATAAGCTGGAACAAAACATAAAGGATTAGGTCAAGTCCTGTATTTTCGGGAATAACAATAAATAAACCAAGTGCCGCAACCATTGAGCAAATAGAGCCGAATGTTGCAAGCTCTTTTTTACCATACTTTGCAACGCATTTTCTTGCAAGAGGGGTAAATACAACTATCGGAATCATAGCGAAGAGCTGAACAATACCCGAAATTTGAACATTTTTAAAATAAGACTGGAATACAACTGTTACTGCAGTTGTTGCGCCCTGCATACCAATAAACATACCCATAGCTGCGAGTGTTGCACCTACAGCAGGGCGGTTTTTCATAAAGTTGCCGAAAGCCTTTAAAACATTGAATTTAGGAGCATCCTCTTTAAGCTCAATGTTTGTATCAACACGGATTACTGTGTTTTTAATCATAAACTGGAAGCAAACAAATCCGAGTAAGCCCATTATTAAAGCGGCAATGAAAACTCTCTCGCCAATAAGGTTGTTTTCGCTATCATAAATAATGAAAGGAAGAATAACCATAGGCACCATGTTGCCGAAAATTGAACCAACCGAGCGCCAAGCAGAAAGAGACGCGCGGTCTTTAACATCATTTGAAATCAAAGAAAGTAATGAGCCATAGGGAACGTTAGCTACTGTATAGAAAGCATCCCATACCACATAGCCCGCAATGAAAATAATCATCTTTGCCCAATCGGGAGCGCCGGGGAATGGTAAGAAGCAACAAGCGCCGCCTATAATTAAACCAATGGAGCCTGCCCATATGTAAGTTAAAAACTTATTTCTCTTATACTGTCTTCTATCAGAGTCGATAATAGAGCCAATAAGCGGGTCGTTAATAGCGTCCCACACCTGAACTATGATTAATAAAAATGCATACCATAATTCAAGTCCCATAAATTGTGTCCAGAAAATAGACATTGTACCCTTGAGCGCAAAGCTCATGTTACAGCCAAGGTCGCCGGCCGCATAAGCAATACTGTCGCGGATACCGAATTTGCGCGGGGTGTTTTCGGTTTTCATAACAACAATCCCTTCTTTTTTCGCGTTTGCGATTTTTTGCGGTTTTTACCGCTATAATTATATTATAAATTAAATTCGAAAAAATTGTTAGTAAAATTTTTATATATTTTTGTAAATTTTTTATATTTCCCACTAAAAACGGTTGAAAACATTTGGAATATGTACTATAATTTAATAAAAAAGAGCACAAGAAATTGTTATTCATAACAAAAAGGGGGATAAAACTGTGTTTTATGAAGCAGAATTGTTTTTTGCTTGCCAGTTGCTGAAAAAACAACACATCCCCACAAACATCTTAAAACTCACTTCTAAAGAATTTGAAAAGGCAGATATTTTCAGTTCTTTCTCGTTTTCAAAAAGCGAATCCGAACTAAACGGTTTGAAAAAGCTAATGCTAAACTGCGAGAAAAACAAGATATACAAAATCAAGGGCTTTCGCTATGTGAATTTTGTTTTTATGCTCCTACCCGACACCGAAGAGCCTTCAATTCTTTTGATAGGGCCTTATATAACTCAGGAGATAACCCCTAAAAAAGTGTTGGAGCTTGGGGAGAATTTTAATTTAAACTCAAAAAGCATAAAAGAATTAGAATTGGCATTCAGCGAAATTTCGTTAATAACAAATGAATCCTACCTTAACAATCTTCTTGACACATTAGGCGAATTCATTTGGGGAACCGATGGCTATGAGCTTATAAGGGTTAATGATAAAGAGCCCCTTTTCAAAATAAAGAATATAGATTCCAGCGAAGACATTTTAAATAAAATGCAACTAATGGAAAAAAGATACTCCTACGAAAATGAGCTTATCGAAGCCGTGGCGCACGGAAGAATGCAAAAGGCAGAAAATATTTTTCCGGCATTTTCGCTCCTTTCTTTTGAAAGGCGCCTCAGTGACCAGTTGAGAAATATTAAAAATTATTGTATAATAATGAACACCTTGCTTCGCAAGGCCGCCGAAAAAGGTGGAGTTCATCCGATATATATAGACCTGCTGTCAGCCGAATATGCAAAGAAAATAGAACTTTTACCAAGCGTTAAGGCTGCAACCGATTTTATGGGCGAAATGTATGAAGGGTATTGCACTCTGGTCCGCCGAAAATCAATGCAACACTATTCCCCCATTATTGAAAAAGCAATAGCGTATATAGATAATGATTTAACCGCTAATTTAACACTTGGAAAATTAGCCGAAATAAGCGGAGTAAGCGCAGGTTATTTTTCAATCCTATTTAAAAAGGAAACGGGGCAAACGCTCTCTTCCTATATCGCGAACAAACGAATTGAGCTTGCTAAAAATCTGCTCAAAACAACCAATTTACAGATACAAACAGTGGCTCAGCATTGCGGCATTTTTGATGTTCACTATTTTTCAAAGCTTTTCAAGAGCAAAACGGGTAAAACCCCGAAAGAATATAGAGATTTTGTTATTTAACAGGAGGTATTAATATGCAAATGACATTCCGTTGGTACGGCGAAGGAAATGACCGTATCAAATTATCCGATATTAAGCAAATCCCCGGTGTTGAAGGCATTGTTTGGGCGCTTCACCATAAAATGCCGGGTGAGATTTGGGAGGAAGACGAAATTGCCGAGGTTAAGCGCCAGCTTGATGAATATGGCTTTAACATGGATGTTGTTGAATCGGTTAATGTTCACGATGATATAAAAATCGGTCTTCCCTCAAGAGATAAGTATATTGAAAACTATAAAACAACCATTAAAAACCTTTCGAAATTCGGAGTAAAGGTAATTTGCTATAACTTTATGCCAATTTTCGACTGGACAAGAAGCGATCTTTTCCATCCCGTAGGCGATGGCTCAACCGCCCTTTTCTATGAAAAGAATATGATTCAGGATGACTACAACGCCATGGCGAAATACATCCTTGACTTTACCGAGAAATACAATATGTCTTTCCCCGGTTGGGAGCCCGAGCGTATGGCAAAGCTCGATGAGTTATTTAAGGCCTATGAGGGTGTTGACCACGAAAAACTTTGGGCAAACCTTAAATATTTCCTCGAAGCCATTATGCCTACCTGCCGCGAGTGTGATATAAAAATGGCCATTCATATGGATGATCCGCCATGGGATATTTTTGGTCTTCCGAGACTTCTCATAAATGAAGAAAATATTGATAGATTCTTGAAAATGGTTGATGATGAATATAACTGCTTAACCCTTTGCTCAGGAAGTCTTAACGCAGACCCCAATAACGATGTTGCAAAAATAATCAGAAAGCATTGCGATAGAATCGCATTTGCTCATATAAGAAATGTTAAGCATTTCGAAAATGGAGATTTCTCCGAAGCCAGCCACCGCGATTGCGATGGAGATACAGGAATTCTCGAAATACTTAAAGCCTACCATGATTGCGGATTTAAGGGTTATATCCGCCCCGACCATGGCAGACACCTTTGGGATGAAGGCCCCGGAAATGTTCGCCCGGGTTACGGCCTTTATGATAGAGCCCTCGGCATTATGTATATGCTCGGCGTTTTAGATAGCCTTGAAAAATTCGATAATAAATAAGGAGAAATTAAAATGAAAAATCTTCCTCTTAATGTAGATTATAGTGGCAAGGTGGTTGTTGTTACGGGCGCAGGCGGACTTATCTGCGGCGCAATGGCAAAGGCCTTTGCTAAGTCCGGCGCTAAGGTTGCAGCTTTAGACCTTAATGAAGAAACCGTTAAAAACCTTGCAGAAGAACTCAAAGCAGAGGGTTATGTTTGCGAAGGGTATAAAGCAAACGTGCTTGACACCGACGCTCTTGAAGAAGTACATAAAGCAGTGCTTCACGACCTCGGCAGCTGCGATATTTTGGTAAATGGCGCAGGCGGAAATAACCCCAGAGCCACAACCGATAACGAATATCAGCATGAAGCAAAGGAGGGCGGAAAGTCCTTCTTCGATCTCCAGGCAGATGGTGTTGACTTCGTGTTTAAACTCAATTTCCAAGGCACATTGCTTCCCACTCAGGTTTTTGCAAAGGATATGGTAGCTAAAGGAAAGGGCTGCATTCTTAATGTGTCCTCAATGAATGCCTATACTCCCCTTACCAAAATCCCCGCATACTCCGCAGCAAAAGCAGGTATTTCAAACTTTACCCAGTGGCTCGCAACCCACTTTGCAGGAACAGGCATTCGTTGCAACGCCATTGCTCCGGGATTCCTCGTTTCCGCTCAAAACAAAGCCTTATTGTTCAATGAGGATGGCACCCCCACTGCCCGCAGCGCCAAGATTCTCAACGGCACTCCTATGAATAGATTCGTGGATGCTGATGAACTCCTCGGCGGCACCCTCTTCCTCTGCGATGAGAAATCTGCTTCGGCCATAACAGGCGTTGTCCTCCCAATCGACTGCGGTTTCGCCGCCTATTCAGGTGTATAACCCACAAAATTTAATAAAAACCAAGAGCGCTTGATGATATACTATTGCTTTTATAATGGATAAAAAATAGACTTGCTTTTGCAAGTCTATTTTTGGTAAAGATAAGCGGCATAACAAAAAAGCCGAGCAGAGTTTTCACGCTCTGCTCGGACAGTTAAGAATAAACACTTTTTAGTAAATACAAAATTTTTTCAATTTACTAAACAAACATTACGATATGATTTTGTACTCAAAATTAGGGGTTTCGTTATGCACGTCATCAAAAACATCTAACATCAGTTTACATTCTTCTTGTAATTCTTTATTCATAGAATAAAATCCATGAAGTTCTGCAGAAAAATTTTCGCGTTCATAAAACAATCCGCCCAAACAATCCCAAAGCGCATCCCAATTTTCACCGTAATATTCAGGCAATCCAAACTTTTCTTTAAGCATTAAATGAATTTCGCCTAAATATTTGCATTTAGAAAAATCTAATATAATGGGATTCTCGGTTATTTCTTTAAATGCATAATAATCATTATAATTCAAATTTTTCCCTCCTATACAATTTCAAAAAAAGTTTTGTAGTGATCGTATGTTACAAATATTAACCCGTCATTAGAGTAAACTACTCTATGATTATTTCTATAGCCAAATCTATAATTTATATCTGCTTCATACCAAATACGGCCCTCTTTACTCGGCAAATGACCGTTTCGATTATTATAGACACCTCTAGTTATCATACGGTTTGGTGCCACTATTCCCAAATTGCCTAAATAGTTTTTAAAACCTAATTTTTCAGCTTCCTTATATTCGATATAATAATCAGGTAATTTTGATTCATACTTCAAAGTCCAATCTGCGCCATCTAATTTCTTGGTTGTGGCGGTTCCGGCTTTTACCGTTACCATGAGTTTAATTTCACATCGGCACCAATTATGAACTTCCGGCTCGATTTCGGGTTTTTCTTCGATTCGCCAAATCTTCCCGTGCATAGTTCGACATGTTAGACATGTTCTTAAATCCAATACAGCTATCCAGTTTTTACTCTCACTAAATTCCGGTTTCCAATCAAAACCGTTAATAATTTGCAACAATAAATATGAAAATATATCCATTTTATCACCTCCGTTTCTACTTATATTATATCAAAACGAAAAGCGACATTCACCGACATCTTTTAATGTGCAGGGTGTTTTAAATGGTTATTATTAGTCAAACGAATCCAGTTTCAACCAATTTTAATTATAGCATCACTTTATAAACAAATCAATCCGAAACAAAGATAAAAAAAAGACAGTCTTGCGACTGCCTTTTTGGTGGAGCTAAGGGGATACTCTGCGCCCCTTGATTTTTCGGCCGCTCCGAGCAGATACGAAAAATCTTCGGTGCTCGAGACTTTGACAGACCGCACCACCTATCGCGGCGGCGCGGCTGCGTCGACGAACCCTACGGGTTCTCATCCCAAATAAACTAAAAACAAAAAGGTCCATCCGAAGATGAACCTTTTTGTTTTTTGGTGGAGCTAAGGGGATTCGAACCCCTGACCCCCACACTGCCAGTGTGGTGCGCTACCAACTGCGCTATAACCCCAAGCAAACAATACTATACCATAAAAAAGTTGATTTTTCAAGAGATTTTTAAAAAATTATAAGATTTTTTAAATATATAGTTGACTTTTTTAAAAAATGCGGTATAATAATTTTGTTACAAATTTTGGGGAATTGTGTAACGGTAGCACGACAGACTCTGACTCTGTTTGTTGGGGTTCGAATCCCTATTCCCCAGCCAAAAGCACCAACTAGAAGTTGGTGCTTTTTTATTGGAAATTCAATATTTCATTTGAAGACAGTACACCATAATATAACACCCCTAAGTGTTAGAAGCACTTAGGGGTGTTATATTATTTTTTCTTTTCAATAACTGTCGACCAGCCTGAATAATACTTTGTTTTGCCTACAGTTTTATAGGTTCTAACACGAACATTATAGGTGGTTTTACCTTTTAGTTTCTTTACATATCCTCTTTATCGATTCTTTCCATCCAATCAAATGCGAGGGTTGGCCAAATTCTTGAATGGGCATTTACCTGACGCAAGCCGCCACCATGTCCACCCTCTTGAAAGATATGGAGCTCGCAGCGAATTTTTCTTTCCCATAGCGCACTCGCAAGCGCTATAGAGTTTCCTCTTGGAACAAGTCCATCATAAGTACAGTGGAAAACAAAGCAAGGGCAGGTTTCATCATCCACCCTTTTTTCAATAGAATATTCTTCCCTCTTCTCAAAATTTTCTCCAAGCAGACACTTGAAAGAACCCTCATGAATTTTATCGGTATCGGTTGAAATTACGGGGTAGCATAAAATGGCACCCGAGGGTTTATGGCTCATTTTATCAACCTCATCATTATATATATTGCAAACATCGGGGAAGGTTGCAGTCATACCCGTTAGGTGACCGCCTGCCGAGAAGCCTAAAGTGAAAACACGCTCGGCATTAATTTTAAGCTCTTTTGCCTTAAATCTTAAAAGTTTTATGGCTCTTTGAGCATCAAGAAGCGGCGCTGGGTAACAATAGGGAGCTACTCGATACTGAACAACAGCCGCGTGCATACCCTTTGAATTAAAAAACTCGGCAACGTAAGCACCCTCATTTATATTAGAACGGAAAGTATATCCGCCGCCTGGGAAAATTATAACAAGCGGTAAATCCTTTTCGGTTTCCACCGGATAAAACTCAATAGTATTTATTCCATCATTTTGTTCATTGGTTATAGATTCATCATAAAGTGGGAATTCTTTATCCCAAATTTTAAAAATTTCCATAAAATTCACCTCGAAAATATTTTACATCTAATTTTTTAATTTTTCAATATATTTTGCATTATTTAGCGAAAATCGTCCAAAATAAAAGCGGAGGTAATTTTATGAAAAAAATATTTTCTTATCTTTTAACAATAGCACTTATTTTATCCACTTCATTAATCTTTTCCGGATGCGGAGAAAAAGAGATGGCTCAGGTTTATTTTCTTAACTTCAAACCCGAATCGGCAAAGGTTTATGAGGAAATCGCCAAGGTTTACGAAGAAGAAACCGGCGTTAAATTAAAGGTGGTTACTGCCGCCGCAAACACCTATGAGCAAACCCTTAAAAGTGAAATTGCCAAAAAGGATGCTCCAACTATTTTCCAGGTAAACGGACCTATAGGCTTTAATGAATGGCGAAATTACTGCGCCGACCTTAAAAACACACAACTTTATTCCATTTTAAGCGATAAAAAGCTTGCAATTACCGAAAATAACGGCGTTTATGCAATTCCTTATGTTGTTGAGGGTTATGGAATTATCTATAACGATGCAATTTTATCCCGCTATTTTGCGCTTGATAACCGCCAGAAAGAAATCAATTCCGCTAAGGAAATTAATTCTTTCCAAAAGCTTAAAAAGGTTGTTGAGGATATGACCGCCCGCAAGGAAGAAATCGGCATTAAAGGTGCTTTCGGCTCAACCTCACTTTCAAGCGGAGAGGATTGGCGCTGGCAAACCCACCTTATGAATATTCCGCTTTATTATGAGTTCAGCGAAAACACCGCCTATTCCGACCCCACTCTTGCAGGTCTCAACACTCAGGAAATCAACTTTAAATATGCCGAAAACTATAAAAATATTTTCGACCTTTATATAAATAACTCCATTACCGAAAAGGGACTACTGGGATCTAAATCAGTTGCTGATTCAATGGCCGAATTTGCACTCGGTCAGGTATGCTTCATTCAAAACGGCAACTGGGCTTGGTCGCAAATTAATGAAGTTAAGGGCAATACCGTAAAGGAAACCGATATTAAATTCTTACCAATATATACAGGTATTAAGGGCGAAGAAAAACAGGGACTTTGCATTGGTACCGAAAACTATCTTGCAATAAACAGCAAGGCCGATAGCGAATCTCAAAAGGCTTCTATTGATTTCCTGGTTTGGCTTTTCACAAGCGAAACGGGCAAAAAATATGTTACCGAAAAGTTAGGCTTCTTAACACCCTTTAGCACCTTCTCCACCGAAGAGCAACCTAAAGACCCGTTAGCGAAAGAAATTGTCCGCTATATGAACAGCGAAAATCATATCTCTGTTCCCTGGATTTTCACAAGCTTCCCAAGCGAAAACTTTAAAACGGAATATGGAAATCTTCTGCTCGCCTACACCCAAGAATCTAAGACCTTTGAGGAGGTTAAAAAAGGCGTAGTTGATTTGTGGAAGAGGGAAAAATAGATGAGAAACCCTCTAAAAAGACAGTTTCCGATTTTTGTGGGACCAACACTTTTAGCATTTTCCCTTTTCTTTGCAATCCCTTTTTTAATGGGAATTTATCTCTCGTTTACCGATTTTACCACCGTAACGGATGCTGTGTTTGTGGGGCTTCAAAACTATAAAACCGCATTCTCCGATTCCTCAGGTTTTTTAAGCGCGCTTAAATTTACACTTAGGTTTACGGTTGTTTCGGTAATATCGGTTAATATTTTTGCCTTTTTATTAGCGCTGGCTCTCACAAGCAAAATTCCCGGCAAAAACTACTTCCGCACCATATTTTTTATGCCCAATTTAATCGGTGGCATTGTGCTCGGGTACATTTGGCAACTGATTTTCAATGGGATTTTGCTTCCCTTTTCCCAAACCCTCACTTCTAATGCAACCTATGGGTTTTGGGGATTGGTTATTTTAATGAATTGGCAAATGATTGGCTATATGATGGTAATTTATATTGCGGGACTCAGCAACATTCCAACAAGCATTTTAGAGGCAGCAAAGGTTGATGGCGCAGGCTCCTTTCGCACGCTTTTCTCGGTTATTATTCCGAATGTTATGCCCTCTATCACAATTTGCTTATTCCTGACCCTTACAAACTCTTTTAAGCTTTTTGACCAAAACCTAGCGCTCACCGCGGGCGCCCCCGCAAACGAAACCTCTATGCTGGCGCTTGATATTTATAAAACCTTTTATGCAAGAAGTGGTTTTGAAGGTGTAGGTCAGGCAAAAGCTGTGTTATTTTCTATTCTTGTGGGAGGGATAGCGTTATTACAATTATATTTAACAAAAAGACAGGAGCAGGATGCTTAATGAAAAGGCACATAAATTTAGGAAAACTTATCCTAACATTTTTGCTCGCACTTCTTTCCCTCGCCTTTATTTTTCCTGTTATAGTTGTTCTGATAAACTCCTTTAAAGCAAAATTTTCAATAACTCTCTCACCTTTTAGTCTGCCGATGGGCGAAGACTTCGTTGGAATTGAAAACTATATAAACGGGTTTGCCGATACAGGATTTCTATCAGCTTTTGGCTATTCACTTTTTATAACTGTGGCATCGGTTGCCCTAATCATTGTTTGCACTTCAATGACCGCCTGGTATCTAACAAGAATCAATAACCGATTCACCAAATTTTTATACCTTTTTTTCGTTTTTTCAATGATCATTCCCTTTCAGATGGTTATGTTCACAATGTCGAAAACCGCTAATTCGCTCGGTTTTGATAACCCGCTCGGCATTGTTTTTATCTATTTAGGCTTTGGAGCGGGACTCAGCGTTTTTATGTTTTCAGGTTTTATTAAAGGTATTCCAAAAACAATTGAGGAAGCCGCCACCATTGATGGCTGCAATCCACTGCAAACCTTTTTTATGGTGGTGCTTCCCATTATGAGACCAACCGCCGTTACGGTAGCCATTTTAAATGCTATGTGGATATGGAACGATTATCTGCTTCCATACCTTGTTATTGGAAGCGATTATAAAACAATTCCTGTTGCAATTCAATATTTAAAGGGCGGTTATGGCTCGGTTGATATGGGGGCTATGATGGCGGTGCTGATTCTGGCTGTAGTGCCCGTTATAATCTTTTACCTTTTCTGCCAGCGCTACATTATTGAGGGCGTTGCCGCAGGGGCTGTGAAAGGATAATATGTATTAAAAAGGACAGGTTAAAACTGTCCTTTTTTGTTGACTAAACTGTTTTTCTATGTTACACTTTAACTATAAATCAACTGAAAGGTGAATTTTATGAGTTTTACAAGAAAAGTTATTGACAGTCATTGGCATTTATATCCTTGGTTTGATGAAAACGGTGAAGATTTTTACACCATTATCGACCGCTATCAAAAAAACCTTAATATAGACAAGCTAAATCTTTGTTCTATTCCGGTTTATCATGATTTAGGCCCCGCGCAAAACATTCTTTTAGCGCTTTATAAGTTACATAACCCCACCGCCTATGCCTATGGCGGCTTGGTTTACACCGATAAGCCGGTTAAGTTCCCTCAGCCTGATGGTTTTGATATGAAAACACAGTATGATGAGCTTATGGAAATGGGTTTTGATGGCATTAAAATGCTCGAAACAAAACCCGCAGAGCAAAAGGAATATCAGGTTAGAATTAATGATGACTATTTTGAGGAGTTTTTTGCCGCCTGCGAAAAGGATGGCACTCCTATGATTTGGCACGTTGCCGACCCCGATACCTTCTGGGATATTAACAAAATTCCGCAGCGCTTCATTGAGCGCGGTTGGTTCTATGGCGATGGAACCTATATGTCACTTGAAGAAATGTATGGTCAGGTTTATGATGTTTTAGACCGCCATCCGAAATTAAAAGCAACCTTTGCCCACTTCTTCTTTTTATCTGAGCACCCCGAAAAATTAGAAGAGCTTTTCAGGAAATATGAAAACCTCGCAATCGACATAGTACCGGGTGGAGAAATGTATGCCGCATTTAGAGAGAATTATGAATTCTACCGCGGCTTCTTTGAAAAGTATTCGGATAGAATTTTCTTCGGCACCGATGCTTCATTTACCAAAAATGATTTATTCGAGCATTACACAAATATCATAACTCAGGTTTATAACTTCTTGGCTACCGATAAAGGCATTGAAATTTATGGGGAAACCTGTCCCTCAATAAATTTAAGCGAAGAAGCAACAGATAACATTCTTTATAAAAACTTCGAAAGGGTTGCAGGCGTTACTCCGAAAGCGGTAAACAAAGCAGCAATAAAGAAATATTTCGAAAAATATAAGCACCTGATCACAGATAAAGAAATCTATGATATGATTGAAAAAACAGTTAAAGAATTTTAAAATTAAAAGCCTTATGGAAAATCCATAAGGCTTTTTTATTATTTATTTTCTTCGTGTGGTTTATGTGTGAAAAGAGCTACTGTATCGGCTATAAAGTGAGTAGGAATAACTCCGCGATGGCTCTTCTTTTCTTCAGGCTTAATTTCCCCTGCCTTAAGAAGCGAAATCTTGGTGAGATACGGACCTATAAGTTCATAAACAAGCACCGAGAAGAGTGTTATATTAGCAACAATATCTCCAAGCGGACCTGTTAACTGCTCTTTTACCTTGATTGCCATTCCAAGAGCAACGCCTGCCTGAGGAAAAAGTGTGATTCCTAAAAATTTCACAATGTTGCTATCGCACTTAACTGCTTTTGCACTTAAAGAAGCGCCGAAATATTTACCGAGGCAACGGAAAATGATATACACTGCGCCAATTAAAACAATCGTTGCATCCGAAAAAACTCCAAGTTCGAGTTCACTACCACTTATTACAAAGAACAAAACAAAAAGCGGCGCTGTCCAGCGGTCGAGTCTATCCATAAGTTCTTCGGAGAAATCACAAATATTGCAGAATATTGTTCCAAGCATCATACAAGAAAGTAATGATGAAAAAGCAATATGAATTCCAAACACTTCAAATTTAAGCATTGATAAAGCAACAGTTAAAAATACAAATGCCACCGAGATGGAAAGACGCTTAGAGCGAGAATGGAAGAATCTTTCGCAGAAGTTAAATAAATATCCCATTAATGCGCCGAGCGCTACCGATAGCAAAACCTCTAAAATCGGCTCAATTATAACCGAAATAACATTAACGGCTCCAGAAATGAGTGCCCTTGCAACACCGAATGAAATAGCAAAAAGCATAAGGCCCACAGCATCATCAAGCGCCACTATTGGAAGGAGGATATCGGTTAAAGGTCCCTTTGCCTTATACTGCTTAACTACCATTAATGTGGCTGCAGGTGCGGTTGCCGATGCTACCGCGCCTAAAATTATAGCGCTTGGCAAAGGCAACTTATCGGGTATTATAAAATGAAGACCTATTAATGCCGCATCCACAAGGAGTGTGGTTCCAACGGCCTGAATTATACCAATAACGGTTGCCTGCTTGCCCGTTTTTTTAAGCTGGGCTAAGCGGAACTCATTACCAATTAGAAATGCAATAAAACCGAGCGCTACATCTGAAAGCAGCGAATAGGTTTTAATTTCCTCCATATTAATAAAACCAATTCCGTGAAGGCCGAGTTTCCCAAGGAAATAAGGGCCTATTAAAATACCCGCAACAAGATACGCCGTAACTGCAGGTAAAGATAACTTCTTAGCAAGCCTTGATAAAAGAAGACCTGCAAGCAAAGCCACCGAAAGATTTAATAATACATACATTTAAAAGACTCCCCTAAACAAAACTGTAGTCCATTATACTCCTCTTGTTTTTAAATTTCAAGGGGGTTTTGAGATTATTTTTTCGCAAATTTTCTCCAAAACAAAAGGGAGGGTAAAAACCCTCCCAATAGTTAAGATAAATTATCTTTGAACTCGGCCTGAACCGTCGCCGCCTGCGAGCTTTTCAACCTCAGAAACACCTACGCGGTTGTAGTCGCCCTCGATTGAGTGCTTAAGAGCCGATGCTGCAACAGCAAATTCAATTGCATCCTGAGTGGACTTGCCGCTTAAAAGTGCGTAAATTAGTCCGCCGCCGAAGCTATCGCCTCCGCCTACGCGGTCAACAATATGGAGATGATATGATTTTGAGAAGCAATAGTTTTCGCCATCATAAAGCATACCTGCCCAATCGTTATCACTAGCCGAAATTGAAGAGCGAAGTGTGATAGCAACCTTTTCAAAACCAAACTTATCAGCCAACTGCTTAGCAACGCTCTTATAACCTTCGTGGTTTAACTTACCGCCATAAATATCGGTACCTTCAGCCTCAATTCCAAATACATCCTTTGCATCCTCTTCATTAGAGATACAAACATCAACATATTTGCAAAGCTCGGTCATAGCTGCTCGGGCCTCATCTCTTGTCCAAAGTTTGCCGCGATAGTTAAGGTCGCAAGAAATCTTAACACCGCGCTTTTTAGCCGCAATGCAAGCCTCTTTGCAAATTTCAACAAGGTTCTCACCGAGTGCTGGGGTAATACCGGTAAAGTGGAACCAATCGGCACCCTCAAAAATATCATCCCAGTTGAAATCTTCGGGCTTTGCCATCTGAATTGCGGAATATGCACGGTCGTAAATACAAACCGAGCCGCGCTGTGAAGCGCCCTTTTCAAGATAATAAATGCCAACTCTCTCGCCGCCGCGAACAACCTTAGAGGTGTCTACGCCGAAATAACGGAGAGAATCAACTGCGGCCTGACCAATAGCGTGTTTAGGTAACTTAGTTACATAAACGCTATCCATTCCATAATTAGCAAGGGATACTGCAACGTTGGCTTCACCGCCACCGAAGGTAGCTTGCATTTGATCGTTTTGGAAAAATCTATAATATCCATTGGGTGCGAGTCTTAACATTAATTCGCCGAAAGTAACAATTTTAGCCATTGTTTCTTGCCTCCTTAACAATCTTTACCGACTCTTTGCAGAGTTCGATTATCTTATCCCATTCGCCGTTATCGATAAGGTCTGCAGTAACCATATATGAACCACCGCAAGCACAAATAACGGGGCAGGAAATATATTCCTTAAGGTTTTTAAGCGAAACGCCACCTGTGGGCATTACCTTAAACATCGGGAACGGAGCTGCCATAGCCTTAATTTTTGCAAGACCGCCTGACTGCTCAGCAGGGAAGAATTTTAAAACTTCAAGGCCTAGCTTAAATGCAGCATGGTAATCGGTAGGGGTTGTGCAACCGGGGTAAATCGGCATGCCAACTTCCTGACAGTATTTAACAATTTCAATATCAAGACCGGGAGTTACAACGAATTTTGCGCCCGCAGCCTTTGCCTTATCAACCTGCTCGGTTGTCATAACAGTGCCGGCACCAACGAGCATATCGGGACAGGTTTCGCTCATAATTTTGATTGCCTTATCGGCACCTGCGGCGCGGAAAGTTACTTCAGCTACAGGAAGTCCACCCTCGCATAAAGCCTTTGCAAGCGGTGCGGCATCACGCTCGGGGTTATTAAGCTTAATAACCGGAACAACGCCAATTTCACTAATAATCTTATTTGTATCCATTAATATCTCCTCCAAGGATAAATATTTTACAAATATAGTATATCATATCAAATTCACAATTTCAATAAACTAATTCGAAAATTTATCTATTTTTATCCATGGTGCTTCCTCTTTTTAGCGAATCCTTGCCAAATCTCTCGCGGATAGAATAAATACTGTTTTCTATCGTTTCCATCTTGATTTTACTGTTTGTATCTTCAAAAAGGTCGGTCTGCTCGGCAATAATATCCTTTTTAAGATTTATTGCCCTTACACCAATGCTTCTGACCGGTGTTTCCCAATAGAAATTTTCTCTGAACAAATCTAGCGCCGCCTCGGCCAAAACGGTTGAAACATCGGTAGGACTAAGCAGCGCCCTGCTGGGTTCTTTGGTGGATAAATCGGTATCCCTTATATGCACCTGAACTCCGCCTGCAAAAAGTCTTTCTCGCCTTAGCTTTTCGGTTACCTCTTCGCTAAGGGATAAAAGCATCTGCCAAATTTCCTCTTCATTTATAAAATCCTTGGCGCCCGTAACACTTTTACCTATGCTTTTAGGCGGTGTTTTTGCGTTCATATCTGAAACGGGGGAATCATCAAGCCCTAAAGCGTATCTTTTAAGGTCTATTCCGTTTTTGCCTAGAATCCTGTTAAGCGTTTCATCCCCTATAATCGTTAAATCTCCAATAGAAAAAACTCCTATGGAATTTAATTTTTCGGCGGTCTTCCGCCCTGCAAAGAGCAGGCTCGATACCGGCAAATCATAAATCTTTTCCTTAAAGTTATCCCTCATTAAAACGGTTACCGCATCGGGTTTTTTCATATCACTTCCAAGCTTTGCCAACACCTTATTAAAGCTTACCCCAACGCTCACCGTTATTCCAAGCTCATTTTTAATATCTTTTCTTATTTTTTCGGCTATCTCCTCGCCCGAGCCAAAGAGCATTGTGCTGCCCGTAACATCAAGCCAACATTCATCAATTCCAAAGGGCTCGATTTTATCGGTATATTTCGCATAAATTTTGCGTGCAAGAAGCGAATACTCCTCATATTTTTCATAGTTAGGCGGAAGAGTTACCAAATCGGGACATTTTTGCTTAGCCTGCCAAATGGCCTCGGCGGTTTTAACATTATATTTCTTTGCAATTTCATTTTTAGCAAGCACTATTCCGTGCCTTTCTTCACGGCTTCCGCAAACCGCAACGGGCAAATCGCGAAGCGTTTGATTATCAAGCAGGCTTACCGATGCGAAAAAGTTATTCAAATCGCAATGCAAAATTATTCGCTCTTTCAGTTCTCCCACCCACCTTTCTCAGAACATCTGTTCTTAAATTTTACCACAAAAAAAGCCTTTTGTAAATAGGCAATTTATTACTGCATATTAAATTTTTCCAAGGCCTTTGAGTGAAGCCTTTCAATCTGCCTTTTTGAATAATTTAAACTCTCCGCTATGCTTTCAAGGCTCATTCCGAGAATATATTTTGAAAAGAGAATTTCCCTTAAAATATTTTCATCAACACTTCCTATTTCTTCCTCGATTTTTCGCCTTAGAGTTTCGGCATTTTTAAGTATATTTATATATGTATCATAATGCGAAATATCATTTCTCATTAAATTCTTTGCCGAATCAATTTTTGGTTGCTGAAGCCTATATAGTATTAAATAATCCTTCTTTTCCTGCCTCGACATTTCTATCGCCTCCCCGAAACATATTCGCCATAGGAAAGGTTTTTGCCATTTTGCTTATTATATTCGGCAACCTCTCTAAGCATAGCGCTTACCGGATTATTATGTAGCCAAATTTTATTCTCCTCTTGCCTTTTATAAGCCGCCTCCCCCTTCTTTTTGCAGGCCGATGAGCAATAATCCTGACCCGCTTTTACCCTGGCGCCGCAATAATGGCAATAATGCTCGGGCAACTCTATTATTAAATGACTCGCGCAAAAAGGGCAAAGCCGCATTTCCTCATAAGGACCAAAAATAAAAGAATGGGTTTCCTTTACCTTTTTCGGATATCTGAATTCTTTTTCACAGTCCTGACATTTGTACACCTAAACCACTCCTGAAAATAATACTTGACAATTACTGAAAACTGTAATATAATTTGAGTATCATGATACAATATTACTGAATTCAGTAGCCTAATTCTATTATATTACGCATTTCCGTAATTGTCAATAAGTTACTTTACGATTTTTAGTAATTTGTATACTTGCACAAAAAGGGGTGTGTAGTATGACCGAAACATACTTAAGAATTGACGAATTATGTCGAAAAAATAAAATTAATGTAACTGCGCTTTGTAGAGAGTGCTCAATACCAAGAGCCTCGCTATCTGATTATAAGATGGGAAGAATAAAAACCCTATCGGCTTCTACCCTTTCAAAAATTTCAGAATATTTTGGGGTAAGCGTTGAATATTTAATGGGTGGCGAAGCCCCCTCGGCCGATGAAGAGAGCCTCAAGGTTGCACTCTTTGGCGGCGATGCCAGGGTTACCGATGAAATGTGGAATGAAGTTAAACGGTACGCGCAGTATATAAAGGAACGTGAAAATGGAAACGGAGAAACTTTATAATTTAGCCGAAAACGATGGCATTGCGCTCGATTTTTATCCCATGCCGAGAAATCTTTCGGCGGTAGTAGATCTAAGCGGCAAATATTTTATAGCACTTGACCCCTTGGTGCTTGGAAGTTCAGCTCTTGAAAGGGTCTGCCTTGCTCATGAACTCGGGCATTGCAAAACAGGAAGCACATATAATGTTTATTCCCCGCTCGACCTTAGAGCAAAGCACGAAAACAGGGCAACTAAATGGGCGGTTGATACACTAATCCCCCGCGCCGACCTTAAAGAAGCAATAAAAAAAGGCTACCGAGATATAAGCTCCTTGGCGGAATACTTTTCGGTAACCGAAGAATTTATGAAAAAGGCAATAGAAATATATAGAATATGAAAACAACCCATCGGCTAATCCGATGGGTTGTTCTTTTTAAGAGAAAATCTATGAAAAAATATGAAAAGCTAGTTTAACACATAAACTTCAATATTTCTTCTGCCAAATTGACGGCAAGCAGCCTTGCTTGCGAAGAAAAGGTCGAAGTTGGTGGGCCTTGTTTTTACAAATCCGCCTGTATCCGCGGCTACAGCGTAACCATATATATATGCTCCATCTGAAGATTTAATATAAAACTTCGTGCCATAAGGAAAGAGATTTGTGTTAATAGCAACACAGCCGGGTTTTAACTTCATTCCCGAAGCACCCTTTGTGCCGGGTTGATAATATGCGGTTGCCTGAACGGTTATATGCTTTTTATAGCTAACAGGATTTCCGTTTTTATCAAGCTCGATGGGTTTATCAGGTTTAATCTGAGAAATGGTTTTAACGCTTGCTGAGGTTGTAACGGCAGGCTTCTTGGTGCCGATGGTAATAACCTCATGCACAGCCTCTTTAACAACCTTTTCGCTAAGGGTTTCGGTGGAGGTTTCCTTACCGTTTACATATTTTGTAAGGGTTGTAACCTGCTTCTCGCCCTCACTTCCCTTGGTTGTAACGGTTTTGCCCGTTGTTTTGTTTGAATAAACCGTTTTTGAAGTGTAAGGAATTCTTTTAGATACGGTTGAAGTAACATAGTTAATATCAACAATATCAATATAAGATGTTTCGTTAATAGCTGTATCTAACGGAAGATTAACAGTATCGTGTTCATCAAGGGTAATTCCTGCAGCGGTAATTGCCTCAGCCACAGTCTGCCCTTTTAAAATGCAAACTTCTTTGGTATCCTTGCCAACGGTTACAAAAACCGGGAAGGTATACTTTAGGGAAATATCGATGTTATTTCCTTTTTCGGTAACATTTACTACCTTGTAATTATTGGAAGTAAGGGTAGCCAACCTTAAAATATCGGTTGGGCTTGATTTTAAAGAATAAATGGTTTGAACCGACTTACCGTCGTTAACCGTGATTTTGTTGACTGAAAAGCCGAGAACAATCAGAGTTGCCAAAAGCACCGATGCCATAAAGGCGATTTGCTTTACTCGCTCTAAACCGAAGCGCGCAATCATATGTTTGATTTTTTCTGTCATTAAATAACTCCTTTAATTTCGCTACCGCAGTAGCTATTTTCGCACGAGCAAAATCTATTATATATATGTTGTGTTGAAATGTCAAACTAAAGAAGCACCCTCTTTTTGTGCATTTTGCACAATTAAAGTTACAAATCTCTAAAAATTACAGAATTGTAACTTTTTTAGGACGGTTCTATTGGTAAAAAGTGGTAATAGGTTTGTTCAAAAAGCCGAAATCGGCGTTTTATTGGGGATAACTCGGCATTTCTAACACCAAATTTACCACAATTTGTGCCTTTTTATTTTATTATATGCCCATTTCCACAATATAATGCAGTAATGGTTTTTTCAAATAAATGGACAAATTTCCCCGCCAAAAAACACAAAAAGCAAAAACCTTGATAGTAAACTCTACCATCAAGGTTTTTTGTATAACGAAAACCACGCGATAGTCGCGTGGCTCTATAGAGGTTAACCGGTGAATAATGAAAGATACAGGACCGTGCTTTCGCCTCCCTCTGATGAGGGAGGTGGATTTTTGCGTAGCAAAAAGACGGAGGGAGAGAATAATGGAATAAAAACATAATCTAAGTTTTCTCTCCCTCAGTTTCGCTAAGGCTCAACAGCTCCCTCATCAGAGGGAGCCAAGGACTTAATTGACCAGTTTACTGGTAACTAGTAACCATTGCATGGCTGGCAGGCCAACTAAAAAACGCACTTGTTCGTAGCCAGTATCGGTTAGGGCTATGCCCGAAAATGAAAAACCACCCGCTATGCGGGTGGTTATTTTTTGTTCTTTATTTAATTTTGCTTATTGTAAATAAAATATATATCCGGCGAGAAAATCATAGCCATCGGAATAAGTGGCTCTCAATTTTTGGCTGGTATCTATTTTTAGTCTTTTAGTAACGGTGTTTTTAGCGTTTGGCATTTCGATACAGTTAAAAATAGTTATATCATTACCTGACACTTTATAATAATATTCTATACCGCCACCAACGCATCCATCATAACTATAATACCAATAGGTCACTATTCCATTTGAGCTAAAACTTAAACTAACGCCGTAACCCGCCTCGTAATATATATATTCACTATGCATTTTTAAGCTCATAATTTTAACCGCACCGCAAACCTTACACTTATTGTTTACATATTGATGCGCCGCCTTGCTTCCTGTGGTCGCCTTGCAAATTGAACAGGTTTTGAGCTTTTTGCAGGTGGCCTTGCTATATTTATGCGTATGCTGATAAGAGAAGGCATTTTTGCTCGCGCTCCAAGCTGAATAATACTTTTTGCCGCCTACTGTTTTATAGGTGCGAACGCGTACATAATAGGTTTTCTTGGGCTTTAGACCATTCAATGTAGCGGTTGTTGTTTTATAGCTTGTTATAGTTTTAGTCTTAGCCGATTTAAAGGTTTGGCTTGTCGCATACTGAATTTGGTAACCTGTTACCTGCGCCGACTTTTTAGTTATTGTTACTTTAATGTCATTTTTATTTACAGTTAATTTGCTAACGGTTGTTTTTGCAGGGTTAATGGTGAAATATAATGTCTTAGTTCCACTATAGTTGCCCTTAAATTTAACAGTTACCTTGTATGTTCCAACATTCTTTAAGCCACCGGCATAGGTTACTGTGTAATTGCTCTTAGAAACAGTCTTTCCTGCCGAGTCCTTAACAGTTACACTTGGCTTTTTAACCTTACCATCATAGGTATAGCTTGTGGCTGAAAGTTTAATGGTTTTTACATACTTAATTGCGGTGGTTGTTGACTTACCGCATACGCTACATTTCCGAACTATCTTACCACTCTTTTTAAGGGTAGCTTTGGTAGTGGTTGTTTTGTAGGAATGAGTAATTGTGCGCTTTGCATTGCATACATTACATGCTGTATCACATTTATTTGTATACTTATGTGCCGGCACTTTACGTGAGGCTTTACATACATTGCAATATTTATCACAAGCATTTGAATATGTATGCTTTATAGTGCGTTTTGCCTTGCACACATTACAGGTTGTATCACACTTATTTGTGTATTTATGTGCCGGTACTGTACGCGATGCTTTACATACATTACAATATTTATCGCAAGCATTTGTGTACTTATGTGACGGTACTGTACGCACAGCTTTACATACATTGCAATATTTATCACAAGCATTTGTGTATTTATGTGACGGTACTGTACGTGTTATACCGCATACATTACAATATTTATCGCAAGCATTTGAATATGTATGCTTTATAGTGCGCTTTGCATTGCATACATTACAGGTTGTATCGCATTTATTTGAGTACTCATGTGCCGGCACTTCGCGTGTTATGCTGCATATATTACAATATTTATCGCAAGCGTTTGAATATATATGAGATGTGATTTTTGCTATAGTTGAAGTCTTGGTAGCTTTACATACAGTACAAGTATAGGTCTTAACACCATTTGCCTTGTGAGTAGCCGCCTTAGTTACCTTTCCGGAATCATACTTATGAGCAACCTTAGCGATTGTTTCAGTTTTGGTAGCCGCTTTACATAGCGTACACTTATAGACCTTGGTACCGGTTGCAGTACAGGTGGCCTTCTTGGTTACCGTGCCCGAATCAGATTTGTGAGTTATATACCTATCTTCACCACATGAGTCGCAGATTTCATCACAAGAATTTGAATAGGAGTGTTTATGTAATGTTACGATTGCTGGTTCGCTCGCCTCCCCAGTCGAATTTATATTAGTAGCAATGTATCTCTGATAAACGTAATATACACCTGTCGATAGCGCATTAAACGCGGGGCTTAACTGCCAAGAATAACCGTTAATACTGTATTCGACTCCACTAACTGCTTCAATTTCAATAAAATTATCTCCTTGAGATTTGATGATAGGTTTCGGTGCTTTTGGCTGAGGTGCCGTGCCTTTTCCTTTCCCATCGCAAGAGTAACATGTAACCCAAATTTTAACATTGTATGTTATTCGACCACTACCTGAACAGTTATAACATTCAATTAAATGAACCTGGCCTTTTCCATTACAAGTAGAACAAAGATTCCATTGCTCAACGGTATCACAAATCTCTCCTTTTCCTGAGCACTTAGAACATGTATAAGCCCATTTTGCATAAAATGTTGCATTTTTATCTTTGGTATATGAACTAATAAGGGTTTCTCCGTTAGGAGTTAACGACCAGCCGAGGAAGGTATATCCGCTTTTTGAAACACTACCAAGCGATAATTCTACACCTTGAGTCTTCACCTTAGTGAAATCAGAATTAGTTCCATCGTTATAACAAAATGTTATAGTATATCCTTTAGGTGTTTTTGCTTTCGAAGGCTCGCTAGTGTTGCTTTGTTTTGATGAACTTGTTTCTTTATAGCGCTGATAAAATGTATATTCCTTTTCCGGGGTCAGGTTATCGAATATTGGTTCATTTTGCCAATTTATACCATCTAAACTATACTCGCACCCCTCTACATTTACTAAAGTAATTGTTGCGGCTAATACGCTTTCTATGATTGGTGCAGAAGGAGTTTTAGTACCATAACAAACATCGCAAACCAAATCATCGTCGCCACTATAAGTATGCTCAGCAACTCGTACGCTTCCGCACATATTACAATCAACATCACAAATAGCATCATACGTATGATTTGCCAACATGTTACAACTATTATAATACCATGTAGCACCAGTTAAATAATAGTTATCAGAAGCAATATTTATATTCTCTTTATTCTCTAATGAGCCCTTATAATAAACGTTTGTAAGGTTATAGCAATTAAAAAATGCATAATCACCTATACTGGTAACGCTATCAGGGATAGTTATGCTTGTAAGGCTATCGCAACTGCCAAAAGCAGAATCACCTATATTTGTAACGCTATCCGGTATTGTTACATTTGTAAGGCTATAGCAATAAAAAAATGCATAATCACCTATACTTGTTACACCATCAGGAATAATTAAATCTGTAACAAGTTCATTATTCAAATAAAGATTTTCTGCATAATAAAGCGGATTAGAATCATAATCATAGAAATCAATTTTACACCAAGCCGCTATATCCGTTATATATACACTTGTAAGTGAGTTGCAACCATAAAATGCACTATCGCCTATACTTGTTACACTATCAGGGATAGTTATACTTGTAAGGCTATCACAAGAACCAAATGCAGAAGAACCTATTGTAACGCTATCAGGTATAGTTATACTCGTAAGACTATCGCAACCATAAAATGCATAATCACCTATTGTAACGCTGTCAGGTATAGTTATGCTCGTAAGGCTTGAGCACTCTTCAAATGCAGCATCACCTATACTTGTTACACTATCAGGGATGATTACGCTTTTAAGGCTATAGCAAGTGAAAAAAGCCCAATCGCCTATACTTGTTACACCATCTTCTATAACAACCTCGGTAATTGAGTATACTCCCCAAGGAGCCACATCGTATTCTGGAGAATAATTTTCCATTCTACCATTTCCGGAAATGGTAAGCTTCGTACCATCTAAAATCCAAGTACAGTCGCCTGTTGTTCCGCTGTTAGCAAAACCATATGCACTTGCAGGAAAACTTAACCCTGCCGGAAATATGGATAACATTAGACATATTGTTAAAATAAAAGATATGATTTTTTTCATTTTGCATCTCTCCTAAAAACAAAAAGTGCGGCTACCGAAGCAACCGCACAAAAAACGCAAACCCCGATAGTCGCCAAACCAATTCAATATAAAGGGCAATAAGCACACTCAAATTGATGGAATTTGCATTTTTATCAAATTCACAATTTGAGTACGACAAAAAGGTGCAATTATCCCTGTAAAAAAAGAGAAATTGCCCCTAATTTTATATTCAATTGGTTTGGCAACATTATTCTAACATATATTTCCAGGAAAATCAATATTTTTCATCTGCAAGCAACCCTCTTAAATATCCCCTAACCTCAAAAGAGCTTGATGGTACAGTTTACCATCAAGCTCTTTTTCTTTATTTTTTATTCTTTCTATATTCAAGATAACTTTCAAGTATTAGCACTGCCGCTACTGCATCAACCGTTTCTTTTCGTTTTTTGCCGCGGGTATTGGTAACATTTAGCGCATTGTGAGCCAGCACCGTTGTGCAACGCTCATCCCACATCTCGAGTGGTAACCCCGTTTTTGCCGCTAGCTTTTCGGCTGTGGCTTTACATTCTTCGGCGCGAAAACCGAGCGAGCCATCCATATTTTTAGGAAGCCCAACAACGATTAATTCCGCCTTGTTTTCCTTTGCTATATCATCCAATTTTTCTATTAAACGCTCTTCATTATGCTCAAAAATAACGCCCTTCGGGAAGGCAAAACCCTCGGCCTTATCGCTCACGGCAACACCTGTGCGTTTGAGTCCTAAATCGACCGCCATTATAATCATTGCTTTTCTCCTATAACTTTTTATCGAATGTGTCCACTCTGCTGTGTTTCGGCAGATAACCCTCGGGCAAGTGCGAAACATCATTCATATATTCTATTTTTACTTTTTCTTTATCAAAAATAAGTTTTGTAACCGCTGTATTACTGCTCCAGGGCACTTCATTAAGCCGCTCAACATCATCGAAAAGCAATTTGCAAAGGAGTGTTCTGATAGCCCCACCATGACTCGCAATTGCCACTGTTTTGCCCTCGTTTTCGAGAGCTATACGGGAAACAGCCTCCCACACGCGAAGATAAAGCTCTCTCATTTGCTCGCCATTCGGTGCGCAAAAATCTTGCGGGCGATTTTGCCAGATGTATTCATAATTTTCATAATCTGAAAAGATTTTTGAAAACTCCATTCCCTCGAAATCGCCGCCATAAAGCTCAATTACGCCCTTTTCATCTATAATAGGCAGGTTTTTAGCTACTGCCGCCGCAGTTTTGCGTGCGCGAAGAAGCGGACTTGAATAAACCTTATCTATATGAATGTTTTTAAATCTATCAGATAGTTTCTCGAGCTGCTTTGCACCCATCTCGGTAATATCAAGATCGGTATGGCCTTGATAAATTCTCAGGGTGTTGCCCTTTGCCTCGCAATGCCTTATAACATATATAGTTACCATAATAATCACCAAAACAATTATATCAGTTCTTTTATCTTTTTGCAAGTGTGCCGATTTTTTCTCGATTTATTGACTTAAATAAACTAAAGTAGTATACTAAATATAATTAATACTCTTATATAAAGGATGATACTCATGAAAAAATATTTAAACCGTTTGTTTATTGATGGTCTTAGCGGTATGGCATCCGGCCTTTTCGCAACGCTTATTATCGGCACTATCATTTCGCAAATCGGCACCCTTGTTGGCGGCGTTATCGGCGCATACCTAATCGCCATTGGCGGTTTTGCTAAAACAATTACAGGTGCGGGTATTGGTGTTGGTGTTGCTTGCAAGCTTGGAGCCGCCCCACTCGTTACTGTTTCTGCCGCTGTTGCAGGCTTTATTGGCGCGTTTCCGAACATAGCCACCGAAAGCTTTGCTTTTGGTAGACCCGGCGAACCACTCGGAGCATTCGTTGCGGCCTACATAGCTATAGAAATCGGCTCTTTGGTTGCCGGCAAAACAAAGGTTGATATAATAGTAACTCCTCTTGCCTCTATTGTCCCCGGTGGTATTGCAGGCATCTTCCTTGGTGCTCCCATTGCAAAGGCTATGGCATTTATCGGCGCAATCATAAACTTTGGCGTTGATCTGCACCCAATTCTTCTTGGCATTATTGTATCGGTTGTGATGGGTATTGCCCTCACTCTCCCGATTTCTTCTGCCGCTATCGGTGTCTCCTTAAAACTTACAGGTCTTGCAGCAGGTGCCGCAGTTGCGGGATGCTGCGCTAATATGATAGGCTTTGCGGTAGCTTCATTTAGAGAAAACAAATGGGGCGGTCTTGTATCACAGGGTATCGGAACTTCAATGCTTCAAATGCCAAACATTGTCAGAAAGCCTGTTATTTGGGTGCCCGCCATTGTGGCAAGCGCCATCACAGGCCCGCTCTCTGCCGCGCTTCTTAAAATGACCAGCACTCCAACAGGCTCAGGTATGGGAACTGCAGGTCTTGTTGGTCCTATTGAAACCTTTACAAATATGGTATCAAACGGAGTGTCCCCCATTATTACACTTATCGAAATTGCTGTTATGCACTTTATCCTCCCCGGCGTTATAGCGTTTTTTGTCAGCGAGGCTTTAAGAAAGCTCAAGATTATAAAAATGGGAGATATGAAATTAAATTAATGAAGAAAAAAGAACTTGCCGCTTTGGCGGTAAATGAGCTTAAAAAGCTCTATCCCGAGGCTGTATGCTCGCTAAATTACGAGACCCCTTTCCAGCTTCTCATTGCAACAAGGCTCTCGGCTCAATGCACCGATGCCAGAGTTAATATGGTAACACCCGCGCTTTTTGAAAAATTCCCTACAAGCAAGGAAATGGCAAAGGCGAATGTTAGGGATATAGAGGAAATTATAAAAAGTTGTGGTCTTTATAAAACAAAGGCTCTTTCTTTAAAGGAGATTGCCCTCGGCATTGAAGAAACTTTCGGCGGAGATGTGCCTGATACCATTGAAGAGCTTACAAGCCTTTCGGGTGTTGGCAGAAAAACCGCCAACCTTATTTGCGGAGATATTTTCGGCAAACCCGCTATTGTTACAGATACTCATTTTATAAGAATTATGGGAAGGCTCGGCCTTACCGATTCTACTAATCCGTTAATTGTTGAAAAACAATCGGCAAAAATATTAGACCCTAAGGAATCTAATGATTTTTGCCACCGCATAGTGCATTTCGGAAGGGATATTTGCGTTGCCCGAAACCCGAAATGCGAAGCGTGTCCGCTAAATAAAGTATGCATTAAAAAAGGTGTTAAAAAATGATTCAAAAAAGAATTGCCGCAATACATGATATATCGGGAATCGGCAAATGCTCACTTACCGTAGCGCTTCCTATTTGCTCGGCGGCTGGTCTTGAAACGGCAGTTATTCCAACAGCTGTGCTTTCAAACCACACAGGTATTTGCTTTAACGATTTTACCTTTTGCGATTTAACTAATGAAATTGAACCTATAGTGAACTCTTGGAAAAAGCAGGGCTTTAGTTTTGATGCGTTTTATACAGGATATTTAGGCTCAATACATCAGACCGAAATTGTTAAAAAAAGCATTGAATTATTGAAAAATGAGTCTTCTATAGTTATTGTTGACCCCGCTATGGCGGATAATGGCAAATTATATTCAGGAATTGATAAAAAATTTCCCGAAGCCATGCTAAGCCTTTGCAACATCGCCGATATAGTTATTCCCAACATAACCGAGGCTTGCTTACTGCTCGGTATTGAATATAGAAATGCGCCCTACACAAAGGAGTTTATCGAAACTCTTCTTTTAGGACTTAATAAAAAATGCAATGCTCAGGTGGTGCTTACGGGTGTTACCTTTGATGAGCGCAAGGTTGGTGCGGCCTCATATGATGGAGAAAATATCTCTTATTATTTCTCCGAAAAGGTTGATTCGTTGTTCCATGGCACAGGCGATGTTTTCGCCTCAACCTTTGTTGCCGCATTTATGAATGAGCGTTCTCTCGCCGCCAGCACTCAGTTTGCGGTAAACTTCACATTCGCCTGCATTAAATCAACCCTTGAGTGTGAACCCAAAAGGGATTACGGCGTTTGCTTTGAGAAGCAATTAGGCAACCTTATTAAATTTTTGGAGAACTGATATGGATGAGCGTTTTATAAGAAATTCTGCCATTTGGGGCAGCGATAAAACCGAACTTCTAAAAATAAAGAAAATCGCCCTGTTTGGTGTTGGGGGTGTAGGCTCTGCGGTGCTTGAAGCACTTGTTAGAGCGGGGCTCCAAAATATAGACGTTTTCGATAACGATAAAGTTAGCATATCTAACCTTAACCGCCAACTAATTGCGAATAATAAAACCCTGGGGCTCAAAAAGACCGATGCCGCCGAAATTAAGGCAAAAGAAATTAACGAAAATATAAATATTGGGAAATTTGAAATATTTTATTTGCCGGAAAATGCCGACACTATTGATTTATCAAAATATGATTACATTGTTGACGCAATAGATACGGTATCCGCTAAAATTGAGCTTGCTTTAAGGGCAACCACATTAAACATTCCCATTATTAGCATTATGGGAACAGGCAACAAGTTAAACCCAACCTTAATCGAGGTTTCGGACATTTATAAAACAAGGGAATGTCCACTATGCCGAGTTATGCGAAGTGAGCTTAAAAAGCGGGGCATTAAAAAGCTTACTTGTGTATGGTCTAGCGAAAAGCCAATAACTCCAAATTCTCTTGCCGAAAAAAAAGAAAACGGCAGAACCGCTCCCGCCAGCGCACCATTTGTGCCCATAGCCGCAGGAATTGCCGCCGCCGCGCATATAGTTAATGAGTTTATAAAATAAAAACTGTGTTGGAAATATCCAACACAGTTTTTATTTTTTCTTATTTTAAGCAATTACTTCTTCTACGCCTGCTTTAACTGCTTCGAAGTCTTCCTCAATTTCCTTTGAAGGAGCCTTGGTAAGAAGAGATACAACAACTATTACAATGCTTGAGAAGATGAATGCGGGAAGCAATTCGTAAATTGCGAATACACCGCCGAGTTCACTTATAACAAGTTTCCATAAGAATACCATTCCTGCACCGCTAACCATACCTGCAATAGCGCCTGCGCGGTTGATTCTCTTCCAGAAGAGTGAGAAGAGCATTAACGGACCGAAAGTTGCACCAAATCCTGCCCAAGCGAATGATACAATGGAGAAGATAACGCTGTTTTCATCAAGCGCTATAAGAATTGCAACTAAGGTAATTGCTAAAAGAGTAATTCTTGTAACGAGCATTACCTGCTTATCATTTGCATCCTTTTTAGCTACGCCCTGGAAAATATTTTTAGCAACAGCAGAAGCGGCAATAAGAAGATATGAATCGGATGAAGAAATTGTTGCCGCTAAAATACCTGCCATAACAAAACCTGCAATAATGGGCGGCAAGAAGCTTGTTGATAAAAGAATGAAGATGTTTTCGGCTGTTGCCTTGGTTGTAAGAGTAGTCGGGAAAATCTGACGACCCATAATACCGATAAATACTGCAACTGCTAAGGAAATAACAACCCAAATCATAGCAATTCTTCTGGATGATTTAAGTTCTTTTTCTTTTCTGATGGCCATAAAGCGTAGGAGTACCTGCGGCATACCGAAGTAACCAAGACCCCAAGCCATACAGGATGCAACGCTGAGCGCGCCGTAGGAAGCAGCTTCGCCGAACTGAGGAATACCATTTACTATCTGCTGAACACCCTCAGCATCAACTGTGGGGGATGCTAAACCAAAGAACTCTAAGAAGCCGGGAATCGACTGGGCATTAGCAATAACAGCCGATAAACCGCCTGCATGGGCAATACCCATAACCACAACAACTGTAAGAGCCACTATCATAACGATAGCCTGCATAAAGTCGGGTGCACTTTCTGCTAAGAAACCGCCTAAAACGGTGTAGATAAGAACAAATGCGGCGCCAAGAATCATCATATATTCATAGGGCATTCCAAAGAGAGTTGAGAAAAGCTTACCAACCGTTACAAAGCAAGAAGAAGCATAAACCGTGAAGAAAATGAGAATAAACAATGCTGCAATTATCATTATAATCTTCTTGTTCTCGCGGAAACGGTTTGAGAAAAATTCAGGAAGAGTTATTGAATTGTTGGCTCTGATACTGTAACGGCGAAGTCTTTTTGAAACTATCAACCAGTTAAAGTATGTACCGATTGCAAGACCAATTGCTGTCCAAGCGGCATCGGCAAGACCGCACCAATAAGCAACACCGGGAAGTCCCATCAAAAGCCAACCGCTCATATCTGATGCTTCGGCACTCATTGCGGTTACCCAAGGACCTAAGGAACGGCCGCCTAAAAAGTAATTTTCTGAGTTTTTGTTTGCCTTCTTAGCAAACACAATACCTATTGCTATAACGGCTATCATATAAACAGCCATTGCAATAATGATTTGAATTTTATCCATTATTAAAATCCCCTTTTGGAAAAATTTTTATACAGTATACCACATCTTTAACTAGAATGCAAGGTAGAACTAAGTTAATACCAAATTTAATACTAAAATAATAAAAACCCTTTAAAATAAAGGGTTTTTAACTAGACTGTATTCTATACTAAAAATAATATGAAAAATAAACTTTAAGTTTTTTCAATTTTTTTCATAAAAAACGGCATCATTTTTGAAGCGTTATCCAAAAGCGAATAATCGCCGCCGCATAAGCACCAGTCATAAATGAGCGCTCTCTCGCAAAATGCATAGTAGCGAACAATTTCGTTTGCCGACATTTCGTCAGTGATTTTGCCCGAAGCCTGCCCCGCTAAAATGATTTTTCGAAGAAGTTTATAATAAACGCGGTTGTTATCCAAAAGTTGTTTTTCGGTTTTGGTTGTAAGCTGGGTTGAATAAAGGCGTTTTATAAGCTCTAAATCAATGGTGTTTTCAACCATTTTAAAGAGTTCGCGATTTAAATGCAAAAGAATTTCTATGCTGTTTCCGTTTACATCAATGCTTTCCTGAAGTTCCTCATACTTTTCATCAAAAAGGTAGGCAAGAGAACCGAGTAAAGCATCCTTACTCTCAAAATAATGATAGAAGGAACCCTTTGAGGTAGAAGATTCAAAGATTATATCCTCGATAGTTGTATCCTCATATCCTTGCTCATAGAAAAGCTTCCAGGCCGCCGAAACAATTCGGCTTTTGGTGTTTCTCGTATTCTTTTTGGGCATTTAATCGCCTCTTTTCATCTATTCTTTAATTAATCCTATTGCTAAATCGGTAAGCTGAACCTCATCAACGGGAGCGGGCGCGCCCGACATAAGTTCACTTGAATTTGACACCTTCGGGAATGCGATAACATCGCGGAGATTATCAGCCTTGCACATAAGCATAACAAGTCTGTCAAGACCGATACCCATACCACCATGTGGCGGTGCGCCGAAACGGAAAGCATCGGTTAAGAAGCCAAACTTCTCATGAGCTTCCTCATCGGATAAGCCGAGAGCTCTGAACATTTTGCCCTGAAGCTCGGGGTCGGTAATACGAATGGAGCCTGAGGATAGTTCAACGCCGTTAAGCACCAAGTCGTAAGCCTTGGCAAATACCTTTTCGGGAGCCGAATCAAGATATTCAATGCATTCATCAAGCGGAGAGGTAAATGGGTGGTGCATAGCATCCCAATTGCCTGTTTCCTCATTATATTCAAAGAACGGGAACTCGGTTATCCACAAGAAATTGAATTCGTCGGGGATAATGTTCATTCTCTTAGCAACAGTCAAACGAAGAGCGCCAAGCACCGATAAAACAGTCTTCTTTCTATCGGCGCAGAAGAGAACAACGTCGCCCTTTTCGGCACCTATTAAGGAAATGATATTTTGCATTTCCTCTTCACTCATAAACTTAGCAAACGAGCAAGTGGGTGTATCCTCTACCCAACGGATAAAGGCAAGACCCTTAGCGCCGATACCCTTTGCTTCCTCGGTTAATTTATCAATTTCTTTTCTTGTGTAAATCTCGGCTCCGCCCTTAGCAGTAATGGCGCGAACAGTTCCGCCCGATTTTACGGTATCGGCAAAAACACCAAATCCGCAATTTTCAACGGCCGCAGAAATATCAACTATCTTCATATCAAAGCGAACATCGGGTTTATCCGAGCCATAATTCTCCATAGCCTCGGTAAATGTAAGGCGCGGGAACGGAGATTTAATATCAACGCCCAAAGCCTCTTTGAAGAGTCGCACAATATAGCCTTCGCCGATAGAGAAAACATCCTCCATATCAACGAATGACATTTCAAGGTCTACCTGAGTAAATTCGGGCTGACGGTCGGCACGCAAATCCTCATCACGATAGCAACGGGCAATTTGCATATATCTATCAAATCCCGAAAGCATAAGCAACTGCTTATACATCTGAGGACTCTGCGGAAGCGCAAAGAACGAACCCTTATGAACACGGGAAGGAACAAGGTAATCTCGAGCACCCTCGGGGGTTGATTTAATAAGGGTTGGGGTTTCAATTTCAATAAAGCCGTTATCATCAAAATAATCTCTTGTAATCTTAGTTATCTTATGGCGAAGCATAATATTATTTTGAAGCGGCTCACGGCGGAGGTCTAAATAGCGATATTTTAATCTGATATCCTCGCCCGCCTTAGAATCGGACAAAATTTCAAAGGGCGGAGTTTCGGCTCTGCCTAAAATTTTGAGCTCCAATACCTCAATTTCAATTTCACCTGTGGGAATTTCTTTATTAACGGCACTTCTGCGGCGAACCTTACCTGTTGCCGCTAAAACAAATTCGCTGCGAACTGCCGAAGCCTTTTCAAAAACCTCTTTTGCGGTGTTATCATCAAAAGCTAACTGCACAATACCTGTGCGGTCGCGTAAATCAATAAATATAAGACCGCCTAAATCACGCTGGCGCTGTGCCCAACCCGTGAGCACAACCCGTCTTCCCTCATCGCTTTCGCGGAGAGTTCCGCAATAATCGGTTCTTTTTGTGTTTGCAAGTCTATCTAACTTCATAATTACTCCTCTTATAAAACAGCCTTTTCGAGTTCCTCGAAGGCAATTTCGGTGGAAATTTTATAAATTTCTTCAACTATATCTTCGGCTTTAATTTCGGAAATTTCTCCGTTTGCCATATTTTTAAGTCGGATAACGCCACTCTCTACCTCGCTATCCCCTAAAACCGCCGTAAACTTTGCTCCGATTTTATCGGCATAGCGCATTTGAGGTTTGAGCGAACGAGCATTTAAATCATAAAGCGCCTCAAAGCCCTCGCTTCTAAGCTTCGCGGATAGCGAAGCCGCTAAAACAGATGCCTTTTCTCCAAGTGTTGCAAAATAAACATCGCAACCGTTAGCCTCGGGAAATTCAGCGCCCTGATTTTTAAGGGTTATCATTAATCTCTCAATACCCATAGCAAAACCTACGCACTGCACCTGAGGTCCGCCGAGTTCGGCAACCAAACCATCATATCTTCCGCCGCCGCAAACTGTTGACTGCGCGCCGATATCCTTTGCCACAAACTCAAAAACCGTCTTGGTGTAATAATCAAGACCTCTAACTATTTGAGGATTTACGGTGTATTTTAATCCTGCCGCGGTAAGATGAGCCTTAACCGATTCAAAATGCTCGGCACACTCATCACAAAGATAATCAAGAACAACAGGAGCATCCTTAGCAATAGCAGAGCAAACAGGACTCTTGCAATCAAGAATTCTCATTGGGTTTCTATCAAGTCTTTCAAGACAGGTTGAGCAAAGGTCCTTCTTGCGAGATTCAAAATATTCCTTTAATGCCTTATGATAATTCTTACGGCATTCGGGACAACCAATAGAATTTATTTCAAGCGAAATATCCTTTATTCCGATTTCCTCAAGCACCTGATTTGCAAGGCATATCGCCTCGGCATCGGCCGCGGGAGCCGTAGCGCCTATGCACTCAACACCAAACTGATGGAACTCTCTCAGTCTGCCCGCCTGAGGCTTTTCATAGCGGTAACAACCACCGATATAGCAAACCTTTACGGGAAGCGTTCCGTTTACAAGGCCGTTTTCAATAGAAGAACGCATAACGCCTGCGGTGAATTCGGGGCGAAGCGTTATGCTTCTGCCGCCCTTATCATCGAATGTATACATTTCCTTTTGAACAACATCGGTTGTGTCCCCCACGCCTCGAGAAAACACCTCTGTGTGCTCAAAAACAGGAATTCTTATTTCCTTATATCCATAAAGCGAGGAAACGCTGAGCATTTTGCTCTCGATAAACTGCCACTTGAAGCTGTCTTCAGGCAAAACATCATTTGTTCCCTTAATCGCCTTTATAATTTCAGCCATAGTTTGCCTCCATTTTTCTTTTTTATATACATATATCCGCCCAAAAGGGCGGATAATTTTTTATTATTTACCTCTTACAATATCTCGCCAATCAAGGTCGCCTCGTTCAAGGCCATGAATGAGCATTTCGGCGGTTGCAATATTTGTGGCAACCGGGATATTATGAACATCGCAAAGGCGAAGCAAAACATTCTCATCAGGCTCACTCGGTTTTGCGGTTAAAGGGTCTCTGAAAAGAAGCAATAAATCTATTTCATCGCAGCCAATTCTTGCGGCAATCTGCTGACTTCCTCCCTGAGAGCCGCCTAAGAACTTAATAATGTTAAGACCTGTTGCCTCAGATACAAGCTTACCTGTTGTGCCTGTTGCAATAAGATTATGTTTATTAAGAATTCCGCAATAAGCGATGCAGAACTGCACCATTAATTCTTTTTTAGCATCATGAGCAATTAAAGCAATATTCATAAAATCAACACCTTTGGAAAAATTTTACACGACAAATAATATCATAAAATAACCTTATTTGTCAATTATTCGAGCAAAGTAAATGACGAATTTTCGGTATTTTTATCCTCATTCGGATAGAAATAACTATCAAGCACCGCCTTGGCAACCGATGTAACACCGAATGAAGAACTACCATTCTCAAGAACAACCGATATTGCAATTTCGGGATTATCAAACGGCGCAAAAGCTATAAACACGCTGTGGTCGGCCTTGCCGTTTACCTGAGATGTACCCGTTTTGCCGCCAACCTTAATAGGATAATCGCCGAACACCGCACTACCCGTACCATCAACGGTAACCGAAAGCATACCCGCCTTAACGCTTTTTAGAATGTCATCATCAATTTTAAGTTCATTTTGAACCTGCTTTTCATTTGTAAAAAATGTTTCGCTATAATTATAGGAAACAACCCTATCAATAAGCGTTGCTTTATAATGTGTGCCACCATTAGCGATGGTGCCTGTATAGTTAGCAAGCTGGAGCGGAGTAAAGGCGTTTAACTGACCAATAGCAACCTGAATTGTGTTACCCGAATCGGAATCGAACTCGGTTAAAATTCCCGCCGAGTCATTTACCTCTACGCCCGTTTTAACACCGAGACCTACATCCTTTAAATATTGATTAAGGTTTTTAATTCCAACCCTGCGGCCAAGTTCAAAGAAGAAATAGTTGCAGGATTTCGAAAGCGCGGTGTTAAGGCCTATTGTTCCGTGATAGTGCATACAATGAGGTTTATAATCATCAAAATAACTATATGTTCCAACGCACTTAATAACCTCTCCGTCATTATATTTCCCATTCTGCATTGCCGCTATGGCAACAATGGGTTTAATGGTGGAGCCTATCGGGAAAACGCCTTGAAACGCGCGGTCAAGAAGCGGTTTATTGGGGTTTTTGAGAAGTTCATTATAAACCTTAGACATGGTCTTCATATCATAGGATGGATAGTTTGCAGAGCAGAGAATTGCACCGCTTTTTATATCGGTTACAACCACCGCGCCGCCCTTAACCGAGCCGCCTTTTGATTGCAAATCGGTTATAACATTTTTCAAAGCATTCTGAGCCGTTGTTTGCAAATTTTTATCAAGCGTTAAAACAACGGTTTTTCCATGCTCGGGAGCCTTGGTAATAACGGTATCAATAATCTTGCCATTAGAATCTATTTTATAGGTTATTTCTCCATCAATTCCATGAAGATAATCTTCGGCATAGGCTTCAATTCCGCTTTTGCCTATTTTATCATTATAGGAATATCCCTTTTCCTTATATTTCTCCCATTCCTCTTCATAAATAGGACCAATGGCGCCGATAATGTGAGGCGCTAAATCGGTTTTGGGGTATTCTCTATACGGAGTGATTTCAACCGAAACACCCTTTAAGATATATGCCGCCTCGGTTATCTTTACCATAAGCTCGGTTGATATATCCTCAGCAAAGGTATATGGCGCCGAAATCGAAAAGGTTGCAAGCTCCATTGAATATCTAACGCCCATTAGCTTTCTTTGAAGCTTTTCATCAAAGGCCGAGAGCGAATATTTTTCAACCAATCTATCAAAACAGTTTTGCGCGGTGGCATAATCGGCAACGCCCAAATTCTTTTTAAGTTTTGAAACGCTGGAGCCTGTGTTTTCGGCAAAATCGAGCGCACCGCTTTTGGTTAACGGCAATTTATCAATATATTCGCAGCCATACTTTTCGCAAAGTTTTATAAGCTCGGCTATCGTTTCATTAAGCACCGTTCTATCAAGATATGCCGAATTAAAAACAACATCATAGCCATCTCGGTTTACCGCAATTCTTCTTCCCGAAGAATCAAGTATTTCTCCGCGCGAAGCCTTTAAAACCGCCGTTCTGGTGATTATTCCCGAAGCGGCAGAGCTATATTTATCGGCCTCTATTACCTGAAGCGAGAAAATCTTTACGCTGTAAAGCACCAAAACAATGGCCAAAATTATGCTGAAAACCTTAATAAAAGGTTTGTTTTCCTTTTTAAACGGCATTTTCTCACTCCTTTACTTATTATTTTATTTGCTTTATTTTAAATATCTTCCGGGGAGGTAGGTTATAAAAATAAAGAGCGCCGAATAAACAATGCTCGGCAAAGAATGCAATAAAAAATATTGCCCCGAAGATTCAACTTTGCTAATCACAAAGAATATAAACCAATATGCAAAGTGATATAAAAAGCTTGCACAAAGGCTTAAAATCATTGCAGAAAAAATATTAAGATTTAAATATCGGTTTATTAAAAGGCCTGTTATAAGACCTATTAACATAAAGGTTATCATATTAAAGCAAACGGTGTTCGCCGCAACCGCATCGGCAAAAATGCCCGTTATCATCCCTATGGTGAAGCCTGTCCACTCGCCATAAAATATACCAATCGCAACAACTGCCGAAATAAGCAATTGCGGAGCAGCGTTGCCAATATTAATCACTAATAAATCGGTATATGTTATTAAATAAAACAGTAAAAATATGGCGCCATAAATAATTGCGGGTAAATAAGAGGTGTTTTGTTTATTCATTTGAATTTTCCCCGCCCGCTATATTTATAATGCTTCGGCCTGCGAAATCGGTAATAACCATTACCTGACGCGCCTCGTTTGCATTTGCAAAAGGTTCAATTTCGCCATAAAGCACCGATGTATATTCATCCTGAGAAATATTTTTAATTTTGCCTATTAAAATTCCTTTTGGGAACACTCCGCCGCCCGCAGTTACAACATAGTCGCCAACCGCCACCGCCGCCGAGCGCTGTAATCGGCTTAGCTTTGTGTAACCCTTAGAGATAGCTTCAACGCTTCCCGAAATAACGCCCGAGTCGCCCGTTCGGCTATCAACCGCCGCAATAGATATTTCGGGGCTTAAAACGGTTGTTACCTTGCTTGAAGTAAGTCCAACGCTGGAAACATAACCCAAAAGTCCCTCGTTTGTTATAACTGGGTCGTATTGCTCAATTCCATCAAGCGAGCCTTTATCAATAGTGAAGGCGCCAAAAGCATCTGTGTTATCCCTTGAAATAATAACGGCATCGCAAAACACGAAATCAGGATTTGAATCCTTTATTCCTAAATAATTTTTATAGAATTCATTTTCACTCTTTAGGGTGTCATATTCCGAAACCTTGCCATTTAGCTCGTTAATCTGCTCTTTCAAATGCGAATTTTCAAGAATTAACGCCTCGCTTCCCTTAAGATTTTCCGAAAAATCTTTAAAGGAAGAGGAAATAGCAGTTGCCATTTTTTGAATAGGAGCAATAAGGGTGCCTAAAAGATTAGATTGCGGAGAAAGCATTCCGCCCGCAGCGCGCGCAACTATGGAAATTACCAAAATAAGTGCGGTTACCGCCGCCGCTATTTTAAACTTTCGGCTTTTAAAGAAAAATCTCATCTTTTTACCCCCTTCTTAAGAATTTTAAACTTCATTTTATCTGTATCTGTTTCCGCGTTTAAAGGTATAATTATCAAAGCCGCCGCCAATATCAAGGCGCTTTGCTGTGCCGAGCACCACGCAATCAAGCGGGTTTGCCGCCACGGTTACAGGCATTCCGATTTCATCAGCAACAAGCTGTGAAAATCCTCTAAGTAAAGCACCGCCACCGGTAAGTGTGATGCCGGTATCAATTATGTCGGCCGCAAGCTCGGGCGGAGTTTTTTCAAGAGTAAATCTTATCGCATCAATAATCCTCATTAATGATTCAGCAATAGCCTCTCTAACCTCTGCCGCTGTTACGGTTACATTTTTAGGCAAACCATCAACCAGGTTTCTACCTCTTATTTCAATGGCCTTTTCATCCTCATAAGGAATTGCAGAGCCTATTTCAATTTTTATCTGCTCGGCTGTACGCTCACCGATTAAAAGGTTATGCTTCTTTCTTATATAGTTGATGATATCGGTATCAAGGTCATCGCCCGCTGTGCGAATAGACTGCGAGGTTACAATATCTCCAAGGGATACAACGGCAACTTCGCTGGTACCACCGCCGATATCAACTATCATATTACCTGTTGCCTCCATAACGGGAAGGCCTGCTCCTACGGCCGCTGCCATAGGCTCTTCAATTAAATCAACATCGGTAGCTCCTGCAAGCTTTGCGGCATCATAAACCGCGCGGCTTTCAACCTCTGTAACACCTGAAGGAGTGCAGATAACCACACGAACGCGAGAGAAAAACGAACCCTTTAGAGCCTGTCTTATAAATCTTTTAAGCATAGCGGCAGTAACGTCAAAGTCGGCAATAACGCCATCCTTAAGCGGTCTTACAGCAACTATTGAGCCGGGAGTTCTTCCTATCATTTCCTTAGCTTCGGTACCAACAGCCCTAACCGCATCATTTCTTACATCATAAGCCACTACCGAAGGCTCACGCATCACAATGCCTTTACCCTTAACATACATAAGGGTATTTGCGGTGCCGAGGTCTATACCAATATCTCTTGTAAACATAACCTATCCCCTTTTTTCTTCATACCATTTAATTATACTATCTTTATTATATCTATACAATACTTTTTTACGGAATTATAAATTTAATAGCCTTTTGAATATTTTCAATTTTAATTTCCTTATCACTCACCGCATGCTCGCCATCAAGTGTCCAATCAAGTTTTCCGTGGTTTTGAACGGTTAAGTACTTTGTTTTAAACTGCTTAATGCATTTTCTATTAAACTTTTTGGTTATAATTGCATCTAAAATTTCATTCAAATCGGCAATATTATCGGGGTTTTCTATTAAAATAACCTCAAAAACACCATCGTTTAAGGCAATACCCGATTTATCAAACTTTATAATGCCCCCAACCGACATAGAGTTTGAAACGGCGCCGAAAAGATAATCGCCCTCATAAATTCCTTCATCCGAAATAAATTTCAAATGTATTGGCTTAATGGCACCGAGTTCCTTAATGCCTTCGAAAAGATAGGCCACTTGACCTATAACATTCTTCACATTTTGCGGAGCCGAATATGAAGCCTTGGTAAACGCTCCGAAGGATGAGGTATAGGAGAAATATTTATCCCCGAATTTACCAATATCGAGTTCTACCTCGCGGCCATTCACAATATCCTTTGCCGCCTTTACAATGCTTCTCGAAATTTTAAGCCCCTGCGACCATTCATTAAGGGTGCCCGATGGAATATATCCGATTTTATATTCATTTTCATTCTGCATAACACCGGTTATAACCTCATTCAGCGTTCCATCGCCACCGCAAACAACAATTGTGGAATATTCGCTTCCAAGAGCCGCTACCGTTTCGGTTGCATCACCTTTTTTAGAGGTTATATGAACGGTTACCCTATATCCACCACGGGAAAGCAATTCTACCACTTTGAATAATTCCATCTTTATTTTGCCGAGTCCTGATTTAGGATTAGCCACCAAAAACAAATTTTCCATATTGTAACCCTTTCTATCTATAATCAATAGGCATTACAGCCTTTGCATTAAGAGAACTGTCTCCAACATTTCCGCTTTTATATTCATAATAAGCCTGAACGCCCACCATTGCGGCATTGTCTCCGCAATATTTAAGGCTTGGAACGAAAAGCTCCATATTTCTTTTTTGGCATTCTTCATTAAATCTTCTTCTGATTTCACTGTTTGCCGAAACGCCGCCCGCAACAGCAATTTTTCTAAAGCCTGTTTCTTCGGCCGCCATAAAGGTTTTCTCAATAAGAATATCGGTAATCTTTTGCCTTAGAGTAGCCGAAAGAACAGGAACATCTATTTCTATTCCCTTTTGAGAGGCGTTATGCACCGTGTTTACAACGGCGGTTTTAAGCCCCGAAAAACTAAAATCATATTTATTCCCCGAAAGTTTCGGTGTTGGTAAAGGGTATTTCTCGGTATCAGGCGTTGTTGCAATTTTATCAAGCATTACACCGCCCGGATAAGAAAGTCCCATAATTCTTGCCGCCTTATCGAAGCATTCGCCCGCCGCATCATCACGGGTGCCGCCTATGATTTCGAACCTTGTATAATCCTCCACCTTCGCAATAACGGTGTTTCCGCCCGAAACGAGCAAGCATAAAAAGGGCGGCTCTAAATTCTCATACTCAATATAGTTTGCAGCTATATGACTTCTTAAATGATGAACAGGAATAAGCGGAACACCGAGTTTCAGCGCCAAAGCCTTTGCAAAATTAACGCCCACAAGCAGCGCGCCTATAAGTCCCGGTGCAAAGGTAACGGCAACGGCATCGATATCACTATATGCGACACCTGCCTTGCTTAGCGCTTCGGTTACCACCGCCGAAATATTTTCAATATGGCGGCGGGATGCCACCTCAGGCACAACTCCACCGAATTTTTTATGCTCCTCAACCTGTGTGTTAACAACGCTTGATAGAATCTCTCTGCCGCGAGTTACTGCGGCAGCAGTTTCATCACAGGATGATTCAATACTTAAAATAATCAAACTAATCCCTCATTGTTTTAGTCATAATAATTGCATCTTCTTTTGGGTTTTCATAGAAATTCTTGCGAATGCCTTTATTTTCAAAACCGAATTTTTCATAAAGGCTAATTGCATTTTGGTTTGAAACCCTTACTTCTAAGGATATAAATGCTAAATCCATTTGCTTCGCCTTTTCTATAAGGCTTTTAAGCAAAAGGGTGGCTCCGCCCTTTCTTCTATGCTCCTTTTTTATAGCTATATTGTTAATATACCCCTCATCAAGAACAGATTTAAGCCCCACATAGCCTATTACCTCAAAACCCTCTTCTAGCGTTAAGAAAACATCTCCGCTATCTATAGAGGATAAAACGGCATTCTCACTCCAAGGGCTCTCAAAGCACTCCCTTTCAATTTCGGCAATAACCTTTTCATCCCCTAATTTAAAGGGGCGCACAGAAAGGGAAGAAAGCAATTTATCAATTTCACTTGTTATTTCTCTTCGACAAAGGATATATGCATCCTCATCCTGCCCGTAAGGGTCGGAAATGCCAAACCCCAAAACCGATATATCGGCCTTTATTCCCGATAGTTCAAGTAGTGCCTTATGGGTGGCGGTCATGCAAATAATTTTATCGGCGCTATTTATCATATCATGGGTTATTTGGCGCGGAATATGGGAAGAAATATCAATTCCTATCTCCCTCATAGCCGAAACCGAGTTTTCGGAAACTTCGGCAAAGCCTCCAACCTGAAGCCCCGCGCTTGACACATAAAGTCCCTTAATTTTAAGGCTTTTAAGGTATCCCTCCGCCATAGGACTTCGGCAGGTGTTGCCCGAGCACACAAAAAGTATCTTCATATTATTTCTTTGCCTCAAACCATGTTTTGCCATACGCCGCATCGGCCTTGAGTTCAACCAGCATATCAGCCGCAGCGCTCATTTCCTCGCGAAGAATATCGCAAACGGTTTCCTTTATTTCTTCCTTACATTCAACTATAAGTTCATCATGCACCTGCAAAATAAGTTTTGCATTAAGCTTTTCTTTTTGAAGCCTTGAATGAACCTTAATCATAGCAATTTTAATAATATCGGCGGCGGTGCCCTGAATGGGCGCATTCCTTGCAACCCTTTCTCCAAACGCTCTGAGCTTTCCGTTTGAAGAGGAAAGCTCGGGAAGGTATCTGCGCCTGCCGAAAAGGGTTACAATATAGCCCTTTTCTTTCGCATCCTCAATAACATTTTTCATATAAGCATCAACGCCCGAATAGGCCGCTAAATAACTTTTAATAAGATTATCGGCTTCCTTTCTCGAAACACCAATATCTTTAGAAAGCGAAAATGCACCGATTCCGTAAACAATGCCGAAATTAACGGCTTTGGCTCGGCTTCTGAGCTGCGGAGTTATCATATCAACCGGAAGGCCGAAGGCTATGCTTGCGGTAGCGGTATGAATATCAACGCCCGAACGGAATGCATCAATCATATTTTTATCCTCAGCTATATGGGCCAAAACCCTTAGTTCAATCTGAGAATAGTCGGCATCACAAAGAACGAAGCCATCTTTCGCCTTAAAAAATTTGCGAAGCTTAATTCCCTCTTCGGTTCTAACGGGGATATTTTGCAAATTAGGTTCCAAAGATGAAATTCTTCCTGTTCTTGTTTCGGTTTGGTTAAAGGTGGAACGCACCCTGCCATCCCCCGAAACCTTATCCAAAAGCCCATCGCAATAGGTGGATTTTAGCTTTGATAAACTTCTATATTCAAGCAGTTTTTCAATGCTTGGATGAACATCCCTTAATTCTTCCAAAACCTCGGCATTTGTGCTATATCCGCTTTTGGTTTTCTTTTTAGCAGGAAGGCCCAATTTCTCAAAGAGAGCAACACCGAGTTGCTTTGGAGAATTTAAATTAAATTCATAACCCACAAGATTATAAATTTCATTTTGAAGCAGAGAAATTCTCTCTTCAAGCTCCTTGCCGTAGGCACTTAATCCCTCGCTGTCAAGCAAGAAGCCCTCTTTTTCCATATCGGCCAAAACCTTGGCTAAAGGTATTTCAATATCGCAAAGAAGCTTTAATTGTTCTTTTTCCTTTAATTGCTTATATAATTCATCGCAAACAAACTTAAAATTAACCGAAAGATTATAAAAATCAGAGTTTTCTCCCTCAATTTTAAATTCTTTAGCGGCATATTCTCCTGTGAGCCTTGTTATTTCATAGGATGATGAGGCAGGATTTACCAAATAGGCGGCTAAATAGGAATCGAAAACCACATTTTTAATTTCTATTTCGTTTTCTCCTGCCCATTTGGAAAGTTTTTTATAATCATGCACCCTTTTTTCAGCGGCACCTTCTAAAATCTCCTTTATAAAAGGCATATTTTCGAAAACACCAAAGGTGGTAATCTCTTTATCACTTATAACGGCGGCTAAGAGTTCATCATCACTTAAAAGGAAATCTATTTTTTCCTTTTTTAGCATTTCTTCCGGGGCAACAACCTTAAAAACCTCTTCGTTTTTCTCTTCTTCAGTTACTATAGCCGAAGCCTTTGGGGTAATCCCCATATTTTCCATAAGCTTAAAGAATTCAAGCCTTGTCATAAGCGTGGCAACGCCGTTTTCATCACGCTCTCTTATTTCCAAATCGGAAAGAGAAAGCTCTAGCGGCACCTCTTTGCAAATTTTTCCGAGGAAAAGCGATAAATATGCATTCTCCTTGCCCAAAATAAGCTTATTTTTAAGGGTTTCCTTAATATCAAGCGAATCGATATTCTCATAAATATAATCAATGTTATTAAACCTTGTTATTAAATCGGCGGCGGTTTTTTCACCAACCCCCGCAACGCCGGGGATATTATCCGAAGCATCTCCCTGAAGCGCCTTTAATTGAAGCATACCATCGGGCGATACCCCATAGCGCTCAAAAAGAGCCTTTTTATCATAATTTAAATGCTCGGGTTTTCCCATCTTGGTAGTGGTTAAAAGAACCCTTGTTTTATCGGATACAAGCTGAAGAGCATCGCGGTCGCCCGTTGCAATAATGCATTCATTTCCGCTTTCTTCACACATTGCGGCAACGGTACCTAAAATATCATCGGCCTCATAGCCCGGCTTTTCTATAATCACATAGCCCATAAGCCTTAGCCATTCTTTTAAAATGGGCATTTGAGCATGAAGTTCTTCGGGCATACCCTTTCTGCCCGCTTTATATTCGGTATATTTTTCATGGCGGAAGGTTGGATGCTTTACATCGAATGCCACAACTACTGCATTTGGATTTTCATCTGCCAAAATTCTGTTAAGTGTTGTTATAAACCCATAAACAGCATTGGTAAACTCGCCGTTTTTGGTTGTTAAAAGCCTTATTCCGTAAAACGCGCGGTTTATAATGCTGTTACCATCAATCGCCAGAATTTTCATAAACTCTTCCTCTCAAAAATGTATCTAATATATCATTTTATATTATATCAAATAATATTAATTTTGTATACTAAAAATTTGTAAAAAATTTGACAACTTTTCTCCTTTCTTTTATAATTAAATTATGAAGCTAAAAAATAAAGAATTTTCAGGATTTGCCGCGCTGGCTCCCATGGCAGGAGTTGCCGATAGAGCAATGCGCGAAATATGCAGAAGCTTTGGCGCCGCCTATACCGTAGGCGAGCTTACAAGCGCTAAGGGAGTGAGCCTTGGGGATGAAAAATCCAAGGCTTATTTGGCATGCTTCGAAAAGGAAAAACCAATGGCTTCCCAGCTTTTCGGCTATGAGCCGAGCGTTATGGCAGAGGCTGCAAAATTCGCAACGCAGCAAAACCCAGATTTTATTGATATTAATATGGGTTGCCCCGCCCCAAAGGTTGCAGGAAACGGGGGCGGAAGCGCACTTATGAAAGACCCCGTGCTTGCGGGTAAAATAGTAGAAGCGGTGGTAAATGCCACCCACCTTCCCGTTACGGTTAAAATGCGAACAGGTTGGGATGAAAACTCAATTAATGCCCCACTTCTTGCTAAAATATGCGAAGAATCAGGCGCCGCGGCAATAACCGTTCACGGCAGAACAAGAAAGCAAATGTACGCCCCGGGCATTGATTACCAAACAATTAAAGATGTTAAAAATGCCGTTAAAATCCCCGTTATTGCCAACGGAGATATAAATTCCGGGTTTGCCGCAAAGGAAATGATTCAAAAAACAGGAGCCGATTTTCTAATGGTTGGCAGAGCCGCCATGGGAAACCCCTTTATTTTCAGGGAAATAAATGCCTATTTATCTTTTGGCACTATTCTCCCCGAGGTTACAATTAAGGAGCGCCTGGATACAATGCTTGCGCATATAAAGCTTATGTGCGAATATAAAAACGAGCACACCGCCATAATGGAATCGCGCAAACATACGGCTTGGTATTTAAAGGGTATGCGCGGCGCCGCAAAGCTTAGAATTTTATGCGGGCAAATCGAATCGCTTAATGATATTTATGAGATTTATGAAAAAGCACTTGCGAATAGCGAGAATTTATGATAAAATACAAAGGTTGCAAAATCTATATTAAGGAGTTTTGTTTATGTCAGGACATTCCAAATGGAACAACATTAAGCGCAAAAAGGAAAAGACAGATGCCGCAAAGGCTAAAATCTTCACCAAAATGGGAAGAGAAATTGCGGTTATCGTAAAGCAGGGCGGTCCAAACCCCGCTGAGAACAGCAAGCTTAAGGATGCCATTGCAAAGGCAAAGGCTGCAAACGTTCCGAATGATAACATTGAAAGAATCATTAAAAAGGCGGCGGGAGAGAGCGATGCCACCAACTATGAAGAGTTAGTTTATGAGGGTTACGGCCCATCAGGTATTGCAGTTATTGTTGAAACCTTAACCGATAACCGCAACCGTACAGCCGGCGAAATGCGCCATTACTTTGATAAGTGCGGCGGAAATCTTGGTCAATCAGGTAGCGTTATGTTTATGTTTGACCGCCGCGGTCAAATCACTATTGAGGCCGAGGGTCTTGATGAAGATACCGTTATGGAGGCAGCTCTTGAAGCAGGTGCCGAGGATTTCACACTTGATGGCGATGTTTTCGTTATTGATACCGACCCCAACGAAATGGGAACCGTTCGCGATAATCTCGAAGCCGCAGGCTATTCATTCCTGGCCGCTGAGGTAGCTTATGTTCCGCAAACCACTAGCACTATCGATGATGAAGACTCCATTGCTAAAATGGAAAAGCTTATTGATATGCTTGAAGAAAACGATGATGTTCAGGAAATTTGGCATAACTGGGAAATGCCCGATGAAGATTAATCATTAAATGTTAAAAGGTAGATGGAATTCCATCTACCTTTTTTATTGCCATAAAAAAAGTAGAGACAACTTTTGTTATCTCTACTTTTGTTTTTAATTATTCAGCATCCTCTGCTTCTGTTTCTTCAACTTCTTCAGTTTCTGCTTCTTCTGCAACTTCTTCTGCTGCAACTGCAGGAGCTGCTTCTACTGCAACTGCAGGGGCGGGAGCTGCCTTCGGCTTTCTGAGCATTAATACTGCGAACACTACAACAGCGATAAGGATAAGACCAAACACACCGCCTGCAATAGCTAAGATAAGACCCAAGTTATCGCTAGATCCACCCTGTTCAATAATTGTGGTGGTTGTGCTTCCTGCAGGAGTATTGGTTGTTCCCTGCTGATTATTTGTTTCGGGAGCCTGAGTTTCGGGAGCCTGAGTTTCGGGAGCCTGAGTTTCGGGAGCCTGGGTTTCAGGAGCCTGGGTTTCAGGAGCCTGAGTTTCAGGAGTTTCAGTTTCGGGAGCCTGAGTCTCGGGAGCCTGAGTCTCGGGAGCCTGAGTCTCGGGAGGCTGAGTCTCGGGAGCCTGGGTCTCGGGAGTCTGAGTTTCGGGGGTCTGAGGTTCAGGAGGCTGAGGTTCACGA
>JAZOQP010000048.1:0-5163 GCA_045656145.1 Acutalibacteraceae bacterium
TTGTCGTCAAGAGATGACAGTTGGTGTTGATTGCGGTGAGGGTCCACCTGTTCCCATTCCGAACACAGAAGTTAAGCTCACTTGCGCTGAAGATACTTGGCGGGCAGCTGCCTGGGAAAATAAGTAGATGCCAACACAAAAACCACGCTAATAAGCGTGGTTTTTTTATTGGAAAAGAGGGGATATAATGATCAAAAAATTTATAGGAACCAAAGAGTTTTATAAAAGTGTTTTTGCATTGGTTATTCCTATTATGATACAAAATGGTATAACCAACTTTGTTAATATGCTTGATAATGTAATGGTGGGTAGGGTAGGCACCACCCAAATGACAGGTGTTGCTGTTACTAATCAACTCATTTTTGTCTTTAATCTTTGCATTTTCGGTGCTATATCGGGTGCTGGTATATTCGGCGCTCAGTTCTATGGCAAGGGTGATAACGAGGGCGTCCGTTATGTATTCCGCTTTAAATTTATTGTATCCCTCGTTTTTGCCATTTTAGCAGGTGTATTCTTTATATTATTTGGCGGCAATTTAATAAGCAGTTATTTGAGCGGAGAAGCAACCCCTGAGGATATTGCGGCTGCCTTTGGATACGCCAGAGAATATATGCTGATAATGCTAATCGGATTTATTCCGTTTTGCATATCTCAGACCTATGCCAGCACACTTCGCGAAACAGGGCATAGCGTTTTACCGATGGTGGCGGGTGTTATTGCGGTTCTAACCAATTTAATGTTTAATTATCTTTTAATTTTCGGAAAATTCGGTGCTCCAAAACTTGGTGTTGCGGGCGCAGCTATAGCAACCGTTATTTCTCGATTTATTGAGGCCTTTATTTTAATTATCTATACCGCCCTTAAACGAAACGAAAATGTGTTTATTAAGGGTGCATTTAAGAGCTTTTATGTGCCTTTTGCACTTATTAAAAGAATTTGTGTTAAAGGAATTCCCCTTATGCTTAATGAAACACTTTGGGCGGCTGGTATGGCAATGGTTAATCAGTGCTATTCACTTAGAGGCCTATCGGTTATTGCGGCAAATAATATCAATGCAACCTTCTTTAATGTTTTTTCCGTGGCTCATTTCGCCGTTGGAATAGCCATTGGTATATTACTTGGTCAGTTGCTCGGCGCCGATAAAAAGGCTGAGGCTAAAGATTCGGCAACCAAGTTAATTGCTTTTGGTGTGTTTATAAGTATTGTGGTGGCGGTATTATTCTTTGTTAGCGCATCCTTTATCCCCGAAATTTATAATACCACTGATGAGGTTAAATCTATCGCCAAGGGTCTTATGCAAATTTGCGCTATAACAATGCCCATAGAAGCCTTTGTGCATGCCGCTTATTTTACCCTTCGTTCGGGCGGAAAAACCGCTGTAACCTTTATTTTTGATAGCGGTTTTGTTTGGGCAATTCATGTGCCTATTGCTTTCATTCTTTCAAGGTTTACTTCGATTCCAATTTTAACTCTGTATTTTATTTGCCAACTTTTAAGCCTTTTAAAAGCGGGAATCGGCTTTTATTTTGTTAAAAAGGGTGTTTGGATAAATAATATAGTAAACGAATAGAATATAGACATCCCCCTGCTTCATAGATAAGAAGTAGGGGGATTTAATATGAGATTTTTTGTTATATCTAAAAAACATTTAATGGTGGCAATAGCAGCCACATTAAGTGTTATAGGAATTTTGCTCGGCAGTGTTTATTCCTTCGCTTCAAATAATAGGAAACTACCTATTTATTGCGTTGAAACCGATAAAAAACAAATTGCCATAAGCTTTGATGCCGCATGGGGTAATGATGATACCGAAACGCTTATTAATATTTTAGCAGAGTATGAGGTTCCTGCAACATTTTTTGTGGTTGGCGCATGGGTGGATAAATATCCCGAATCGGTTAAGCAGTTAAGTGATGCGGGGCATAGAATAGAAAACCATTCAAACACCCATCCGCATATGCCTCAGTTAAGCAGCGCTCAAATGGCGAATGAGTTAAACTGTTGCAATGAAAAAATCGCTAAAATAACAGGCAGAACGCCAACCCTTTTCCGATGTCCATATGGCGATTATAATAACCCTACTATCGAGGCGGTAAATGGCGCTAAAATGAATTGTATTCAGTGGTCGATTGATTCTCTCGATTGGAAAGAAAATGCAACCGCCGAAAGTATTGCCAAAAGGGTAATCAAAAAGGCGCATAATGGCGCAATAGTGCTTTTCCATAACGATGCAGATTTCACCCCTGCAGCACTTCCAAACATCCTTAAATGCCTTAAAGATGAGGGGTATGAATTTGTCTTTATTGAAGATTTGATTCTAAAAGAAAACTACGAAATCAAGCACGATGGAACACAGTGCAAAAAAGACGGTGCCGAATAGCACCGTCTTAATTTATGTATCGCAAAGATAGAGAACCGTCCCCTGTCTTAGTCCTGTCTTAGCGGCCCCTGTCTTAGAACTATTGTAGTTTAAAAGTATCCCCAACAGATATATATTTTGCTTGAGGAAATTCAGAGTCAATACTTTCAACGATTAATGTATCATTAGCAACTCTTTTTAAAGTTATTTTTGGCAAATCATAAGAACCACCATATACAGCAATAACTTTATTATCTTTTTCTTCAAAACTATCCCATTGGTCGCCATCACCAAATTCTGATACATATTTTTTGCCCTTATATTCATAAATATATAAATCGGGGTTGTTTAAATCCTCAGCAGTGGCTTCTCTAGAAAATCCTGATATACTAATTCCGCCACAATCTGAAAATCTTTTACCAAAATCAAGTTCAATAACAACTATAAAATTATCTTTGTAAACAAATTCCCAAATCCCAGCACTAATTGATTTGAATTTAAACTCCGGGTCCTTGGTTTTGCACATCGAACATATACCAGTGTTGCTATCGTATTTGTGATTTATTTTATTGCCCTCGGTTTTTTTACATACACTGCAAGTTTTTGGTGATTTACAAGTAGCCTCACTCCATTTGTGTCCAAGTGCAGTACCTTCAGTAGCACCACAAGAACATTTTTGGGGGTTGGTACAGGTCGCAGCAGAATAAGAATGTGTATGTTGGACTTTATTAGTTTCGGTGGGTTTGGTAGTAGTTGTTGGTTTTGATGTGCTTTCTTCTTTTTTTGTTGTTTCTTCAGTTTTAGAAGAAGTTGTGAGTTTTGAACTTTCGTCAGTTTGTGTATTCTCGCTATTAGTTTCAGTAGTTTGAGAATTATCACTTTCTTTTATTTCGGCTTTAATTTCAATTTTCAATTCAGTTGCTTTTTTATTTGCCGCAGAAACCGCTTTTGATAAAATATCACTGTTGTTAATTTCTTCTTTTTGCTCGGCAATTTCAAAATTCACAGTAACAAGTTCTTTAATGAACCCATTTTCATTTGCCTGTTCAACAATATTTCCAATTACTGTTTCTATGGATTTGTTTTTAAAATCTATACTTTTTGAAAAACTTTTAGCATCTTCATTAACTGGTTCCACTGCTAAAACATTATTGTTTTCGTCGAGATAAAGTTTGAATTCCGGATTAATGCTAACAAGCAAAACAGATGCATAATTTTCGGGTTTCACAAATGTTTCGCTACCAGTAGATACATTCGTATCGGGGTTAGATGCAGTATTTTTGTCATTACAAGCAGAAAGTGTAAAAACAAAAGCAATCACTAACATTAAGGCAATAAGTTTTTTCATTTTTTTAACATCTCCTATAAATAAAAAGTGTGTGCAACCGAAGTTACACACACGAAAAATGCGGAACTTCGTTTTGCTACCACACAAAAACTCTTTCCTACATTCACTAGAAATGCGAAAATTGAAGTCCGCATTTTTACCGAAGTAAAAATACGACTTCTAGTGAATTAGAATTTTTGAGTTTAAGTGTGGTGCCCTTATTATACCATATTAATGCAAAATGCACAAGCCCTTATTAAAATATTACTTTTGTTTCGTATGTTGATTCTATGGACTGGAAGGAAAACGCCACCGCAGAGAGTATTTGCAAAAGGGTAGTGAAAAAGGCGCACGATGGCGCAATTGTCCTTTTCTATAACGATGCCGATTTTACTCCCGCAGCCCTCCCAACTATCCTTAGCACGCTAAAAGCTGACGGTTATGAATTTGTCTTTATTGAAGATTTGATTCTAAAAGAAAACTACGAAATCAAGCACGATGGAACACAATGCAAAAAAGACGGCTAATGCCGTCTTTTTATTATTCTATTGCTTTCTTAATCCTTTCGGATAATGATTTTTTGCTCTGCCGCTTGATACCTTCGCGCCGCCGAGAGAATACCCATTAACCTGAACTACCGCCCAACCGTTATCACACTCGGTATCAATCTCTTCGCCGCTCAAATATTTGCTTAAATTTTCGCTACCGAGCGTGAGATTAATTTTTCTTTTAAATTGATTTCCCAGAGCCATAAAAAATTGATGGTGGGGGAGAATGTAATTTTTTCTGATTTCCCCAATTGTAATACCGCAACAAAAGGCGATACCCTTATCTATAGGGAGATTGTTGCTATAATAAATCGGATTTCCGTTATATTCGCTGACATAATCGGTGTTATAGGTGCTTAATGTATCGTTTAGAAAATCTATAACTATTTTTTGTGGTTTTTTATTTTCTTTGGAAATATTGTTTTGCTCGGGTATACCTTTTTTGTGAAGCACGGCCATAAACTGTCCTTCGCCTTTGGCGTTATGGGGGTAAAATCTTCGGGCAAAATGTATGTTTTCGCATTTGCATCCTTCGAATTTAATGCCATCAACCGTGTATTTTTGTACCGATTCTTTCACAGGCACAATTTCAAAATCAGGATGCCTTTCTAAGAATGCATCAATTGTCAGTTCATTTTCCTCAAGGGAGAAGGTGCAGGTGGCGTATATTATATACCCTCCATTTTTAAGGGCTTTCACAGCATTATCTAAAATTTCCGCCTGCCTTTTAGCGCACATTAAAACGTTGCTCTGGCTCCATTCATCAATGGCTATCTCTTCCTTGCGGAACATACCCTCACCCGAGCACGGAGCATCAACCATAACTAAATCAAAGGTGTTTTCGAAGATTTTTGAGAGTTTCGAGGAATCCATTGAGGTAACAACAGCGTTATGAAGACCAAGGCGCTCAATATTACCGGTTAAAATCT
>JAZOQP010000049.1:0-13430 GCA_045656145.1 Acutalibacteraceae bacterium
TACAGGAAGCACAACCACCACGATTATTGAACAGGGTGGATCTAGCGATAACTTGGGTCTTATCTTGGCTATTGCAGGCGGTGTATTCCTCCTAATTATTATCGGTGTTGTAGTATTCTTAGTTATCTTCTTAAATAAAAAACCGAAGGCAGCAGCTCCCGTAGTTGTAGCAGCTCCCGAAGCAGAAGTAGAAGAAACTGAAGAAGTAGCAGAAGAAGCAGAGGTAGAAACCGAAGCTGAAGATGCTGAATAATTAAAAGATTAAAGGACGGTTTTAAACCGTCCTTTTTTATTTACTAAATTTATTGAAGGGAAATTTTGTGTAATCGGGATTTTCTTCAAAGGATATTGTTTGATTTGTTTTTGGGTGGGTAAAAGTTATTTTATGCGAGAAAAGTGCTATTGGGCAGGCGAAGTGGCTTCCATATTTTTTATCCCCTAAAAGCGAATGCTTTCTTGAAGAAAACTGAACCCTTATTTGATGGGTGCGGCCTGTATGTAAAAACACCTTTATTAATGAAATATCTCCATTATCAAGATGAGCCGAATTCAACGTTTCATAACTTAAAATCGCTTTTTTAACACCTTTTCTTTCTCTTTTAACAACATAACTCTTGTTTTTTGAAGAGTCTTTGAATAAAAGGTCTGAGAGAGTGGCACTGTTTTCGGCGGGTATTCCCGCAATTACCGCTAGATATTCTTTTTTTAAATTTCCTATTTTAATTTGCTCGCTGATATTTGCCGCTGCTTCTTTGGTTTTAGCATATACCATAACGCCCGAAACCAATTTGTCAAGGCGGTGAAGCACCGCAATATATGAACTGCCTGTTAATGTCTTTAAAATTTCGGGAAGTTCTTTTTCGGAATCAATGCCTGTAGGCTTTAAAACCACAACAATATCATTATCTTCGAAAAGTATCTTTACCATATAATCACCTTTTATAGTATACAATAAACTATAAAAAAAGTAAATGACCTAAGTTTTTACTTAGGTCATTTTTATTGTGAATATTAGCAGCAGCCGTTGTTACCGCAACCGTTATCACAACCATTATTACCGCCGCAGCAGATGAGAAGAAGGATTACGATAAGAATCCAAGTGCAGTTATTACCGCCAAAAGAATTGCAACACATATATCCCACCTCCTTTCAACTACTTCATTTTATGTAAAAACAAAATTTTTGTTACAGCAATAAATTTTTTAAAAAACTATTTGACTTTTCCTGACTTTCGTGTATAATTAAATTAAGGTCAATAAAGGTCAAATTTTAAAATTTTAGAGGTGCTTTATGAGAATAAGCGATTTAATAACCGAAGAAATTATCCGTATGCTTGATGAGTCGGGGGATAACATTGCCGAAATTCAGCGAAATGAATTAGCGGCGTTGATGGGTTGTGTGCCTAGTCAAATTAACTATGTTTTATCTTCGAGATTCACTCCAGAGCATGGATATATTATTGAAAGTCGCCGAGGCGGTGGCGGATATATAAAAATAAAAAGGGTGCGCCTTAATCGTTCATCAGCCATAATGCATATAATCAATTCGGTGGGGGATAGAATAGATGCTATGTCTAGCCGAATATTAATAGAAAATTGCCTGCAAACAGGTGTTATAGATGAGCCTACAGCTAAAATTTTTAAAGCCATTGTGGGCGAGCCCGCATTAAAGGCCTTGCCGCCGGAATATCGAGATATTATGAGGGCATCGCTTTTAAAACAAGTTTTCTTAACCCAATTTTAAGGAGGAAAAATTTATGCTATGTGAAAATTGCGGAAAATATACCGCCACAACCCATATAAAGAAGATAGTGAATGGAGTTGCCACAACAAAGCATCTTTGTTCTCTATGCGCTAACAACTATTCTCTTGGCTTTCAATCTAATTCAATAGCCAATTTATTATCAAGTATGTTTTCGGATATTATAAATGAGAATAGGCATTTAAGGGAAAAAACTTGCGATAAATGCGGTTCAACCTTCAGCGAAATTGTAAACACAGGCAAGGTTGGTTGCCCCGAATGCTATACTGTTTTTTATAATGACTTATTACCTTATTTGAAGAGGGTGCATTCTTCGGCCGAGCATATCGGTAAGGTGCCTAATAATGCGCCGCTTGCCGTGGTAACAGAGGATAGAATAACTACCCTTAGAAAAACTCTTCATGAACTTGTTTTAAAAGAGGAGTTTGAAAAGGCGGCAACGATTCGCGATGAAATTAAAAAATTAGAAAGTGAGGGCGAGAACAATGGCTAAATGGTATATGGAAAATGCTCAAAATAATGATATTATAGTATCTTCCCGAGTGCGCCTTGCAAGAAATATCGAGGGCTTCCCGTTTTGTTCTAGGCTTACAAGCGAGGATATAGAGAAAATTAACGCCCTTGTTAAAAATGCGGTATCGGAAATTACCGAGCCACTTGCGAGAGATTTAAAATATATTGAAATGAAAAATGTTCCCTCTGCCGAAATTTTTGCAATGGTTGAAAGGCATATAATAAGCCCCACCTTTGCCGAAAACTATCAGGATAAAGCAATTTTGCTTTCAAGTGATGAATCTGTATCGGTTATGATTTGCGAAGAGGACCATTTAAGAATTCAGGTGCTTTCTTCCGGTTTAGGATTAGAGGAGGCTTATAATAAAGCCGAAAGGTTAGATACTCTTCTTTGCGAGAAACTCCATTTTGCATATCATAAAACCTTAGGATATCTTACCGAATGCCCCACCAATATCGGAACAGGGCTTAGAGCTTCGGTAATGCTTCATTTGCCCTTGCTTGCCGCAAATGGTGTTATTTCTTCGCTTGCAAGTTCGGTTGGCAAAATAGGTTTCACTGTAAGGGGGCTTTATGGCGAAGGCTCTACCGCTTCGGGATCGCTTTATCAGTTATCTAACCAAATAACCTTGGGGATAACCGAGACTGACGCTATAAATAACCTCATAAGCGTTGCCAATCAGTTTGTATCGCGCGAAGAAAACGAAAGAAATAATGCCGATAAAGAAAGGCTTGAGGATAATATTTTCAGAAGTTTCGGCATATTAAAAAATGCAAGAATATTAAGCAGTAATGAAATGATGGAGCTTACTTCTTTGATTAAACTTGGAGTAAGTATGGGAATACTAAATATAGAAAAGAATATTCCCGTAAGAATTTTGGTTGAAGCTCAACCTAATATGCTTATTTCGAAATACGGCGTTAATAATGCCGCCGATAGAGATAAGCTAAGAGCAAAGATTGTGCGGGAATTATTAGAGGTGTTTTAATTGAAATATAATTTTAACGGCTTTACAGCCAAGGCAAACGATGCTTTAAATTTTGCAATAACATCCGCCGAAGAAATGGGGCATACCTATATCGGCAGCGAGCATATTTTACTTGGAATTTTAAAGGTTGCTGATTCTCTCGGCGCCTCAATTCTCCTTAAGAATTCTATAAATTCCAAAAAAATAGAGGAGCAGATAAGGGATACCGTTGGCACAGGTGCTAAAACTAATCTTACACCCTCGTATTTTACCGAGAGGGCCAAAAAAGCCATAGAGGTAGCAACAGGTGGAGCCGCAAACATCGGCAAAAATTTATGTGGCACCGAGCATCTTCTTATAGGGATTCTAAGCGAGGGTGATAATTACGCTATTAGATTTATTAAAAATCTTGGGGTAGATGTGGCTTTCCTTACTTCTGAAGCTCTTAAAAGCGCCGGGATAGATAATTCTTATACCCCCAAAAACAATAATCAAAATAAAAAGAATATAAAAAAGGGGGAAACCCCGAATCTTGATAAATTCGGCCGTGATTTAACCGAGGTTGCAGCGCAAAATAAATTAGACCCCGTTATAGGCAGGGAGCAAGAAATCGAAAGGGTAATTCAAATTCTTTGCCGAAGAACTAAAAATAACCCTTGCTTAATCGGCGAGCCGGGTGTTGGCAAAACCGCCATAGCCGAAGGTTTGGCTCAAAGAATTGTTAGCGGAGATGTTCCCGAAATTTTAAGGGGTAAAAGGGTAATTTCGCTTGACCTTACAGGCATGGTGGCAGGCACAAAATATCGAGGCGATTTTGAGGAACGTATAAAGGCGGCGGTTGATGAGGTAATTGCCGATGATTCGGTTATACTTTTCATTGATGAAATTCATAATATTGTGGGCGCGGGTGCCGCCGAAGGTTCAACCGATGCCGCAAATATTCTAAAACCCTCTTTAGCGCGCGGAGAAATGCAGGTTATTGGTGCCACAACCATAACCGAATATCGCAAAAACATTGAAAAGGATGCGGCTCTTGAAAGGCGCTTCCAACCCGTAACAGTAGGGGAGCCGAGTAATGATGACAGTTTGCTTATTTTGAAAGGGCTTCGCCCAAAGTACGAAGCGCATCACGGTGTAAAAATTACAGATGAAGCGCTGAATGCCGCAATCAATCTTTCGGTTAGGTATATAACCGATCGCTATCTACCTGATAAGGCGATTGATTTAATTGATGAAGCGGGCTCAAGAGCAAGGCTTAAAAACACCTCTCCAACCGAGGATATTAAAGATATGGAAGCCGAAATTCAAAAAACCGAGGAGCTTAAAAATGCCGCGGTAGAAAGTCAGGATTTCGAAAAAGCTGCTAAACTGCGCGATGAAATTAAGCGTTTAAAAGAAAAACTTGAAGGCGAAAAAGAATCCTTAAGGCAAAGCTCGGGCGGTGTTGTGGGAGAAAATGAAATTGCTGAAATAGTATCCTCCTGGACAGGTGTGCCCGTAACACAGCTTACCAAAACCGAGAGTGAAAGACTTTTAAGCCTTGAGAAAATTTTGCATAAGAGAATTGTTGGGCAAAATGAAGCGGTTGAAACACTTTCAAAGGCTATTAGGCGCGGCAGAGTAGGTCTTAAAGACCCATCTAGACCCATAGGCTCATTTATCTTTTTAGGACCCACAGGTGTTGGTAAAACCGAACTTTGTAAGGCCTTGGCAGAGAGCCTTTTTGGTAGCGAAAATGCTATGATTAGGCTTGATATGTCGGAATATATGGAAAAGCATACCGTTTCCCGATTAATTGGCTCGCCTCCCGGTTATGTCGGCTTCGATGAGGGCGGTCAGTTAACCGAAAAAGTGCGCAAAAAGCCATACTCTGTGGTACTTTTTGATGAAATAGAGAAGGCTCATCCCGATGTCTTTAATATTCTTCTTCAAATTCTTGATGATGGTATTTTAACCGATTCTCAGGGAAGAAAGGTTAATTTTAAAAACACGGTTATCGTTATGACCTCCAATATTGGAGCGCGCCTTATAACCGATAAAAAGCAAGCCTTTGGTTTTGGTGCTGAAGAGTCTGCCGAGCAGGATTACAACACCATTAAAGCACTTGTTTTAGGGGAGCTTAAAAAGGCTTTTAGACCTGAATTTTTAAATAGAGTTGATGATATGGTTGTTTTCCATAAATTAACCCAAGATGATATTGAATCTATTGCCGAAAAGCTTTTAAACGCTCTTTCTAAAAAATTAGAGGCATTATCGATTTCTTCTGAGTTTAAAGAAGATGCAATTAAGGCGATAGCCAAGGAAGGCTTCGATGAAGTTTATGGAGCAAGACCCTTAAAGCGCGCAATACAAAATAAAATTGAAGATGCTCTAAGTGAAAAAATGCTTGAGGGAGAAATTAATTCGGGCGATAAGGTTATTATCGATTATAAAGATGGCGAATTTATTTTCACAAAATAAGAATAAAACCGATTTCAGTTGTTGAAATCGGTTTTAATTTACTTGCATTATATAATATATTTTGGTATAATTAATGTATCTTTAATGCCGATTTTCCAATAATAGATTTGGAGGATTGGTAAAATGAAAGAAAATAAAGATAAAAAAGAAGAAACAGCATCCGATATTAAGGATTTCGGCACTGTTTCTCCTGAAAATTCAAAACATAAAATTCAGTGCATAACCATCGTTGGCGAAATTGAGGGGCACACTGTTTTACCTGAACAAAGCAAATCAACAAAGTATGAGCATTTAATTCCGCTTTTGGTTGCTATTGAGCAGGATAAAACTATTGAAGGTCTTTTGATTATTTTAAACACGGTTGGCGGAGATGTTGAGGCAGGTCTTGCTTTAGCGGAACTTATCTCAGGTATGAAAAAACCTACCGTGTCATTAGTGCTCGGAGGAGGGCACTCAATCGGCGTGCCGTTAGCCGTATCGGCCAAACACTCCTTTATTGTGCCTTCCGCTACAATGACTATTCATCCTGTTAGAATGAACGGCCTTGTAATCGGTGTTCCGCAAATGATGAATCATTTTGAGAAGATGCAGGAAAGGATAACCACTTTCGTTTGCAATAATTCCAATATTAAAAAAGAGCGTTTTTCTTCACTGATGATGAACACAGGAGAGCTTGTTACCGATGTTGGAACGGTGCTTTGCGGTAAAAATGCTGTTAAAGAGGGGCTTATTGATTCTTTAGGCTCGCTAAACGATGCTATTCAAAAACTTTATGAATTGATAGAAAATATTTAGGGCATAAAGCCCTATACATATAAGGGGTGTAAATATGGCTGCAAAAAGAAGGGGTAGACCTAAGAGCAGTTCGAAAGCTAAAACAAAGGAAGTTAGCAGGGCAGAGGCTGTAAATGCAGGTAAAAGGCAGGTTATGTCGATTATTTGGTTTGCGGTCGCGGTATTTTTGCTCTTCGTTGTTTTAATTCCGGGAGAAAAGGCTTGGAATGGTTTACATAATATATGTTTTGGGATATTTGGCGTAACGGCATTTTTCTATCCTGTGCTTTTAGGATTTGTAGCCGTTATGTTTGCGCTTGATAAATTCCATGGCTCTATTAACGCTAAAATAATCGAGTCGGGAATACTTGCTATGCTTATTGGTGGCGCAATAGACATCTTCACAAAGCATAATGAGGCGCTCACTTTCTTCGAGCATCTGGGCGCATCTTATTTTTCGGGAATTGAAATGAAAAGTGGCGGCTTTATGGGAGCCCTCATAGGTCAGCCTTTATATATGCTTTTCGGAAAAACAGGTGCTATAATCACAATAATTTTATTGATTTTTGTTTTACTTATGCTTATAACGGGAACAACCCTCATAGCATTCCTTAAAACATTATCGAAACCCGTTAAGCAAATCGAAGAGCATGCGGAAGATGCCTTTGTAAAGCTTGCTGAAAAGCGCGCAAATGAGCGCGAAATTGTGGAAAAGGCAAAAAAACGTGCTTCGGTTGATATTCCTGTAGATGATATTCCCGAAACCCGTGATGATGGAATTTCCTTAAGTGAGAGACAAAGAAAAGTTGTAGCGGCTTATAACGGCGTAGATGCCGATGTGAGCGAAAGCGAAAACGAAATGATAGACAAGGCTCTTTCATCTGCCGCTGAAGAGGCAAAAGAGGAGCAACCTCAAAAAATTAAGCACGATCCCAAAGCCGAGAAGGAAATCGAGGAAGAAATTGAGCAGTCTAAGCAAAATGGTATTATCATTACCGAAGAGGATGCCTATAAATTCCCACCCATTTCCTTGCTTAAGGCACCGCTTTTTGAATCTGCCGCAACGCAGAGTGCCGACCTTGATTCAACAGCGGCTCACCTTGTTGACACTCTTCGTTCCTTCGGCGTTGAAACAAGAATTGTTGATATTAGCCGTGGCCCAACGGTTACACGCTATGAACTTCAGCCTTGTGCGGGAGTTAAAATCAGTAAAATTACAAATCTTGCCGATGATATAGCCCTCAATCTTGCTACTGCAGGAGTTAGAATAGAGGCACCAATTCCTAATAAAGCGGCGGTTGGTATAGAAGTACCGAATAAACAAAGCAGTGTTGTAGGCGTTAGAGAAATTATTGAATCTCCTTTATTTACAGGTTCTAAGAGTAAACTTACCGTTGCTCTCGGCCGAGACATAGGCGGTAACGCTGTGGTTACCGATATAGCAAAAATGCCTCATGGACTTATTGCCGGTGCTACAGGCTCGGGTAAATCGGTATGTATCAACACAATTATTATGAGTATTCTCTATAAGGCAACTCCCGATGAGGTTAAGCTTCTTATGATAGACCCGAAGGTAGTTGAACTCGGTGTTTATAACGGCATTCCGCATCTTTTGGTACCTGTTGTTACAGACCCGAGAAAAGCCTCAGGTGCTCTTTGCTGGGCGGTTACCGAAATGGAGAGGCGTTATGCTATGTTTGCGGGCAACGGTGTTAGAGATTTGGCAGGCTTTAATAAACTTGCCGAAACTGATGAAAATCTGGATAAACTTCCGCAAATTGTAATTATTATTGATGAGCTTGCCGACCTTATGATGACCGCACCCAACGAGGTTGAAGATTCCATTAATCGTATAGCAGCCAAGGCTCGTGCCGCAGGTATGCATTTGCTTATTGCAACACAGCGTCCCTCGGTTGATGTTGTTACAGGTGTTATCAAGGCAAATATTCCAACTCGTGTAGCCTTTGCGGTATCAAGCCAGGTTGATAGCCGAACTATTATTGATATGGCGGGCGCTGAAAAGTTGCTTGGCCGCGGCGATATGCTCTTTAATCCTATGGGAGCAACCAAACCTAACAGACTTCAGGGTTGCTTTGTAAGTGATGAAGAGGTTGAGGCGGTTGTTGAATATATTAAGGGCGATCACTCAAGTGATTATGATGAAGATGTTATGCATGAAATTGAGCGTCAGGCGGCGGTTGAGAAAAAGCAGAAAACTGGTCTTGCCGAGGATGGTCCTGATGAAGACCCAATGCTCTCTGCCGCTATTGAAACGGTTGTTGAACTCGGACAAGCATCTACATCTTTGCTTCAGCGAAAACTAAAACTCGGATATGCCAGAGCCGCAAGGCTTGTTGATATGATGGAAGAACGCGGAGTTGTAGGGCCTTATGAGGGCTCTAAACCAAGGCAGGTTCTTATAACTAAAGAGCAGTTGCTCGAAAAACAAGCAGGAGAAGAAGATTGATAAAATTTAGCAAAAACAAACTGATAAAATCGGTAGTTCTTTTAGCTGTTGTTTGTATAATTATTTTGGCCGGTAAATTTTTTACCGGTCAAAATTCTGCAGAGCTTATAAGTGATGATTTTGTTGCTGTGCTTGATGTTGGCCAAGCGGATAGTATTCTAATATGCAGTAATGGTAGTGCAGCGCTTCTTGATGCAGGCAGAGAAATGGATGCAAGGGATATTTTCGTTCAGTTAAGTTCTTATGGGGTGGATAAATTAGATGCCCTTATGTTTTCGCATTCGCATGATGACCATACAGGCGGAGCCGAATATATAGCAACTAAGATGGGCGTAGATAATATAATTATTCCCGATTTTAGAGATGATGAAGACATCGAAAATGTGAATTCTGCTATTGAAAAATCGGGTGCTAAGGTGTTTACCGCTACCGAGGGAATGGTTATAAATATAGGCGACTTTGAAATTACCGTTCTTTATGCTGATAACACTAGCGAGGATATAAATGACCGCTCGGTTGTTTATATGGCCGAAATTAATTCAAAGAAGTTTTTATTCACGGGCGATGCCGAGATTGAAACAGAGAAGGCATTAATAGATAACAATATTGATTTTGATTGCGATGTTTTAAAGGTTGGGCATCATGGTAGTTCAACCTCTACAAGTAACGAGTTTTTAGATATAGCAACGCCCTCATTTGCCGCAATTTCTGTAGGTGCTAATAATAAATATTCCCACCCATCAATTAATGTTATTAATAAGCTTGAAAACTCAGGTGTTGAAGTACTTCGCACCGATAAAACAGGGGATATTGTTTTCTTTTATAAAAATAATTCGATAGTTTTGGAGTAGTAAAATGAATAAAAGGGTTTTAAAATCAAATATGTTTTTGCTGACTGCGGCTATTATTTGGGGCTTTGCCTTTGTGGCACAGTGTACTGTTCAGGGTAAAATAGGACTCTTTTTGTTTGTTGGCGCCAGGTCTTTTCTCGGTGCTGCCGCACTTCTCCCAATTATTTTTTTATATGAAAATAAAAATGAAAAAGCGGCGGGTATAAAGTTAAATAAAAAATTAACCGTGCTTTCAGGTGTGCTTTGCGGAACGCTTTTGTTTACCGCTTCCTGTCTTCAGCAATGGGGAATAAACATTAGTCCCAATGCAGGTAAAGCAGGCTTTATAACAGGAATTTACACGGTGCTTGTTCCAATTATTTATTTTATTTTCTTCCGTAAAAAAACAGGTCTTAATGTGTGTGTTGGTGCTGTTTTTGCCGTAATAGGTTTATATTTTTTAAGTGCCGCAAATGGACTCCAAAATATAGAAAAATCGGATATAATCCTCTTTATCGGTTCGATAGTGTGGGCGCTTCACATTATTTCAATTGATAAATTTGTAAATGAAGTAAGTCCCATTAAATTTTCAGCCATACAGTTTTTAACAGGCGGTGTTTTAGGCTTTCTGTTTGCCTTCCTTTTTGGTGGAGTGGGAGTTTCGGATATAATCCCTCAAATAACTGCCGTAGGTCTTCCGCTTTTATATGTTGGCATAGGTTCTTCGGGAATTGCTTATACCTGCCAGGTTTTAGGTCAACGCGGAGCCGACCCTACATATTCTGCAATAATTCTTTCAAGTGAATCGGTTTTTGCCGCCATCGGAGGTCTTATCTTTGGAATTGATGAAATGTCGATAAAGGGCTATATTGGTTGCTTTATAATTTTCCTAGGTATTTTGATTTCACAAATTAATCCTTTTAAATTAAAAAAACACGAGTAGTTACTCGTGTTTTTTGCTGTTTTCTGTAAGTATTCCAATGTAAAAGCTTATGTAAAGAATTAGCGCTATAATCATTATTGCAACGCAAAAACCAATTAGGAACGATGCTACATCCGGGTTTATATCGGGGAAGAAAATAAGGGAAGCCATAACGGCGTATAGCACAACGGTATTAACCTTGCCATACCATCTAGCACTATTAATTTTATCGGTAACCTCGAGGGTTATATAACCGAAAAGCAACATAAAACTTTCTTTTATAATGAAAATAATTATAGGCACCCATAAAAGATGATAGCGAGAGGTAAGGCAAACCATAAGGGCAACCTGCGTTAGTTTATCGGCAACAGGGTCAAGCACCTTGCCTACATCTGAAATCATATTAAAGGTTCTTGCAATAAATCCATCAATTATATCGGTAAATCCTGAAATTGCCACAACCAAAACGGTTAATCGATAATCTTTAAGACCAATATATAACCAAATGATTAACGGCACCATCAAAAGCCTTAGAAAGCTTAATATGTTAGGAATAGTAAAGACATCCTTTTTTGTAAGTTTTATCTTCATTTTCTCACCCTGTTATAGTATACCATATTTTAGCAAAAAAGTGTAAATAAAATATTAATATACGTATGTACAGTATATTCGGCTTGACATAAAGCTATGTTTTTGGTAAAATAAACTTGATAAGTTTTATATATCTTTCCGTATGGCGAACGGTTTTTATAATAAATACATATCCGGGCAAATACGACCCCGATTTAAGTCGTAATTATATAGAAAAGAGGTGCATTGAAGTATGATGCCATACATTGCTCTCGGCATAGCAGCTGTAGTTCTTGGTGTTATCGGTTTCTTTGTTGGTTCTGCCTATAGAAGCCGTGCTGATAAAACCGCTGTGGGAACAGCAAAAGAAGAAGCAAGACGCATTTTGAACGATGCTATTAAGAATGCCGAAACAAAGAAAAAAGAACTTCTTATTGAAGCTAAAGATGAGGTGCATCAGCTCCGTCAGGAAACAGAGCGTGATTTAAGAGAGCGCAGAAGCGATATTCAGCGCAGCGAAAACCGTCTTCAGCAGAAAGAAGAAGCGTTAGACAGAAAAATTGAAAATTTGGAAGCTAAAGAAGAAAAATTAGCATTAAAAGCCAAGGAAATCGAAGAGAAAAAAGAAGAGTGCGAAGTAATTAAACGAAGCCAGATTGAAATGCTTGAAAAAATTTCAGGCTTTACAAAACAACAGGCAAAAGACCATTTATTATCTATGCTTGATGGCGAGTTAAATCACGAAAAAGCAGTCAAAATTCTCGAATATGAGCGTCAGACCAAAGAAGAATCTGAAAAGCTTGCAAGAGAAATTGTTGGCCACGCAATTCAGCGTTGCGCCGCAGACCATACTTCTGAAATCACCGTATCGGTAGTTGAACTTCCGAACGATGAAATGAAGGGTAGAATTATCGGTAGAGAGGGTAGAAATATCCGCGCTCTCGAAACCGCAACAGGTGCCGATTTAATTATTGATGATACCCCCGAGGCTATTACCGTTTCTTGTTTTGACCCGGTTAGACGCGAAATTGCACGTTTAACACTCGAGAAATTAATTCAGGATGGTAGAATTCATCCCGCGAGAATTGAAGAGATGATTAACAAGGCAACAGCCGAGGTTGAAGCAACCATTAAACAAGAGGGCGAAAGAGCAATGCTCGAAGCCGGTATTCGCAATCTAAATCCCGAGCTTGTAAGACTTTTAGGTAAGCTTAAATACCGTACAAGTTATGGTCAGAGCGTTCTTAACCATTCACTTGAGGTTTGCCATTTAGCAGGTATTATTGCGGCTGAAATAGGAGCTAATGTAACCCTCGCTAAGCGTGCAGGTCTTCTCCATGATATCGGTAAGGCTCTTGATCACGAGCAAGAAGGCTCACATATTCAGCTTGGTGTTGAGGCTGCAAGAAAATTCAAGGAAAACGAGGATATTATCCACGCTATCCATGCTCACCACGGAGATGTTGAGGCTAAAACAGTTATCGCCTGTATTGTTCAGGCGGCTGATGCTATCTCGGCAGCCCGTCCGGGAGCTCGTCGCGAGAATATTGAAAACTATATTAAGCGCCTTGAAAAACTTGAGGAAATCGCCAATTCCTTCAAGGGTGTAGAGCGTTCTTATGCAATTCAGGCAGGCCGTGAGGTTCGCATTATTGTTAAGCCTGAGATTGTAAGCGATGATGAGATGGTAATCGTAGCGCATGATATTGCTCAGCGTTTTGAAAATGAGCTTGAATATCCTGGTCAGATTAAGGTTAATGTAATCCGTGAGAATCGCGCTGTTGATTATGCAAAATAATTTCATTCCCCACAGTTTTCTGTGGGGAATTTTCTTTACATTTTAGTATATTTTTGTTAAAATAGATATGATATAGAGAATTGAAATAATGGTGGTGAGGAAATGTCTAAAAAGGTGGCGATAATCGGTGGCGGAGCCGCAGGATTAATGGCGGCTGTTAAGGCGGCGGAGAATGGTAATAAGGTTACCGTTTTTGAAAAGATGGAAAGACCCTGCCGCAAGGTTATGATTACGGGTAAGGGCAGATGTAATGTAACAAATAACTGCTCGAATGATACCTTAATTGCAAACGTAACCAAAAACGGAAAGTTTTTATATTCAGCCTTTGATGGCTTTTCTTCGGCCGATACTATGGCGTTTTTTGAAT
>JAZOQP010000050.1:0-9029 GCA_045656145.1 Acutalibacteraceae bacterium
TGTTACCGCCGTGAAAGGGCGGTGTCTTAGGCCTCTTGACCACCGGGCCATATGTGGTGGCTGTAATTGGACTTGAACCAATGACACTCCGGGTATGAACCGAATGCTCTAGCCAACTGAGCTATACAGCCACATACGCGACACTAAAATATTATAAACAGTAAACCTTATTTTGTCAACACTTTTTTTATGTTCTTGCCAAATTATTTTAATTTATTCGCGATTTGCGCTAAATTTTCCATGCTTATTTGTTCGCTTCTTACCGTCTCTTCAAGGCTTAGTTCGCTTAATATATCCCTTAACACCTGTTTTTCGATATGAAGCGAGTTTGAAACGGTGTTTAAAAAGGTTTTTCTTCTTTGTGCAAAGCATGCTTTTATGAATTTGAAGAAAAACTCTTCATCATTTAATATAACGGGTGGCTCTTTTCTTACATTTAGCTTTATAACGGCCGAATCAACCTTGGGAGCGGGCATAAAGCTTTCCCTTGGAACGCCAAAAAGGATTTCGGCTTCGGAATAGTAATCAACTGCAACGGTCAAAGCTCCGGCTTCCCTTGAACCAACCTTGGCGCAAATTCTGTCAGCCGCTTCCTTTTGCACCATAACTGTTATGTTATCAATAGGCAATCTTGCTTCTAAAAGCATAGTGATAATAGGAGAAGTGATATAATAAGGGAGGTTTGCGCAAACGGCTATTTTTTTAAAGCCGGCAAATTTTTCTTCAAAAAGCTTTCCTAAATCCATCTTCATGGCATCGCCGAAAATGATTTCAACGTTATCAATACCAAAAAGGGTTTTTGGCAAAACGTTTTGAAGGCTTTTATCAAGCTCTATAGCCACAACCTTACCTGCAACGGCGCAAAGCTCCTTGGTTAAAACACCAATACCGGGGCCGATTTCAAGAACCGCAGTTTCTTTATCGGCTGCAGCTTCTGCCATTTTAGGGCAAACGGAGGGGTCTATTAAAAAGTTTTGGCCAAGACTTTTCTTAAAATTAAAGCCCTCGCCCATAAATTTTTTAATTGTATTAATATCAGCAAGATTCATATTTATCACCTACAAATACATTATATATTAGTTTTTTCATTCTTGCAATAAATTTTAGATGACAAATGGGAAATTATAGTGTATAATAGTGATAATGATTTTTTGGAGTGAAGAAAAATGGATAAAAAATACTTTGATGCGATAATTTCCGAGATGCAGGTTTTGCTTGATGGTCAAAAGTTCGTTTTAGATGGCGAAGTTTATAAAAACGAGCAAAAGGCAGTAAAAATAGAATATAATGAAGCCGCAAAACAGTTTGTTTTGCTTTTGGCCGATATTGAAAATGGGGAAATGGGCGAGTTTTATGCTGCTTCCTCATGGCTTTTTGATGAATCCCAAAACGAGCGCGATGCTTTAGCGGTTGGCGTTGATTTCGCCGATACATTAAGAGGTAATTTAGGTGTTAAAAAGGAGAAAGCTTCGGTATCGGTTGACCTTCCTGTTGCCGAGAAGGGCGATACCGCAACAATTTCTGCTTTAACCCAAAAACTTCTCGCTATTTTCCCGCAGTTTAAGGAAACTTATAAAGAAAGCGTTGCTGAGTATAGCAAGTTCTTGTATCTTGATTTTTATGTTGAGAATTTTGTGCCGGCTATTAAAAATTTAATCGAAACAGGCACCAAAAAGCAGAACAAAAAGCTTTTCGATATGCTAAGCGATATGTATAACACAGGCAAAGGGGACACAACCGATATTGTTGTGGCGTTAGTTTCGGCTGCTATATATAATAATGAAAACGGCAAGGCCGCATTCGATGATTTCGCAGGCGAAAACAAGCATATGCAAACTGCGGTTAAGGAGTTTTTAAAGACTCTTGAGAAGAACAAAAAATTAAAAGAAATTTTAATAAAATAATAAAAAAGGATGGTTTTAAACCATCCTTTTTATTATTTAGCATTGCAATTTTTATTGCATTGTTTCGCATAGGGGCAACCAATGCACTTTTCGCCCTTTTTCTTAGCGTTAACAAGAAAGCAAACAACACCTATTACCAAAGCGAGTAAAATTAAAACAATAATTAAATTTTCCATAACGCCCTCTTTTTGAATTTGATTTTAAGCACTGCCGCAAAAATCATTATAAGAACTATAATTAATAGCCCTCCGATAGCGGCTTTAATATTAAGCGGGTCTCCCGAAATAAGAGTTCCCACGGTGTAAACGAGGTAGGAAACGGTATAACTAACGCCGAGCTGCAACGCAATTCCGCCGAAGAGCCATTTTGCGCTTTTCATTTCACTGTTCATAGCGCCGATGGCGGCAAAACAGGGGGGAGAAAAAAGGTTAAAAAGAAGGTACGAAAGTGCGGCAATTTTAGAAATGGCCAAAACACCCGCAACCTCGGCTCCGGCTCCCTCCATTAATGCCAACTCCTCGGTATCTATGAGGTTTTCAAGTCCCAAAAAGCAAACGGCCAAGGTGCCCACCACATTTTCCTTTGCTATAAATCCCGTTATGGTGGCAGCGGCTAACTGCCAGGAAAGAACACCGACGATGGGGAAAAGAATATAGGCAAAAGGTGAGGCTATTGAGGCCAAAATTGAAGAATTGGCGGTTTCGGCCACCTTAAAAGAGAATGTAAAGGTTTGCATTAACTGAACCGCCATATTGCAAAGCAATATAATGGTGGCGGCCTTCACAATATAAGCCCAACCGCGAGAGCACATAGATAGAAATGCGCCCCATAAAGAAGGTGCTTTGTATTCAGGAAGTTCTATTATAAAAAAAGATTTTCTGGCTCGGTAGCCAGTAATAAAATTGATAATGAGTGCGCCAAGGAAAATAAGCAAAATTCCTGCAAAATACATAAGTGCGCTAACCCACCAAGCGTTTTCAAAAAATGCGCCTGCAAAAAGAGCAATAACGGGAATTTTTGCACCGCAAGGCATAAAGGGGGCAAGCATTGCGGTGGCTCTTCGTTCGTGCTCATCTTTGATTGTACGGCTAGCCATAATTCCGGGCACGGCACAGCCTATAGTTATGACAAACGGAATTACCGATTTCCCCGAAAGACCAACCCTTTTAAAAATCGGGTCAAGCAAGGCGGCGGCGCGGGACATATATCCGCAGTCTTCCAAGAGGGCTATAAGGAAATACATAATCATAACAAGCGGTAAAAATCCAACAACAGCCACAACGCCCCCTATAACCCCATCAATAAGAATTGCCGAAATTAGAGGGTTTGCATTTTGAAAAGAATCTGCTATAAAGGTCTGAAAACTTTCTAAAAGCGGAACAAGACCGGGAATAAAGGTGTTGCCAATTTCCACGCCCTCGGCTATCCAGGCACCCAGGGTGCTTTGGGAGATATAAAAAAGGAGAAACATAACGGCGGCAAAAATCGGAATGCCTACCCATTTGTTTAAAAGAATATCATCAATTTTATCGCCGAAATTTCTTGTTCTATTTAAAAATTTACGCTTTTCGGCGAGCGAAACAATTTCATTAACAAATTCAAAGCGTTTGCGGTCGGCAAGCTCCGCGGTTTCTTTGTTTTTAAGGGCAAAACTATCCTGTATGTAGGGAGCGGTCGGCGTTTTGCCAACCTGCTTTACCGCCGCATCAATAAGGGCTTTTAAGCCCGAAGCAGATGTGGAAACGGTTTGAATAACGGGGCAACCCAGGGCAGAAGAAAGAATCTCTGTATTAATTTGGTTTCCTTTCTTTTTTGAGAGGTCGCTTTTGTTAAGCGCAATAATAGTGGGTATTCCAAGCTCTAAAATTTGGGTTGTGAAGAAAAGACTCCGGCTTAAATTATCTGCATCAACGATGTTTATGATAACATCGGGCTTTTCATTTTTAATATAAGAACTGGTTACCGTTTCTTCGCTCGTAAATGGGGACATTGAATAGGCGCCCGGCAGGTCGACCGCAGTAATGAGCGTTTTCGGGCTAAAATTCTTTTTAATAAATCCCTCTTTTTTATCAACCGTAACCCCTGCCCAGTTGCCGACCCTTTCGTTTTTGCCGGTAAGGGCATTAAACATTGTGGTTTTACCTGAGTTCGGGTTACCTGTTAAAGCAATTCGCATATAAATTTCCTACCTTTTTAAAACTGTAATGGCTAAAGCTAAAGGATTATCAATGCTGTAGCGGCCTTCCTTTATGGATATGGTGCATCCGCTCTTCCTTTTTGAAATAACGGTTATGCTTTCTCCGCTATAACACCCAAGCGAAAAAAGGAAAGCGTTTAGCTCTGCATCATTTGTATTAATTTCTTTAATGATATATTCTTTGCCTTCTTCGGCTTCTCTTAAATTCAAAATAACACCACCGCTTAACCCTGAGTTAGCCGTTGCTAACTCTAGGACATAAAATATAGTTAGCCATTGCTAACTCAATTATATTATACGCAGTTTCCTTAATTTGTCAAGAAAAAACTAAGAAAAATTATCTATAGAACAGCAAATAATTGATTTTTATTGATTTTTATGATATTCTAATAAAAGAATAAAAAATGGAGAGGTTTTTATGGCACTGAAACCATCGGGCGAAATGTATCTCGAAACAATATATGTGTTAAGCAAGGCAAAAAATTCGGTACATTCTATTGATATTGCCGAATATATGAATTATTCGAAGCCGAGTGTTAGCAGAGCGGTAGGAAAACTAAAGGAAGAAAACTATATTCTTATTGATAAAGATGGCGCAATAACCCTAACTAAAGAGGGGGAGGCGTTGGCACAAAAAATTTATGAGCGCCATACCGTTTTAAGTGAGGTTCTCATAAGGCTTGGCGTTGATGAAGCAACTGCTTTAGAAGACGCTTGTAAAATAGAGCATGTTATTAGCGATAAATCGTTTGCGGTTTTAAAAAAACATATTGATAGCAAATAAAAAAGAACCCAATTCTTCGGAATTGGGTTCTTAAATTTAGTGGAACTATTAGTATGCAATACCTTGAGCAATCATAGCTTCGCAAACCTTTTCGAAACCTGCAAGGTTAGCACCTGCAACGAGGTCGCCTTCCATACCGTATTTCTTAGCGGCATCGTAAGAAGCTTTATAAATGCCTTCCATAATCTGATGAAGTTTTGCATCAACCTCTTCAGCGGTCCAAGAGTATCTCATAGAGTTCTGGCTCATTTCAAGACCCGAAACTGCAACACCGCCGGCATTTACAGCCTTAGAGGGAGCAACAACAATGCCTGCGTTTTTAAGAAGTGCCATAGCCTCGTTAGTTGTGGGCATATTGGAAACTTCAACATAGTATTTAATGCCGTTAGCAATAATAAGCTCTGCTTCCTTAACGTCAACTTCGTTCTGGGTAGCGCAGGGCATAAGAACGTCTGCCTTAACACCCCAAGGCTTCTGACCCTCAAAGTAAGGAACGCCAAACTTATCGGCATAATCCTTAACCTTATCGTGTCCGCTGGAACGCATCTCAAGCATAAAGTTAATCTTTTCTTCGGTTACAATACCATCTTCATCATATATGTATCCATCGGGACCGGAAATTGTAACAACCTTACCGCCAAGTTCAGCAATCTTCTTAACGGTACCCCAAGCAACGTTACCAAAGCCTGAAATAGCAAAGGTCTTGCCCTTGATTTCTTCGCCGAAGGATTTAAGCATCTCTGCAGCATAGTAAACTGCGCCAAAGCCGGTAGCTTCGGGGCGGATGAGAGAGCCGCCGTAGGAAATGCCCTTACCTGTAAGAACACCTGTGAACTCATTGCGAAGTCTCTTATACTGGCCATAGAGGTAACCGATTTCGCGAGCACCTACACCGATATCGCCTGCGGGAACGTCAACATCAGCGCCGATGTGCTTTGAAAGTTCGGTCATAAAGCTCTGACAGAAACGCATAATTTCTCCATCAGATCTGCCTCTTGGGTCAAAGTCTGAACCACCTTTACCGCCGCCCATGGGAAGACCGGTAAGGCTATTCTTAAAGGTCTGCTCAAAGCCTAAGAACTTCATAATTGAAGCGTTAACTGTGGGATGGAAACGGAGACCGCCCTTGTAAGGACCAATAGCCGAGTTAAACTGAACTCTGAAACCGCGGTTAACCTGAACTGCGCCGTTATCATCAACCCAAGATACTCTGAAGGTTATCATTCTTTCGGGCTCGCACATACGCTCGATAATTCCGTTAGCCTCAATCTTCGGATTAACTGCAACGATGGGCTCTAAGGAAACAAGAACTTCCTTAACTGCCTGTAAAAATTCGGTTTCGCCTGCGTTTCTTTTGCAAACGCTGTCGTAAACGCGATTTAAATATTCGCTTTTAAACATAATTTTTTCCTCCAAAAAATAAAATTACCTTATAAGAATACACCCGTTTTTTTTGAGTGTCAAGAAAAAATATTATATTTTTTTAAGGAATATGTAAATTTTATTATATTTTAACATAGATTTTTTATATTTGGCATAGATTATTGTAGAAAATAAAGGGGTGTTTTTTATGGATAAAAATGAAATATTAAAAATGGCGAAATCGGGAAGCAAGCCTGAGGAGATTTTAAATAAACTTTCGAGTGAGGAAAAGAGCGCGGTGGAGAATCTTTTAAAGGATAAGGAAAAAACCAATAGGCTTTTAAGTTCTCCCGAAGCCAAGGCGCTTTTTTCTGCCCTTTTCGGAGATAAAAAATAATGGACGCTTTAAGCGAAAAGTTAAGCGAACTCTTATCAAATCCCGAAGCGCTCAGCAATATCAGAAGTATGGCAGAAAATCTATTCGATGAAGCAAAAGAAAAGGAGCCGCCAAAGGAAAACCCAATGGGAAATTTAGATATGGGCAAACTTATGATGCTTATGAATAAACTTAATAAAACCGCCGATGATGAAAGAACGAATCTCCTAAGGGCTCTAAAGCCGCATTTAAGCGAGGAGAGAAGAGAAAGGGCCGAAAAGGCGATTAAAATTTTAAAATTAATTGATTTGCTTCCGCTTTTAAAGGATAGCGGCTTTTTGAATATTTTTTAGGGGGAAAATATGGAGAGTGTTAACAGGGATGAGTTTGAGCGCGCCGCCAAAAGAATAATGGAAATGAATAAGGCGGCAAGGCAGGCGCTTGAGAAAACACAAATTAAGGAAACAAAAGAGCCGCAAAAAGAAAATAAAGAGATAAATGAAAATATGATGAATTTTGGCTCTTCAAAAAAATCTTTGTTTGATATAATTAATTTCAAAAATTTAAAGGGCGATAAGGATAGAACCTTGCTTGCGGGGATAATGCTTCTTTTGTCTGGCGAGGAGACAGATGAGAAACTTCTTTTGGCGTTACTTTACATAATGTTATAGCAAAAATCATTATGCATATTTCGAGTTTTTTCGATAAAATTTGCATAATTCTAACAATTATGTAAACTAAAAACCAAGGGTTAAATTATTAGAGTTATCAACCGAGTATTCCACAAAAACCGCTTTTTAAGGGCTGAATTTGGCTTGAATTCGGTTAAAAACTGTTGAAAAGGCGGTGGATAACTCTAAAAATTAAATTCAAAAAATAATATGAATATTTAAATTATGTAAAGGCAAATTCTAACTAGACCCTTAAAAAAGGTAAAAAAATTGGAAAAGAAAAAATTCTTTAAAAATCACACAAAAAACATTAAAAATTTAACCATGAATTTGTGAAAACATAGTTGAATTTTTAATATGTATATGATAAAATGACATTGCAATAAGGGTAGGGACAAGCGTTTTGGTCTTTTTTGCAATAAATGTCTAAAAGTTATAAAAAATAATGATAAGTTTCTATTGACTGGCGAAGAGAAAATTGGTAAAATAATATTAGATTTAATAGCAAAATAAATAAAGAAGGAGAATCTTTTATGAAAAAATTATTAAGTCTACTAATTGCCGTTGCTTTAATGCTCAGCGTTTGCATTATGGGTATCGGTACAAGCGCATCTGCGCTCGAAGTAAGCCCCGAGTCTGACTTCATTGCTTTTGATGGCGTTATTGAAGAATATATCGGACCCGGCGGAGTGGTTGTTATTCCGTCAACTATTGATGGCGTAGCTGTAACAGAAATCGCAATGGAAGCATTTGCTCACAACACCGATATTGAAGAGGTTTACATACCTGAGGGTGTTGAGAAAATAGGCCACCGTGGTTTCTATTATTGTACAAACCTTTATAAAGTTGAATTACCTTATTCTCTTTATGAAGTTGGTACCGAGGCTTTCCACTCCTGCGCTCTTAATGAAATCTTAATTCCTGCACAGTGGGAAAAGGTAGGCTATGGTTGCTTTAGCGGTAACGAAGGTCTTTCTGAAATTAAATTTTCTTATGGTGTTAAGGAAATCCATTCCGGCGTATTCTTTAAGAATATTGCAAGCGTAGTTGTTTTACCCGAAACAATTGAGTTTGTTTCTGCTGCATCATTCAACTATATGCAGACCAATGCCAGAATTGAGTTCATTATTTGTAACCCCAACCTTGATTTAGGTAGAATGCCTGCTTCAGGCGCTCTTTGGAAAGAGCAGATGAATGGCGAGTTTACAGATAAACTCATGCGTCCTTGGAACTCATCCACTTCTCACAACCAGGTATTTATTTGTACCGTTCCCGAAGGCAGCGCAATTGGTAAATTCATCGAAGAAAAAGAACCTGAGCTTTTAGATAAGAAAAATGATGAAGGCGCTTGCGACAATGATTACCGCGTTCAGTACAAGCCGCAGAGCTATTTCGATACTCTTCCTGAGAACCAGCCCGGTTATGGTATCTGCGCTACACGTGCTGACTTAACATTCGCAGCAACTCAGACTCCGAGCACTCAGACTCCTGAAACTCAGACTCCGAGCACTCAGACTCCGAACACTCAGACTCCGAGCACTCAGGTTCCAAATACTCAGGTTCCAAATACTCAGGTTCCAAATACTCAGGTTCCAAATACTCAGGTTCCAAATACTCAGGTTCCTGAAACTCAGACTCCTGAAACTCAGACTCCCGAAACTCAGACTCCCGAGACTCAGGCTCCCGAGACTCAGGCTCCCGAGACTCAGGCTCCCGAGACTCAGGCTCCCGAGAC
>JAZOQP010000051.1:0-32358 GCA_045656145.1 Acutalibacteraceae bacterium
TTTTCTTGTCAGTATATGTCTTTGCATTGCTACGACAACTCAATGGCGGCCCTACCACCAAAATGTTCTCGGATATTTTGATTATTTTCTTGCTTGTGGTACTCAATACTGCTGTTTTGGTATTATACGAAATTATTAAAAACTTGCGAAAGTAATCTGGTGATAAAATGAGTATTAAGGATTATTTAATAACCGACTGTGATATATTAGAGTTCGACTGCTTAGCTTCCTCAAACGATACCGCTAAGGAATTAGGTGTTGAGGGCGCAAAAGAAAACACCGTTATAATCGCTAAGCGCCAGACGGCAGGCAGAGGCAGACTGACAAGACAGTTCTTTTCTCCCGAGAATAGCGGAATATATATGAGCATTTTATTACGCCCCGAATTTTCGGTGGAAAATGCCACGCTAATAACTCCTGCGGCGGCAGTAGCGGTGAGCGAGACGATTGATGAAATATGCGGCACCGACACTAAGATAAAATGGGTTAATGATATTTATTTGAACAATAAAAAGGTGTGCGGAATTTTAACCGAGAGCAGCTTCACCAATGACGGATATTTCAGTATTCTCGGTATTGGAATTAACCTTTACTCCCCTGAAAACGATTTCCCCGATGATATAAAGGAAATTGCGGGAGCGGTTTATAGTGAGCCTTGCCACAGAGAAATACGCGAAAGACTAATTGCAAGAGTTATTGATAACTTTAATTTTTATTATAAAAACTTGCTAAGCAAAGAATTTTTAAAGCTTTACCGCGAGAAATCGAATTTAATCGGCAAGGAGATTAAATATCTAAAAAATGGAAAAGAAGTTTTTGCTACCGTTCTTGGCATTGACGATAACGCGCATTTAATTGTTGAAACAACGGATGACAGCGAAGAACACCTTTTCCAAGGTGAAGTTTCGGTGAGATTAAAATAAGATATAAAAGCCTTCCTAAAAAGGAAGGCTTTTCGCTTAATTAGTGTTCTCCTCATCCACCAACCTCGCGGTTGGTCCCCCTTCTCCGCTGGAGAAGGCTAAAGTTCATCTTCAATTAAAAGTAATCTATTATATTTTGCGACGCGGTCGGTGCGACAGGGCGCACCCGTTTTAATCTGCCCTGCATTAGTGGCAACCGCCAAATCAGCAATAGTTGTGTCCTCGGTCTCACCCGAGCGGTGTGAAATTACCGCCTTATAGCCGTTTTGATGTGCTAGTTCAATAACATCGAGCGTTTCGGTAAGTGTGCCTATCTGATTAAGCTTTATTAAAATTGCATTACCCACACCCGATTCAATACCTTTAGTAAGGCGCTGCTTATTGGTTACAAAAAGGTCATCGCCGACAAGCTGAATTTTATCTGATAGCGTATCGGTTAAGGTTTTCCAACCCTCCCAGTCGTCCTCGGAAAGTCCGTCCTCAATAGAAACTATGGGATATTTTTCACATAAATCGGTGTATAAATCGATTAAGCCCGATGATGAAATTTCCTCGCGTCGTTTAGGTCTTAAATAGAGTCCCTCACCCTGATACCACTCGCTCGCCGCTATATCGAGCGCTATTTTAACATCGTTTGTGGAATACCCTGCCTTTTCAATGGCATCACAAAGCAGCTCAATAGCCTCTTCGTCATTTTTAAGGTCGGGCGCAAAGCCACCCTCATCACCAACGGCGGTTGATTTACCTAATTTTGTGAGCATGTGAGCGAGTGTTTTATAAATCTCACTGCCCATTCGAAGTCCCTCAGAGAAGCCTGCCTCTACGGGCGGAAAAATCATAAATTCCTGAATATCAATATTATTTTTTGCGTGGGCGCCGCCGTTTAAAATATTCATCATAGGCCTTGGCATTTTTGCGGCATTAATTCCGCCTAAATACCTATAAAGCGGTGTTTTTTGCGAAGCTGCGGCAGCATGGGCAACCGCTAACGACACGCCTAAAACTGCATTAGCGCCGAGCACCGATTTATTAGGTGTTCCATCAAGCTCACACATTAAATTATCAATATGGCGCTGATTATAGGCGCACTGCCCGATAAGCGCATTACTAATTACTTCATTAACATTCTGAACGGCATTTTTTACCCCCCTGCCGCCAAAACGCGCTTCGGTTTTATCGCGAAGCTCGACAGCCTCATAGGCGCCGGTTGATGCGCCCGAGGGGGATAGCGCAAAGCCACGACTCCCATCACTAAGCTCTACAGCCACTCCGACCGTGGGATTAGAACGGGAATCGAGCATTTCATATGCCTTAATCTTCGATATTTTAGACATAAAATTCTCCTTATTTTAAAAAAAGAGGTGCAAAGCACACACTCTATTGAGTGTGCCCCTGCCCTCTTTTTTACAGTTCTATACTATCTATTCTGATTCTTGTTCTGGTTATTCTGGCTGTTTTTATTCTGCTCGCTCTGATTGTTCTTGTTCTGGTTGTTGTTAGAATTGTTATTGCTGTTAGAATTCTTGTTAGAGTTGTTAGAACTGTTGTTGTTTTGATTGCTCTGATTGTTTTTGTTGTTGTAGTTATCCATTGGATTTCCCCCCTCTGTGCTTATTGTCTGCAACAAAGGGGGGAATATTCTGTTTCACCTATTAAATTTTAAAAAGCGTTTTGGCATTTTTTGTTGTAATTTTTAAAACATCCTCATACGCTATATTCTTAATTTCGGCAATCTTTTCGGCAATATACTTAATGTAAGCCGAATTATTCACCTTGCTGCGATATGGCTCGGGCGCTAAATAAGGCGCATCGGTTTCGAGTAAAATGCGCTCTATTGGTGTATTGGCTACAACCTCACACAGCTTCCTTGAATTTTTAAAGGTTACAACTCCGCCAACACCGATATACATTCCAATTTTTAAAATTTCTTCTGCCATCTCACGACTTCCCGAAAAACAGTGAACAACGCCCATGGGCTTCGTTTTCTTTAAAATTTCGATGGTATCGGCGTGGGCTTCGCGGTCGTGAAAGCTTATGGGCAAACCGTTTTGCTTTGCAAAGTCAATTTGTTTTAAAAGAATTTTCTTTTGATTTTCTTTATAGGTAGTGTCCCAATAATAGTCTAATCCTATTTCGCCTATCGCGACCACCTTTTCGTTTTTTAAAAACGGGGCGAAATCCTCTGCAGAAAATACGGTAGACTCATTAACTTCTTGCGGGTGAATGCCTATAGCAGCATAGAAATTAGGGTATTTTTCGGTGTATTCAACCGCTACCTTTGAGCTTTCATAATCGATAGCGCAGTGCAGTATGCCACAAACATTGTTACTCGGCATACTGTATAGCAGTTCATCGCGGTTTGCATCAAAACGCTCATCATCATAATGCGCGTGGGTGTCAATTATCATAGCGTTCATTATCTTATCTTGCTTCCAGGTTCTACGCCGTCTAAGAATACAACCTTAACATTATTATTAGTATCCGCCGCTAAAATCATACCGTTCGATTCAACGCCACATAAAACTGCAGGCTTTAGGTTTGATACCACAATAACGGTTTTACCGATAAGCTCTTCAGGCTTATAATAGTTTGCAATTCCCGAAGCGACTGTTCTGGGCTTTCCGCTACCGTCGTTAAGAGTTAATTTTAAAAGCTTTTTGGCCTTTGGTATAGGCTCGCAGGCGGTAACTAATGCCGCTGTGAGTTCAACCTTGGCGAAATCTTCAATGGAAATTTCGGCAATTTTAGCAACATTTTCGGTGTCTTTTGCCTGCTTTTGAGCTTCTGCCTCGGCGGCGATTTCGGCTAATACCTTCTCGGTATCAAGACGGGCAAATAGCGGCTGAGCCACACCTACACTGAATACATCTGTTTTGCCGAATTCTAAGGTGTTATCGCTGTTTCCGATATATTCTGTAATTTTTTCTGCGCTTTCGGGAATAATGGGGCTAAGCAGAGCCGAGAGTAAACGAATTCCCTCTAAAAGATTATAAAGCACTGCCTCTAAGCAGTCGCGCTTGGTTTCATCCTTAGCAAGTGCCCAAGGCATAGTTTCATCGATGTACTTATTGAGTCTGCGAGCGAGGTTCATAACGATATCAACCGCATCGGCATTATGGTAAATATCCATATACTCATAATATTTTTGAATGGTGTTGTTTGCAGTTCTGATTAAATCGGCATCGAACTCGCCTGCGGTCTTGCCCGAAGTTACCTTACCGCCGAAATACTTATTGGTCATAGCAACGGTGCGGTTAACAAGGTTGCCGAGAATATTCGCGAGGTCGGAATTGAACTTGTTTATAAAGCTTTCATAGGTAATTGAGCCATCATTTGTAAAGGAAATTTCACTCAGCAGATAATATCTTACGGCATCGGTGCCGAAGCGCTTGGCTAATTCATCGGCATAGATAGTGTTGCCCTTAGATTTGCTCATTTTATCTTCGCCTACAAGCACCCACGGATGACCGAGCACCTGCTTAGGTAACGGCTCTCCCAGTGCCATAAGTATAATAGGCCAATAAATCGTGTGGAAACGGACAATATCCTTACCGATTACGTGAAGGTCGGCAGGCCAATATTTGTTATATAATTCTCCGCTACCGTCGGGGTCGTAGCCGACACCTGTAATATAGTTTGAGAGCGCATCTATCCAAACATAGATTACGTGCTTAGGGTCAAACTCAACCGGTACACCCCATTTAAATGAGCTGCGAGATACACACAAATCGGCAAGACCGGGTTTTAAGAAATTATTAATCATTTCATTTCTTCTTGATTCAGGTCTTATGAAATCGGGGTTGCTTTCATAATATTCGAGCAATTTATCCTGATATTTGCTGAGTCTTAAAAAGTATGCCTCCTCTTTAGCATCGGTTACATCTCTGCCGCAATCGGGGCATTTTCCATCAACCAACTGAGAAGCGGTAAAGAACGATTCGCAGGGTACACAATATTTTCCCTCATATTCGCTCTTATAAATATCGCCTTGCTCATAAAGTTTTTTGAAAATTTTAGAAACAGCAGCCTCATGATAATCATCGGTTGTGCGGATGAATTTATCAAAGGTTGTGTTCATGCTCTTCCAAACCTTTTTAATTTCATCCGAAATATTATCAACATATTCTTTGGGTGTTATTCCCGCATTATTTGCATATTCCTCAATCTTTTGGCCATGCTCATCAGAGCCTGTTAAGAAATATACATCATAGCCCATCATTCTCTTATAGCGGGCAATCATATCGGCCAAAACAATATCATAAGCATTGCCGATATGTGGCTTACGCGATGTATAAGCTATCGCAGTTGTAATATAAAACTTTTCTTTTTCCATATTAAATAACCTCCGAAGATGTTGATTTTTTATATCTTTCATCGGCACCAACGGCGCCGAAAATTAAGCAATAAATTATCATTGGCTGAATCCAAAGCATAGTCATATCAATAAGGCTATGTATAAAAATGCCTACCGAAATCGCAATGATTATTGAAAAAATATGACTTTCTTTATTTCTTGCACTAAATAAATCTTTATAAAATTTTACAACAAACAAGGCAAGTATTCCACTACCGATAATTCCATAGCTTAAAAGCGGTTCTAAAAATATATTGTGAGCATGGTAAGCCGAATATACGCCCTGCACACCCTTTGCAATAAGGCCATTGGCTATATGCCCATAGGTTTGAAAACCTTGGCCGAAAAGCGGTGAAATTTTAAGAGAATCAAGGCTTAAATTCCAAATGAGCAGGCGATTATCAACCGTTAACATTGCTTCAGAAAGCCTCGGCAAAATATCAGGAACAAAGAAAAGCACCGTTCCGGCTATTGCTACAAGAGTAAAAACCAAGGCTATAAGCTTTCTATGGCGAATTATAATAAGATATGCCGCAAGAGCCGCAAAGGCATTAACCCAAACAAACATACTGCCCGCAAAATAAATGGTGAGCATACTTAAAAAAGCCGTTAAATAATAGTAAGGTAAATGCCCCTTTCGGTTAATAACTTTATAAGCACAAATAACAACAACTACCACCATACAGGAAGAAAGATATGTTGGGCTAAAATAAAATGATGCAAGCTTTGAATAGGTTTGCCCCGGAAAAAAGTCTCCAAAACAACGATGGGTTTTATCGCTAAAATAAATAATCTTTTCAAAAAGAATAACTGCCGATGCGAAAATTGAAGCACCGCAAAGGAAAGAAAGCATCTTTTCAAAAATCTCATGAGTCATAATTTTTCTTACATAAAATCCAAAAATAATAATAAGAAAAAATATTACCGAAACAAAAGCGCCAAGCCAATTTTTAAATAAAATCGCTGTAATAATCGTAATACCTATAAAAACTGGCGCTAAAAGATTGCTTTTTCTTTCAAAAAAAGATTTTAGCATACCCTTTTTTAATATTATCTTTCCAACAATAAAAAGCATAATGATTGCCGCTAACTGATATGGTAAAAAAACACAGATAGCCGCAACTAAAACCATATTTTGCGGTGAATTTAAGTCAAAATAGGTTTTTATAAAATCTTTCATTCTTAAAATTCCTTCTTTATGGTTTTCTCAAAAGATAAATAAGCAAATAAAGCAAGAAAAGAATAAGGTTTACTGCCAAAACTGTCATACCGCCGAATAAAAGAACGGTATTGCTAAGAGAACTATAAATAAAATAGAGCATAAATGCAAAAGAGAAAACAATGTGTAAAACGGTGGTTAGTTTCACGCATTGGCGAAGTTTTGCGGCCTTACAGAATATATCTAAAAGACCAACTACGCCACCTCTATAACAAGCGACAGATGAAAAATTCTCAATAAACTTGGTTTCGTTTTTATTAAGTTGACTACCAAAGCTGCTCATAACCCTAACCGATTCGGGATAAATTCCGAAATAATCGCAAATCATTTCATCGGTGAGATTCGGGTCGCAACTATCAACCAAGAATGTAACACCCAAATTTGATAACTGCTGAAGACGCGAAGCAATATCGTGTTTAACATTATATTTCACAACAAGTAACGCGCAAGGCTTACCATCTACCGCAAGATATATGGGGAAATAGCCCTGCCTTAAAATTTTGCGGTCTACCTCCATTGGTGGAGTGGAAATTCCATGAGCTTCAAGAAGTGTTCGGTTTCCGATGAAAATTCTTCTATCGGCTATCCAGCCGCTAACACCCAAACGCTCTTCATACTTTATTGTGTCTGCCTTTTCTCTTGCGGTGGGGTTGGTTTTTGCAATGGAATTAAATATACCTTTTAACGGGCTTCCTATCTCATTTGTTATAACCGCAGCATCCATTAAGGTTAAATCAATTTTATTGCTGTCCAACACCTTCATATCATGAAGTGAAAGTGTGCCATCAGGGAAAAGTTGAGATGATGTAAGGGTTATGGCATTGGCAGTATCAAGTTTATTGGCCGCATAAATACCCGTAAACATTGCGCCAAAGCGATTCATTTTCTTGCTTGCTTTACGATAAGGCATTGCCTCTAAAAGCATCAAAACGGGGGATGCAAAAATTAAAAGACTCAAGGCAAAAAATGAAAAGAATGAAATAAGCGAAAGGTTTGAAATAGCATAAATAACCGCAGTTATAAATGAAGCAGAAATAACCAAAGTGAAAATCTTCCCCATAATACCAAGCAAGGCATTATCGGAATAGGTATTCTTTAAAAAGTCCTGAATATTCTCGGTTTTAACGCTTGAGGCCACTAAAACATCGCCCTCAATTGCATTTCCTGCCATACCAAAGGTTGTTTGCTTATCATCAATAAATTTAATTCCATATTTATCTCCGCTAAGCGCTATAATTCTAAAATTACCAAGGGTTGCGGCATGGCGCATATAGAGCGCTATAGCCTTAAAGCAAAAAGCAATGCTGCAGGTGTAAACCACTTCAAACGGATTAACAGAGCCACCCACCGCTAAAAGAGAATAAACAGCAGTAACTATTCCCGCAACTCCAAGCGCGGCTTCGGGGCGCTTTCTTGCGGTAAAAAGACTTTTTATTACTAAAACTGCATCAAAATTAACAAGAAGAATCAGTAAAAATATTACGGCAAGGGTAATATAGAAAGGTTTCGGTGTGGCTAAAAGCGCTAAATTAATATCCGGAATTAAAAACACCGATAATACCGCGCTTAATATAATTGTTATAAATGCTTTTAAAAATGCATTTCTTCTTTTTGCTCTTAATTTACCCGCTACACGCTTTGCATCGCTTGATGAAGTGTAATCATCATTAACTACAAACTCTTCCTCTAATTCAAGTTCGGGAAGATTCTCGATTTTATCGCTATCAGGCGGAGTTTCAAACATCTCCGCAGATAAATCGAGTCTTCTTGTGCTGCTAACTATATCCTCAAATTCTTTTTTGGGTTCTTCTTCGGGAATTTCTATTTTCTTGGTTAAACCATCATCCTCAAAAATAGGATTGATTGGAGAAGCTTTCGGTTCACTCTTTATTTCAACCCTATGCATCTTGATTTCTTCGGTAACTACAGGCTTTTGTTCTTCTGCCTTTGGCGGCTCAACCACCTTTACCTCTTCATCAGGTTTTAAGGAATCATAGGTAATGCTGGTTCTATCAATTTCAAGCTCATCAAAAAGCTTTGCAAACTTTTTCTCGGTTAAATTAATAATGCTCTCAACGCTCTCTAAAACATAATCCGGCTTCTTTGGAACTTCATTGCCACCATCTGTTATAAAGGGTTTGCATTTTTCAAGCAAGGAATCGGTTTCAGACTGCTTTTGAGGCTTGGTAAAAGCAGTAGCACTCGGAGTTACTGTTATTGATTTATCATTTTGCTTCGCCGCTAAATTAGATTTGCCGCCTTCTTCCCTGGTTTCAATCTTTTTTCTTAAATTATCAAGCGGAGAAACGGGCGCTTTTGCTCCCGACATTTCTATATTTTCTGATTTTTTAGGATGAGAATTAATGCCCAAAACCTCGCCTGCTGTTAAAGCGTGCGGCGCTTTGGCGCCTTTTCCCTCGGTATTCACTTTGTATTGGAGGGGCGCCACTTCCGATTCGGTTATGGGTAAAACATAATTCTCTTTGGAATTTTTGGCGTGGCGTGATTTTTTGAATAATCCCATATTCTTTAAAAACTCCTATCTTCTTTTACGAACAACCTCGTACATAAGTATTCCTGCCGCAACCGATGCATTTAACGAATTAATCTTACCAAACATTGGCAAAGAAACTATTGCATCACATTTTTCTCCAACTAATCTTCCTATGCCTTTTCCCTCGTTACCTATTACCAAGGCGGTAGGGCCGGCAAAATCAAATGTGGTATAATCATTCCCATCCATATCTGCACCATATACCCAAACACCCTGCTTTTTAAGTTCATCTATGGTGCTTGCAATATTGGTAACCCTTGCTACTCTCATATATTCAAGAGCACCCGAAGCGCTTTTAGCAACCGTTGCATTAACCGATGCCGCGCGCCTTTTGGGGATAATTATTCCATGAACCCCTGTTGCCTCGGCTGTACGAATAATGGCACCGAGATTATGCGGGTCCTCTAACTCATCGCAAATAATTATAAACGGGTCTTCGCCCTTTTCTTTTGCATATTCCATAATTTCTTCCACGGTTGAATATTCCTGCATCGCTATCATTACGGCAACGCCCTGATGGTTACTTCCGCCACAAAGGAAATCCAATTTCTGCGGAGATACCTCTTTTATTAAAACACCCTTTGCCCTACACTTGGCAATTATTGCCTGAACACTACCCGAAGCTGCTCCGTGAGCTATCAAAAGGCGGTCTATTTCTCGGCCTGAGCGCACCGCCTCCATAACCGAATTTCTTCCGCAAATTATATTAGAATTTGTTTGCATTTCTCTTTTTTCTTCCACAAACAATACTCCTCCCACTTTAATCAATTAATTATAACATATTATAATAGATATTTGAAGTGTTTTTTGAAAAAATATATAAAAAAACAGTTGGAAAATTCCAACTGTTTTTAAGTTACCTTGCATGATACAATTTTTTGGTTTCGTGAACAGGCTCACTTGTTACATTTACGCCTAACTTTCTTAGCGCATGCTCATCTGCAGCGGCTAAAATTACGGTTGAGTGCATTTCGCAGCCGTGAAGCTTTGGCAACTGTTCAAGCGCTAAACGGGCCGTATCATCAGTAGCGGCGCAAATTGAAAGCGCAATTAAAATTTCATCTATATGAAGCCTTGGGTTGTGGTTACCCATATATTTGGTTTTAAGCTTTTGAACAGGCTCAATAATAACGGGAGAAATAAGGTTTATTCCATCCGGAATGCCTGCAAGTTCCTTTAGGGTATTAAGCATTGCCGAAGAGCAAGCACCCAAAAGCGAAGAGGTTTTACCTGTTATAACCTTACCATTTGGCAATTCGATAGCCACAGCGGGAGCACCCGTCTGCTCGGCTTTATCTAATGCCGCCGCAACAGCCTTGCGGTCTTCAATGCCGCAATCTGCCTTCTGCATAATAAGTTCCTGATTTAAAACCTCAGGATTATGAGAAACATCAAGCTTTGCGCTAACTAAGGTTTTATAATATCTTCTGATTATCTCCTGACGAGCCGCAGTACATACAGCATCTTCATCGAATATAGCATATCCCGCCATATTAACGCCCATATCGGTTGGGCTCTTGTACGGGCTTTTGCCCATTATTTTACCCATCATTGCATTTAAAACAGGGAAAATTTCTATATCGCGATTATAATTAACAGTTGTTTCGCCATAGGCTTCCAAATGGAAGGGGTCAATCATATTAACATCATTTAAATCGGCTGTTGCCGCTTCATAAGCAAGATTTACCGGATGCTTTAACGGCAAATTCCAAATTGGGAAGGTTTCAAACTTTGCATAACCCGATTTAATGCCTTTAATATGGTCATGATAAAGCTGAGAAAGGCAAACTGCCATCTTGCCGCTACCGGGGCCGGGAGCAGTAACAACCACCAAAGAACGCTCGGTTTCAACATAATCATTTTTACCAAAGCCCGATTCGCTTACTATATGAGGAATATCCGAGGGATAATTTTCAATTTTGAAATGGCGATAAACCTTAATTCCGAGGGTTTTAAGGCGGTTTTCAAACTTAAGCACCGAAGAATGCTCGCTAAAGCAGGTTATAACAACACTGCCAACATAAAGTCCAATGGCTCTAAAGGCATCAATTAAGCGAAGAACATCCTGGTCATAACCAATTCCTAAATCGCCGCGCTTTTTATTAGATTCAATAGCCGATGCATTTATTACGATAACGATTTCTGCCTGGTCCTTAAGCTTCATAAGCATTTTCACCTTACTATCAGGTGAAAAACCGGGAAGAACTCGCGAAGCATGGAAATCATCAAACAATTTTCCGCCAAACTCCAAATAAAGTTTTCCGCCGAAAAGCTTAATTCTCTCCTTAATCTTTTGCGACTGCAACGCTATATATTTTTCATTATCAAAACCTAACTTCGCCATAATTTCCCTCGCTAAAAAATAATAACATTATCATTATACTGTTTTTTAAGAATTGTTTCAAGGGTAAAAATGGAATTTATTAAAAAAAAGAACCGCTTTAACGGTTCTTTTAGTTATCTAATATAATTTGAGGGATTAACACGGTTGCCATTTACTATTACTTCGAAATGAAGATGGTTTCCGCTTGAGCGACCCGTTGAGCCAACTAGACCAATTGTTTGACCTCTGGCAACGGTTTGGCCAATCTTTACTAAATTTTGCGAGTTATGAGCATAACGGGTTCTAAGACCGTTTGTGTGTTGAAGCAATACATAATAACCATAGTCGTTTCTATATCCTACCTCAACAACGGTGCCATCTAAAGCGGCATAAATCGGAGTTCCACGGCTAACAGCAAAGTCCATACCATAATGCATTCTTCCATCGCCCGGGTCGATGCCATAATAAGTACTTACAAAATAATTAGAACTTTTGGGAATTGGGAAAAGCATACTGCTGCCGGAATTTGAGGGAGCGGTGCCAACCGTTACAACCTGATTTACAGGCTCATTAACAACTACATCCTCTACCGATACTCGCTTTACCTCAACGCCATCAACATAAGTAACATTATCAACCTTTTGCTTAAGGCCTTCAACACCCTTTGTTGTTACGGCATAATAACCAACATTTTTGCTGGATGTGCGATTAGTTACGGTTTTAAAGGATAATTTAACGTCAACCGTTTCTTTAACCGTTGTTTTAACACTAAGATTCTTAACCTCACTCTTTAATTCATCAGTAGAGCACTCGGTTAAAGGCATAAAGGTTTTAACAACCTTTACTTCATCTACAAACTCTGAAGAGCTTTCATATTTTTTAACCTTAAAGCTTGAAAGCTTTTCATTTAAAATTTTATCAACATCGGTATCGCCTGCAACTAAAGCAACAACCTTACCATTAACTGTAAGAGCGCTTCCCGATACTATTTCAGCTGTGTTATTAAGAATTTTTACCGCTACATCTTCCACATTTTCGCTTCTGCTTTTAAGGGTTACAACGCGAGAAAACTCAGCATCATAAAAATAATCTTTGCCGGTGTCTCCTGTAATTAATGTTTCGGCTATTCCCTTTGCCAAATCAAATTCTTCAGGAGAAGAAACCTGAGCTATTTGAGTTCCGCCATAATTAACATTATAACCAACAGTAACGCCTGCCGATAAAAGACTAACAGTAATTACCGAAGCCGAAATAACTGCAAAAGATATTAACTTTACAAAGTGGGGAGTTTTATTAAGTTTTGAAAGGATACTCATTATCTTTTCGTTCATAAAAACCTTCCTTTAAAAAGTTACAAAATTTTAACCATTTACAGTTATTATTATACCATAAGGTTACAATTTTGCAACCTTTTTAAAGGTTTTTTGTGTATTTCCACAAAAAATATGCAGTACGCTTTGTAAAATATAGCATACTGCATAATAATTGGTTACAAAAATGTTAAAACATCGACATTTGATTTGTATCGGGAAGGTCGCCAAGTGCTCCGATAGCATCCAAATCGGCAATGATGCTCTTGGAAACGCCTGCCGCCGCCTGAAACTCTTCTTTCGAGATGAAATCTCCGCTTTGTGCCGCTTCATAAAGCGAAATTGCGGCTCGCTCGCCTACTCCCGAAAGAGCTCCGAAAGGAAGACGCATTTTGCCATCTTCAGGAACAAACTTTACAGCATGAGATTTATTTATATCTATCGGCAAAATTTCAATGCCTCTTTCTAACATTTCATTAAAGATGAGCATATTGTTATAAACATCTAATTCCTTTTTGCTGGCTTCTCTACCCTTTGCTAAAACCATCTGCATATAGGATTTTACAGCCTCTTTGCCCTTTAGAATTGTTACAACATCAACATCTTCAGGACGAGCGGTAAAGTAAGCACAATAGAATTCAAGAGGTCTATACACCTTATACCAAGCAATTCTGAGCGCCGAAATTACATAGGCTGCCGCATGGGCTTTCGGGAACATATACTTAATTTTATAACAGCTCTTAATATACCATTCAGGAACATTAACAGCTCTCATATCCTCTTCCATCTTAGCCCATTCTTCAGGCGAAACCTTACCTTTAGCAACCAAGCCTTTACGCACGGTTTCGGTAATTTTAAAGGCGCGGCTTTCATCCATTCCCTGCTGAATTAAGTATACCATGATATTATCACGAGTACCAATAACCTCGGAAATGGTACAAATGCCTTCATCTATAAGGTCCTTAGCGTTACCTAAATAAACATCGGTTCCATGGGAAAGGCCTGAAATTTGGAGCAGGTCGGAAAAGTTTTTCGGCCTACAGTCGCTAAGCATTTCTCTAACAAACTTTGTTCCGAATTCAGGCAAACAGAATGTTCCTGTTTTAGAATCAATTTGTTCGGGTGTTACACCCAACGCTTCGGTTGAAACGAAAAGGCTATAAACCTTTTCATCACTCATTGAAACTTCACTAACGGGAATTCCGCTATACTCTTCTAAATACTTATAGGTGGTTGGCACAACGTGGCCGAGTTCATCAAGCTTTAGAATGGTATCATGAATAGAATGGAAATCAAAGTGGGTTGTAATGATATCGGAATTAACATCATCCGCAGGATGTTGAACGGGACAGAAATCATAAATTTCTTTATCTCTCGGAACAATAATCATACCCGCAGGGTGCTGACCTGTTGTGGTCTTGATTTTGCAAGACTCCAGTTTTGATGCTAAACGATTAAGTTCGGCGCTTGATAAAACAATATTTTTCTTCTCGGCATAAGCCTTTGCAAAACCGAAAGCGGTTTTCTCGGCAATGGTTGAAATTGTACCTGCTTTGAAAACGTTTTCGCTACCGAAAAGTGTTTCGGTATATTTTTGAACTTCCGACTGAAATTCATCAGAGAAGTTAAGGTCGATATCAGGCACCTTATCTCCCTTAAAGCCCAAGAATGTTTCAAACGGGATATTATGGCCATCCCTCTTATAAGGAGTTGAACAATGAGGACAGTTTTTCTCAGGCAAATCAAAGCCTGAGCCAACTTCGCCCTTATCGAAAAACTCAGTATGTTTACATTTTGGGCAATAATAATGCGGTGGCAATGGGTTAACCTCTGAAATGCCTGCCATAGTTGCGGCAAACGAAGAGCCTACGCTTCCTCGAGACCCTACCAAATAACCATTTTGTTCACTATATGCCACCAACTTTTGAGCCGACATATACATTATTGAGAAGCCGTTGTTAATGATGGAGTTAAGTTCCTTTTCAAGCCTCTTAGAAACTATTTCGGGGATTTCGCCATTAAACCCATAGGTATTCATTGCTCTATCCCAACAAATATTTCGAAGATCATCATCCGATCCCTCAATAACGGGAGGATAGTTACCCTCCGGAACGGGAATTATATCATCATCAATCATATCGGCAATTTTATTCGGGTTATCAATAACAAATTCCTTAGCGCGCTCTCCGAAATAATCAAAATCATCTAACATTTCGGTTGTTGTTTTAAGGTATAGCGGGGCTTGATTATCAAAATCATCATAGCCCTGACCCGCCATAAGAATTTTACGGATAATGTCATCCTCTTTTCTGAGGAAGTGCACATCTCCCGTTGCAACAACAGGCAGGCCCAATTTATCGCCGAGCTCCACAATTTTGCGGTTGAAATCCTTAATAACCTCAAGGCTTGTTACATGAGCTAGAGGATTTTCCTTTACATTGCCTTTTCTATCGGTTAAAACCTCTTTGGATTTTCTAACCATAAACTCATTGTTTCCAAGCGGTTGAATTTCCAAATAATCATAATATTTAGCAATTTCTAAAAGTTCTTCATCACTTTTGCCTGCAATTACCGCCTGATAAAGTTCACCCTGCTCACAAGCCGAGCCTAAAATTAATCCCTCGCGGTTAGCATTAATAACACTTTTTAAGGATACCGGGCGCTTATAGAAATTATCCAAATGCGCACTCGAAACTATCTTATAAAGATTTTTAAGACCACTCAAATTTTTAACAAGAATTATTCCATGGTAACGCGGAAGTTTGGTTAAATCCTTTTCTTCACTATCATCCGCAAAATATGCTTCAACGCCATATATTACCTTAAACTCCTTACCCGCTTTTCTAAGCGCCTTCACAGCTGCGGCGGCTTCAGGATATGCCTGAACAACGCCGTGGTCGGTTATAGCAAGCGCTTTATGACCATAAGATGCGGCAGTATTGATAGCATCGGTAGCACTTGCAACGGCATCTTTTGAGGACATATTGGTATGGAGGTGGAGTTCAACGCGCTTTTCTCCATCATAATTATCTGTGGGAACATATTTTTTTAAAGAAGCAAGCGAGTTTACTTCAACAACAAACTCTTTGCTCCAACTATCATAAACATAATCGCCGTTAACAACCACCCAAGTTCCATCCTTAAGCGGTTTTAATTGGCTTTTAAGTTCTGCATCGGCAAAAACCTTTGCATTAAAGGAATTGGTGCCATCCGAAAAAGCAAACTTAACAATTAACTTTTGCTGGCCCCTTTTTGTTGTGATTTCTCTTATATCAACGCCAAATACTTCTCCAAATGCCGAAATTTTCACTCTGCCCTCGGGAGTATCAGGCGGCACAATTTTCTCAAGCCTTTTTATATTTGTATCAATTCTTCTGCCATAAAAAAGTTTGGCACTGTTAAGATATATAGGCAGGCCATCTTCTGGAGGATTATTGTAAATTTCTTCATCCTCTTTGATTTCCGGTTTTGCCTCAACCTTTTTTCTCATAACAGGCTCAGGTTCAGGTAACGGCATTTCAACCTCTTCGGTTTGACCCGAAAAAGAAATATTTAAGGTTTTTCCAAACATTACCGATACGGTTTCTTTGAAAAGGCGAACGAAATCCGATGACTCAATAATCTCCAAACCGCCAAAGGATAAAACTATGTTAAGATTATTTTCAACAATTTCAAACTGTGCATTATCCAAATATCCGTTAAGAAGCGGATTTTTAAGCTTGATATATTCCGCTATATCTTTACAAATTTCGCCATTTAATAAATCGCTTGAATATTCGGCCGAAATATTTGCATTACTTAAAGTAAGGTTTTCCTTTAATAGTTCTTCGGCATATTTAATTGTTTTAATCTCTATATATGTATCCGACAAAATGTTAACCTCAATTTTTCTTGGCTTGTCCGACACATTGCAGGTTATAACACTTGCTGTTTTGAATGCGCCTATTATATTTTGAGGTAATATATTGCCAAATATTTCATTAAATTTAGCCGAAGCCATTATTCTTCCTCCACATTACATCTTTTCGATTTCTTTTAATAATTCCTGAAGTAAGTTTTCTTCCGAAATTTTTCTTTTGCTTCCGTCCTTTTTGAAGAGAACTCCGCAACCGTCGCCACCTGCTATGCCGATATCAGCTTCCTTTGCTTCGCCGGGTCCGTTTACAACACAGCCCATAATAGCGACCGTTATATCCTTATCGATATTTTTTAATTCTTCCTCTGCCCTTTTAGCAAGACCGATTAAATCAATTTTTGTTCTGCCGCAGGTAGGGCAAGAAACAAATTTAACACCCGAATTTCTAAGGCCTATTCCCTTTAAGAGAGCCTTTGCGGCCTCGACCTCTTTTACAGGCTCATCGGTAAGAGAGATTCTGATGGTATCGCCAATATCTCTTAACAAAAGTCCTCCAAGCGCGGCAGAAGATTTTATAATGCCCATCTTCTCGGTTCCCGCTTCGGTAACCCCTATATGAAGCGGATAATTAGTAGCTTCAGCCGCCTTTAAATAGGCTTCATAGGTTGTTTTAACCGATGAAGATTTAAGGGATAACACTATATCATCAAAATCGAAGCGGTTAAGAAGAGATATATGATATAATCCGCTTTCAACCATAGCTTCAGGGGTGGGTGCGCCATATTTCGCTAAAATTTCCTTTTCAAGAGAGCCCGAATTAACGCCAATTCTTATGGGAACTCCCGCTCCTTTGCAAGCTGACGCTACCTTTTTAACATTTTCAAGGCTTCCTATATTGCCGGGATTTATGCGAACCTTATCCACTCCGGCTTTAACCGCCTCAAGCGCTAAGCGATAATCAAAATGAATGTCGGCTACAAGCGGGATATTAATTTGTTCTTTTATTTTATAAATAAGTTCTACCGCCGCCTTATCAGGCACCGATACCCTAACAATTTCGCAGCCTGCTTTTTCAAGTTCTACAGCCTGGCGAACGTTGTTCTCTATATCGGTATGCGGAGCATTAAGCATAGACTGAATAGCTATTGGAGAGCCACCACCAATGCTTATGTTGCCTATTTTAATTTTTTTGGTTTCTCTATTAGTTGTCAAATTTTTCACCCCGTTATTAGAGCTAAAATATCCTTAAATGTTATTAAAATCATAAATGCAAAAAGTATTATAATTCCCACGGTATGAACAACCGCTTCATACTTTTGCGGAACACTTCTTTTAAAAATCATTTCAAAAAGAATAAACATAATTCTTCCGCCATCAAGTGCGGGGAGCGGCAAAAGATTGAAGATACCTAAATTAATGGTTATTAAAGCCATTACAGGAATAATATTTAATATATTCTGCTTTGCCACCGAGCCTATTGCCGCAGTAACACCAACAGGACCCGAAATAGCGCTTATTCCAAACTTTCCGCCTATTAAATCAATAAGTGAAAACCAGATCACTCTCACATAAGAGATGGTTTGCAAAACCGTTTGCTCGGCATATTCTAAAAAGCTTTTTTCTTTTCCGTAAACAAAGAAATCAACCGAAATGAAACTCATTCCATCAATTTCTTCGGTTTTAAACTGAACATCAGGCAGATCTACCTTTTGACCATCTCGGCGAACGATTAAATCCACCTTGCCATCCTTAACACCTGTAAAGGCATAGCTTAAATCATAGGTTGTAAAAACTCTTCTTCCATCAACCGCTAGGATTTCATCATTAACCTTAAGTCCCGAATTTATACTAACGGCATTTTCGGAAAACTTTGCTATGGTTTTGGTTGAAAATCTTTCGCCCGGAATCAAGGAAATTCCTACCAAAATAACACCTAAAATTATATTAAATACAGCTCCCGCCGCAACAATTAAAAATCTGCGCCAAGGCTTTTTATTGCAAAAGGCTCTATCATTATCGCTTTCTTCATCCTCGCCTTCCATAGCGCAATAACCGCCAAGAGGAATAAGGTTTACAGAATAGAGCGTTTCGCCCTTTTGAAATTTAAAAAGCTTGGGTCCAAAGCCTATTGCAAACTCATTTACCTTTACACCATTTAGCTTAGCCAAAAGGAAATGGCCGAACTCATGAATGATAATGAGAATTAAAAAAAGCAATACTGCCACGGCATAAGGCCAAACATTATTTAAAAATGAAAGTATAGCGGATATTTTAATCACCTACAAATATTGTTTATTACTTTTTGTCTTGCCGCTTTATCTGCCGCAAAGACATCATCAACCGTGAAATCTTTAACCCTTGGTTGCGCACTCGTTGCATTTTCAACAAGTTCTGCAATCTCTAAGAATTTTATTTTGCCCTCTAAGAAAAGTCTAACCGCCTCTTCATTAGCACCATTTGCCGCGGTGGGTTTAAGACCACCATCTTTAATTGCATTAATGCAAATAGGCAAACAACGGAAGGTTTCCATATCAGGCTTTTCAAATGTTAGGCTTCCAATTTCGGTAAGACTGAGCGGCTTTTCGCAAAGGCCAAGTCTTTCGGGATAAGAAAGTGCATATTGAATGGGCAATTTCATATCCGGAACACCGAGCTGAGCTATAACGGCGCCATCGGTAAGTTCAATTGCCGAATGAAGAATGCTTTGCCTATGCACCAACACCTCTATATCGCTCGGCTTTACATCAAACAAATGAACCGCCTCTATTACTTCGAGTCCCTTATTCATGAGGGTTGCAGAATCAATAGTGATTTTAGCGCCCATTGACCAATTCGGATGCTTTAGCGCCTGAGCCGCGGTTACATTAACCAGTTCTTCGCGCTTTTTAGCATAAAAAGGTCCGCCTGAGGCTGTAAGAAGTATTTTCCTAACACTTCCCTCGGGCACGCCTTGAAGGGATTGGAATATTGCCGAATGCTCGCTATCAACAGGTAAAATTTTAACCTTGTTTTCTTTAAGCGCTTTTTTTACAATTTCGCCACCGGTTACAAGGGTTTCTTTATTAGCAAGAGCGATATTTTTACCCGAATTTATTGCGGCTAAGGTGGGTCTTAATCCTGCGATTCCAACAATCGCATTTAAAACGGTATCTCCCCTGCCTGAAGCCACCTCACAAATACCCTCAATACCCGATAAAACTTCAATATCGGTATCGCCTAAAGATATTTTTAGTTCCTTTGCCGCTTTTTCATCACTGCAAGCAATTTTCAGTGGCTTTAAAAGTCTCGCTTGCTCTTCTAAGAGTTTAATATTTTTACCTGCCGTAAGGCCGGTTACTCGATAATTATTTTTAAGACAAACTTCAATTGCCTGAGTTCCTATAGAGCCCGTTGAACCTAAAATTATCAGTTCTTTCATTTAATTCACCAAATTATTAAATATAAAATCATATATACGGGGGCTATTAAAAGTATACTATCAAATCTATCCATTATTCCGCCATGACCGGGAATAATTTTGCCGTAATCCTTAATGCCAACCCTTCTTTTAACAACCGAAGCCGAAAGGTCGCCCATTATACCCGCAATGCAAAACAGAGGAGTGAGCGCCACCATTAACCACATATTCGGAAATGCAAAAAGCTTTGTTAAAAGAATAGAAACAAGAATGCTCGCTGTGAGTCCGCCAACTGCACCTTCCACAGTTTTCTTAGGGCTTATTTTAGGGCAAAGCTTATGTTTTCCCATTGTTACGCCAACGAAATATGCGCCTGTATCACAAACAGAAGAAAAATTAAGAAGCAAAAGCAAATGCACAATTCCGCTTGTTAAAACAACAAATATGCTTCTAAAGCAAAAAGAAAGTATAACCGGAACTAATACCGCAAAAATCTTTCTTTTATAACTTAATTTCTCCAGAAAAACAAAAATAATAGAAATTATAGCATACAAAATCATTGGGATAAAGATAAATTCGGCCGCATATTGATACACAAACTGTGCCGCTACAGAATAAATTACGGCGCTAATTATTAACACCTTATTTTTCACTATATTGGTACCCTTAAGCATTTCATAAGATGCAGTTGCACTAATAACACTTAAAAACGCCACCAATATAAACGGTATTTCAAAATAAAGAGACGAAAAAATAATTGCCGACACAATCGCCACCATTACTATGGCTGAAATTATTCTGGTTTTCATAAATTATACCCCTCCGAAACGACGGTTTCGTTTGTTAAACTCATCAATAGCCCTATCTAAATCCTTTTCGCTGAAATCAGGCCATAAAACATCCGAAAACCAAAACTCGCTATAAGCCGCCTGCCAAATAAGGAAGTTAGAAAGTCTTAATTCCCCGCTAGGTCTGATGATAAGCTCGGGGTCCGGATAATCCTTGGTGTAAAGATGAGAGGATATTAACTCCTCGGTTATTTCTTCCGAGGCAATTCCCTTAGCGGTTATATCCTTTAAAGCATTCACAATTTCATCTCTGCCGCCATAATTAACCGCTATATGACAGGTAAGACCCGTTGCATTTTCGGAATCCTTTTCACTTGTTTCCATTAATTTCTTAATATCATCGGGGAGCGGAGTTCTATCGCCAATAAAGGAAAGTTTAATGTTTTCCTTTATGTAATTTTTCGAATCTTTAAGATAATCTCTTAAAATGTTCATAATGCCCTCAACCTCTTCTTTGGGTCTGCGCCAATTTTCAGTTGAAAAAGCATAAACGGTTAAATGCTTAACCCCGATTTTATTGCAATAACGGGCAATATCCTTGAATTTTTTGGAGCCTGCAGCATGGCCTGCATTTCTTGGCAATCCTCTTTTCTTTGCCCATCTTCCGTTACCATCCATAATTATTGCTATATGGTTTGGCACGGCTCTTTCGGTTTGTTTCTTAAAAAACATATTAGCACCTTTCAAAAAGCCATCAGGTGTGCATCCCCACGCCTGATGGCAAATTAACTAGATTTCTAAAATTTCTTTTTCTTTATCAGCCGCTAAATCATCGATTTCTTTGCAGAACTTATCGGTTAAGTTCTGAATTTTCTTTTCTGCGTTTGCCTGATCATCTTCTGTTATTTCAGAATTTTTCTTCATAGTCTTTAATTTTTCTAAAGCATCACGGCGAGAGTTACGAACTGCAACCTTGCTATCCTCTGCAGTTTTGCGAACCTCTTTTACTACCTCTTTTCTTCTCTCTTCAGTAAGAGGCGGGAAAACAAGGCGAATAATTCTGCCATCATTTTGAGGATTAATGCCGATATCCGACTGCTGAATTGCCTTTTCGATTTCCTTTAAGGTTGAAGCATCCCAAGGCTGAATTTGAAGCATTCTGGGTTCGGGCACCGATACAGCAGCCATCTGCTGAATAGGTGTGGGTACACCATAATAATCAACAGTTATTCTATCAAGCACGGCAGGTGTTGCTCTTCCTAAGCGAACTGCCTTGTAATCGCGCTCTAAGGCGACGATGGTTTTTTCCATTTTTTCTTCTGTGTTATTAATTAAAGTGTTCATAAATTTTCTCCCTTATTTAACAATTGTTCCGATGGTTTCGCCCTTCATAGCCCTAACAATATTTTGCGGGTCGTTAAGATTGAATACCAAAATCGGAATTTCATTATCCATACAAAGTGAAGCAGCGGTGCTATCCATAACGTGAAGTCCCTTATTAAGAACATCGATATAAGACAAAGTATCGAACTTCTTGGCATCAGGATTTTTCTTGGGATCGGAATCATAAACGCCATCAACATTAGTTGCTTTGAAGATTATATCGGCGCCGATTTCAGCGGCTCTCAGCGCCGCACCGGTATCGGTTGAGAAGAAGGGGTTACCTGTTCCGCATCCGAAAACTACCACTCTGCCTTTTTCTAAATGGCGAACAGCACGGTTTCTGATATACGGCTCCGCAATAGCGCGCATCTCAATAGCGGTTTCAACTCTTGCCACCAATCCTACCTGCTCGAGTCCATCAGCAAGACCTAATGCATTAATAACGGTTGCAAGCATTCCCATATGGTCGGCTCTTGTTCTATCCATCTGACCGCTTGATCTACCGCGCCAGAAGTTACCGCCGCCTACAACAAGCGCTACCTGAACGCCCATATCCACACAATCCTTAATAGCTTCGCAAACGGTAAGCACCTTATCAAAATCGATGCCTGTTCCCTTTTCGCCCGCAAGGGCTTCACCTGAAAGTTTAATTAACACTCTTTTATATGTTGGTTGCATTCTTTACACATCCTAACTTATTTTATCTATTATATTATAATTTATAATATTATTAAAGTCAATTAGAAATAACTCACAAAAAAAGAAAAATGCGGAAAATTTTTCCGCATTTTTTTACACCTGTAAATTTCTGAAATTATAAAATTCGCCTTTAAGCTTCATAAGTTCATCATAAGAGCCAAATTCAACACACTTTCCATCCTTAATAACCGCAATTTTATCGGCATTTTTAACGGTTGAAAGTCTATGAGCCACAATAAATGTGGTTTTATCCTTTGAAAGATTTTCAATAGCACGCTGAATATGCTTTTCAGATACAGTATCAAGAGCACTTGTTGCCTCATCAAAGATAATAATTTTAGGGTCTCGAATGAGCGCGCGGGCAATAGCCACACGCTGCTGCTGACCACCCGAAAGCTTGGTGCCACGCTCGCCAATAAGGGTATCGATACCCTCGGGTAAATCGGCCACAACATCGGTAAGGCAGGCAAGTTCCAAAATCTCATTAATTTTTTCATCGCTAACATCTTTAATACCATAGGTTATATTATCACGCATTGAACCCGAGAAAAGAATACTGCTTTGCGGAACAACGGCAAGATTTTCACGATAGGATTTAAGATTTAAATCTTTCATATCAACGCCATCAACCATAATTTTACCGCTATCGCAAAGATAGAAGCCGGTTATTAAGTTAATAAGTGTTGATTTTCCTGCACCTGATTCGCCAACAAATGCAACCGTTTCGCCGGCCGCAATATTAAGGGTAAGGCCATCAAGTACCTTTTTGGAACCATCACGGTATTCAAAGGTGGCATTCAGGAAAGAAAATTCACCGCGAATATTATCTATTTTTGCCTTTCCTTCGATTTCCTCAACATCCTCGGAATCTAAAATTTCGCCCATTGAACGAATTGCCTCGGTTCCCGCTGTTATGGTTGGAACGAGGTTTAAAATCTGCGAAACATAGTTTAAAAATGTTGTAAAATAGGTTTGATAAAGAGTAATATCGCCAACCGTTAATCTACCATTCAAAGCCATAATAACGGTGAAAATAAGGCAAAGTAAACGGAACGCCTGCATTAAAAGCCAACTTGAAATATGAAATCTTCCGTTAATATCATCAATTTGATATCCCGCTTTGGCATTGGCTCCGAGTAAACCTGTCATACGCTCTATTTCAAAATTCTCAAGCGAATGAGCCTTGGTAACAGGTATTAAATTAACCATATCAACAACCTTTGAGTTCATAACCTCATTGTTTTTGCGGTATTCTCTGTTTTTCTCTCTTATATCCTTTCTGAAATGCTTAGAAATAAGCAACATTATGGGAGCGCAAGCCACAAAAAAAGCCAAAACCGCGAGGTTACCCTTAGCAAGAATTACACCCGCAATAGTTGAAATGTTAATAACAATATGTATAAGGTTGGTGTGGAGCGCCATTATAAGTGAGCGCACCGAGTTTACATCGTTAGTTATTTTTGAATGAATTTTACCTGCCGCATTTTCTTTATTAAACTGAATTGTGAGCTCTTGAAGTTTTGTTACAATTGCGCCACGAAGAGCGACTTCAAGGCAGCGAGTAACATCATTACGGCTCTTCATATAAAGGCGCTGCATAGGATAGTTTATAAGCATAAGGAAAACGGCAACCGAGAGATTTATAATAATATCCCTCAATGCGTTCTCGCCGCCTATGGTTATAGCATCAATGGTGTTTGCCGTTACAATAGGCATAACAAGCATAACGCTTAACTGCAAAACGCAAAAAATTGCCGAAAGAAAGAGCTTACCATAAAAGCCCTTACATATTTTAAAAAGAACGCTAAGCGGCTTAGATTTATCGGCTTTTTGATAATTTTTAAGCACATTATCCTGCATTTCTTTTATGCGCTCTGGGCTCATATCTTCAATTTCGGCTATTTTATATTTATTTTTCATTTTACCACGACCTTTTGCCTACTTTTCGCATAAATAATAACCTCTGCACTTATATTTGTCAATACCTTTTTAAAAATTCATAAAAAAATTCCGCACTCTTACGAATGCGGAATAAAAATCGAATTTTTTTATTTAATCATGCTTGCAACTTCGTTAGCGAAATCGTCAACACGCTTCTCAATGCCTTCGCCCTTCTCGAAACGAACGAAAGAAGCAATCTTAACATCTGCGCCAAGTGTCTTAGCTACAGAGTCAACATATTTGCCAACGGTTAAGTCGCCATCCATAACGAACTGCTGCTCTACTAAGCAGTTTTCCTTATAGTATTTGCCGATTTTACCCTCAACAATTTTGCCGAGAACCATATCAGGCTTGTTAGCCATTTTGGGATCTTCCTTCATCTGAGCGATAAGGATTTCCTTTTCCTTCTCGATAACCTCTGCAGGAACAGAAGCCTCATCAAGATAAGCAGGGTTCATAGCTGCAATCTGCATTGCAACATTCTTACCCATAGTGATTAATGCATCGTTTGCAGCATCAGCATCTGTATCAAAGTTAACCATAACACCGATTTTACCGCCGCCGTGAACATAAGAAACGAGTTTGCCCTCGAAACGAGCGAAACGACGAACCTTAATATTCTCGCGGATAGCAAGGAATAACTCCTGAACCATCTCTTCAACAGTCATACCATCCTGCTTGCAAGCAAGTAAAGCATCCATATCGGCAGGATTCTGCTCGATAACAATGTTTGTGATTTTCTCTGCAAGAGCCTTGAATTCAGCACCGTTAGCAACGAAGTCAGTCTCAGCGTTCATCTCAACGAGAGCACCAACACCATCCTTAACGATAGCGCAAACGGTACCTTCAGCGGCAACGCGGCTAGCCTTCTTAGCCTGAGAAGCAAGTCCCTTTTCTCTTAAATAGTCAACTGCGGCTTCCATGTTGCCATCGCACTCGGTAAGAGCCTTTTTGCAATCCATCATACCGCAACCGGTTTTTTCGCGTAAAGCCTGTCCGTCTTTTCCTGTAAAAGCCATTTTTTATTCCTCCTGAATATTATTAAATGTTTATTATTCAGCAGCTTCTACTGCTTCTTCTGCTACTTCTTCAGCAACTGCTTCTTCAGCAGTTTCTTCAGCAGCACCCTGCTCACCCTGACGAGCTTCGATAACTGCAGATGCGATAGTTTCAGCAATAAGCTTAACTGCTCTAATAGCGTCATCGTTACCGGGGATAACAGCGTCTACTTCATCAGGATCACAGTTGGTATCGCAGATAGCGATAATCGGAATACCGAGCTTCTTAGCTTCTGCAACTGCAATTCTTTCTTTTCTCGGGTCAACAATAAATAAAGCGCCCGGAATCTTGTTCATATTTTCAATACCGCCAAGGAACTTCTCAAGCTTTTCAATTTCGAGCTTAAGCTGAGCTACTTCCTTCTTGGGAAGAAGATCGAATGTGCCATTCTCTTCCATTTCGCGAAGCTGCTTTAATCTTCTGATTCTGCCGCGAATAGTTGTGAAGTTTGTGAGCATACCGCCGAGCCAACGAGCATTTACGAAGGGCATTTCGCAACGGATAGCTTCTTCCTTAACAGAATCCTGAGCCTGCTTCTTGGTACCTACAAAAAGGATATCTCCGCCGTTAGCAACGATATCACGAGCAAATAAATATGCTTCGTTTAACTTCTTAACGGTCTTCTGAAGGTCGATAATGTAGATGCCATTGCGTTCTGTGAAGATGTAAGGAGCCATTTTAGGATTCCATCTTCTAGTTTGGTGGCCGAAGTGAACGCCAGCTTCGAGCAACTGTTTCATTGATACTACTGCCATGTCTTTTTCCTCCTGAGGTTTTCCCTCCATCCCGCCTACAGTTACAGTTATCATTCGTATCAAAATGACACCTCTGCACATAACGGAATGTGTGTATTATTTTGCTAATTTACATTAGCCAAAGTATTATATCATAGGCGGAAACAAAAATCAAGCATTAATTTTAATATTTACGCAAAATTTATGAAGTTATAATTAAGCAAGATAAAATAATTTTATTTTTTTATAATATGTTATTGACTTTACACCCTGTTTTGTTATATAATCGTAAAAATAAAACTTAACGGAGGAAGATAAAATGGCTTATTATTTCGAAAATGTTTCACACACCTTTAATGAGTACTTATTAGTGCCCGGTTATTCTTCGGCTGATTGCATTCCTGCAAATGTTAGCCTTAAGACCCCGCTTGTTAAATTCAAGAAGGGTGAAGAACCTGCAATTTCACTCAATATTCCTATGGTATCCGCTATTATGCAGTCGGTATCAGGTGAAAAGTTAGCGGTAGCTCTCGCTAAAGAAGGCGGTGTGTCATTTATTTATGGCTCACAGTCTATCGAAGATGAGGCGGCTATGGTAGCCCGCGCTAAAAACTTCAAGGCAGGTTTCGTTACAAGCGCTTCAAATATTAAGCCCGACCAGACCCTTGCTGATATAATTGCTTTAAAAGAAGAAAACGGTTTCTCCACCGTTGCTGTAACCGAAGATGGTTCAGCCCACGGAAAGCTTCTCGGTATTGTAACCTCTCGCGATTATCGTGTTAGCCGTATGGCTCCCGATACACTCGTTCGTGATTTTATGACTCCTTTTGAAAAGCTTATCTATGCTTATGATGATGTTACCTTAAAAGAGGCTAACAACATTATTTGGGATAACAAGCTTAATGCTCTTCCCGTTATTGATAAGAATGGTAACCTTATGTCAATCGTTTTCCGCAAGGACTATGATTTACACAAGAAAAATCCGCTCGAACTCCTAGATTCCGACAAGCGCTATGTTGTAGGCGCAGGTATTAACACCAGAGACTACGAAGAGCGTATTCCCGCTTTAGTTGAGGCAGGTGCCGATGTTCTTTGCATTGACTCTTCCGAAGGCTTTAGCGAATGGCAGGCTAGAACCCTTAAATTCGCCAGAGAAAAATATGGCGATAAGATTAAGATTGGTGCCGGTAACGTTGTTGATGCCGATGGCTTTAACTTCTTGGCTGACGCAGGCGCTGACTTTATTAAGGTTGGTATCGGCGGCGGTTCAATCTGTATTACAAGAGAAACCAAGGGTATTGGCAGAGGACAGGCTACTGCTCTTATCGATGTTTGCAAGGCAAGAGATGAATATTTTGAAAAGCACGGCGTTTATATCCCGGTTTGCTCGGATGGCGGTATTGTTCACGACCATCACATGACCTTGGCTCTTGCTATGGGTGCCGACTTTATGATGCTCGGTCGCTACTTCGCTCGTTTTGATGAAAGCCCCACAAACAAGCTTATGGTTAACGGCTCCTATGTTAAGGAGTATTGGGGTGAAGGCTCAAACAGAGCTCGTAACTGGCAGAGATATGACCTTGGCGGTGATAAGAAATTATCATTTGAAGAGGGCGTTGACTCTTATGTTCCTTATGCCGGAACTCTTAAAGACAACGTTGCAATTTCTCTTGCAAAGGTTCGTTCAACAATGTGTAACTGCGGCGCACTTACAATTCCCGAACTTCAGCAAAAAGCTAAGCTTACCTTAGTTAGTGCAACAAGTATTATTGAGGGCGGCGCTCATGATGTTATAACAAAAGAAAGCGGAAACATTCATAAATAAAAATCTTAACCCCTGACTAAACTCGGTCAGGGGTTTGTTTTTAAATGAAAACCCCGAGCTTTGAAACTCGGGGTTTTTTATGTTTATTTTGTGCCGGTTGAGCCAAAGCCGCCCGCACCGCGAACGGTATCCTCTAGTTCCTCAACCTCATTAAACTGAACGCTTAAGAAAGGCGCAATTACAAGCTGAGCAATTCGCTCATTTTTGCCAACTGCCTGAGAAGACGCTGAATGGTTATGAAGCGCCACCATAATCTCTCCGCGATAATCGGCATCAACAACACCTACTTTATTTGCAGGAGCAAGTCCTCTTTTTGAGGCAATTCCACTTCTGGCATAAATTAAGCCTGCATAGCCTACAGGAATTTCGGCAGCAATTCCGGTTGGAACCAAAACAGTCTCCCCTGAGCCTATAATGATATCATCTTCTAAACAGGCATATAAATCGGCACCTGCGGCAAACTCAGAGCCATAGGTTGGTATTATTGCATTTTCCCTTAATTTCTTAATGTTAACGGTTGGCATATAATCACTCCTTAATTTTCTTTATTTAATTTTATCAGTAATTAAAAAGAAAATCAACTAAATATTTTTAAAACCCTGCCCTATTATCTCACCCGCATCGGTTATAACCGTGAAAGCCTTTGTGTCGGCCTCTTTAATAAGGGTTATAAGATTTGCAACCTCATATTTTCTCACAGCGCAAAGAAGGAGTTCATTATCCTCCCCTGTAAAGCCACCTTTTGAAGAAACTCTGGTTATTCCGCGCCCGAGTTCAGTTGATACCCTTTCAACTATTGTCCCGCTTTTCTTAGTTACAATTAAAACAATTTTCCCTTTATCCGCACCATAAAGCATACTATCTATTACCTGCGTTGCGGCATAAATTGCTATGAGGCTAAAAAGCGCACTTTCAATATTAGCATAAATAAAAGCAGAAAGCATTATAACAAGTGCATCAAAAACCATTATTACCCTGCCCACCGAAATATGCGGTCTTTTAGAGTTTATAAAATGAGCAATAATATCCACCCCACCCGTTGTGGCGCCGCTAATTAGAATTAAAGAAATGCCAAAACCCGAAATAATTCCACCAAAAACCGCGGCTAAAACGGGGTTTAATGAAAATTTCGGGAACATAATTTCCGCAATATTTAAAGTTGAAGAAAGAATAAAAGTAACGGCGACGGTTTTTAAGATAAAACCGCCGCCTAATTTTTTCAATGCAAAGAGCATAAGCGGTACATTAAGGATTAACAAGATTGTACCCGATGGAATTGGGGTAACCGCCGAAAGAATGGTTGCAACGCCTGTAAATCCTCCCGGCGAAATTTTATTTGGTTCTAAAAAAGATACAACGCTAAAAGAATAAACAGCGCACCCTATTAACCAATATAAAAAATCTTTAATGCACCTTTTATATTCCACAAGAACACCTCATTTTTTAGATTTCTTGTGAAAAGTTTTCCCAAATTATTCTAAATAATTCTTTTTCTCTATCAAGTTCTCCCGATAAATGCAAAAATCCGAAAAGGGTTTCAAGACCTGTTGCAGTATGATATTCTCCCTTTGTTGCATTTTTTGGGGTGTTTCCTGTATGAAAATTTCGCCCTCTTTTAAAAACCGAAATTTCAGTTTCGGTTAATAACGGTTCAATAAACTTAAATGCCTCGCTTTGAGATTTAGCATTAACAAACCTTACCGATAGCGAATGAAGTTGCCCTGAAGGTCTGTTTATTTCGGCCAATTTTTCGCGAACATAAAGCCCATATACCGCATCTCCAACAAAGGACAAAACCGATGGATTTAATAATTTAGCATCCATAATAACTCCTTATGGTATATAGTCAAACTCTACACCGCAAACGCTTACGGTATCGCCCTCTTTAATACCCGCCTTTTCAAGCGCCTTTATAATGCCGCTTGAGCGAAGCGCTCTCTCAAAATACTGAAGCGATTCATAATCATCAGGGTCAACCTTATTCATAATATCATCAACCCAATCGGCATCATCAACATAGAAAATACCATCTCGAATATTAATTTTAAAGGTTTCTTTGGGTTTAAATTCGGTAATTACGGTTTCAATTTCGCTCTCATATTTAATTATGGGCGGAAGCTCCTGCAAACGTGCCGCAACACATTTTATAAGGGCATCGGTGCCCTCGGCAATAGCCGCCATAATTGGAAAGAAATCATATCCTTTTTCTTCGAAATAGGTTTTATACTTATCTATTTCTTCCTCTTCCAAAAGGTCGCATTTATTACCAACTATTATTTGGGGTCTATTAGTTAATTCCTCGGAAAATACTGCGAGTTCGCGATTGATTTTTTCGAAATCTTCAATAGGGTCTCTACCCTCGCTTCCCGAAATATCAATAACGTGCAAAAGCATTCTGCAACGCTCAACATGGCGCAAGAATTCGTGTCCTAAGCCTACGCCTTCGCCTGCGCCTTCAATAAGTCCCGGGATATCGGCCATAACAAAGGAAGCGCCCTCATCAATTCTTACAACGCCTAAAACGGGAGTTAGAGTTGTGAAATGATAGTTAGCAATCTTCGGCTTTGCTTCACTTACAACCGATACAAGCGTTGACTTACCAACATTTGGGAAACCAATTAAGCCAACATCGGCAAGCAATTTCAATTCAAGCGTTACATCAAGCTCCTCGCCTTTTTGGCCATCGTTGGCATAACGGGGGATTTGACGGGTTGAAGAAGAAAAATGCCAGTTACCCCAGCCACCATTACCGCCTTTAGCAATAACAACGGGCTCATCATCCGAAATATCTGCAATGATTCTGCCGCTCTCTGCCTCTTTAACGAGTGTTCCTCGGGGCACCGAAATTACTAAATTTTTAGCACTTTTTCCTGTGCAACGACAGCCGCCGCCATTTTCTCCGTTTTCGGCAACATATTTTCTCTTATAGCGGAAATCAGCAAGTGTTGATAAATTATCGTCCGCGCGAAAGATAATACTTCCGCCCTTGCCGCCATCGCCACCATCAGGGCCGCCTGCCGCCACATATTTTTCGCGATGAAATGTTGCGGCGCCATTACCGCCATTTCCCGCTTTTAGATGTATTTTAGCAACATCAACAAACATAACTTTTATCCTTTTTAGTTAAATAAATATAAAAGGCTCGGGTATCCCGAGCCTTCAATGGTTTGATTACTGCTCAACAGCATAAATGCTTACCTGCTTACGATCGCGGCCAACTCTTTCGAACTTAACCTTTCCATCGATTAAAGCAAATAAGGTATCATCAGAACCCTTACCAACATTGTTACCGGGATGGATATGAGTTCCTCTCTGGCGAACGAGGATGTTACCAGCCAAAACAAACTGACCGTCTCCACGCTTTACGCCAAGGCGCTTAGACTCGCTATCGCGACCATTCTTAGTAGAACCCACACCTTTTTTATGAGCAAATAACTGAATGTTAATCTTTAACATGAATTACACCTCCGAAATTTTTATATTGTTGCTGTACTGCTCGGCTAATTGTTCAATATGCAGTTTGAAACCTTTCAATACTATATCGGTTTCGTTACTTGGCTTATTTAACTTTAACTCCATTTTAGCTTCGGAAACTTCGACCTGAGCCTTATCCCCTATTATCTCCAAAATGGTATTTGCCGCCATATAAGCCGCAGAAGATACTGCGCTGCAAACAATTTTGCCAAATTCGTCATCGCTGTTTTTCGAGCTATGACCATTGATGGAGAAACCTATAATTCTTTCGCCATCTTTCATAAATAACACTTTAGTCATAATTAACCGATTTCGTTAATCTGTACCTTAGTGTAGGGCTGTCTGTGGCCCATTTTACGCGCGCTGCCTTTTTTGGGTTTGTAGGTGAAAACTGTGATTTTCTTGCCCTTACCGTTCTTAATAACGGAGCCCTTTACAACAGCATCCTTAACATAAGGTTTGCCAACTTTTAAAGTTGTGTTCTTTACAGCAACAACCTTATCGAAGATTACCTCTTCC